>JAKIWQ010000097.1 GCA_022749935.1 Thermoplasmata archaeon | reverse complement strand
TTGTTGGAGGCGTCATGGTATGGGTTCGCCCGCAGCAGCACGTCATTTGGGGCGTCCTGATCATCGTCTTCGCGGTCATCAGCATCCCCCTCGGCGGCGGCGGCTTCATCCTTGGGTTCATCCTGGCGCTCATCGGCGGAATCTTGGCCCTCGTGTTCAAGCCAATGCCGATGATGATGGGCGGCCCGGGCATGATGCCCGGCGCCCCGGGAACGGCCGGCGTGATGACCTGCCCGGCCTGCGGCGGCGCGGTCAACATGCAGACCCGCACCTGCACCATGTGCGGCAAGGCGGTCTGAACCCGGACGCCCGGAACGGGATCGAGCTTCCCGACGGTCGCGAACCCTTGACCGGGTTCGCGATCGCCCCAACCGGTTCACGACTACTTGGGAGCCAGCTCCGAAGGAGCAGGGTGCTGGCGCCAGTGATTCAGTAGGTCGCCGAGCGTTTGCTCCCACGGTACCTCTGGCGTCCATCCGAGCGCTCGGAGACGGTCGACCTTCGCGTGGATCACCGGTTCGTCGACCCGGCGCAGGCGACGATCCTCCACCTCCACCTCGATGGGGGTCTTGGCAAGACCGAGAAAGCCCTCGACGATGCCCTTCATGCTTCGCGTGACGCCGGACCCTACGTTGTAGGCCTCGCCCGGGGTCCCCTTCTCGACGATCGTCCAGAGGGCACGAATAGTGTCGCGCACATCGCTGAAGTCACGGCGGGTCTCCAACGAACCGACCCGCAGGACCCGGCGTCCCGTGGCCCCCTCCAACCGCGCGACTTGCGTGGCGAAGTCGTTGGGCGCGTCGCCGGTCTTGCCCGGGCCGGTCGTGGCGAAGATCCGGAAGCGGTAGATCGGGATCGAGTAGCTCACGCAGTACTGATAGCAGATCACGTCGGCCGCGGCCTTGCTCGCGCCGTACGGGCTCGAGGGGAGCAGCGGTTCGTTCTCCGGGATCGGTTGGTGCTCCGCGATCCCGTAGGCCGCACTGCTCCCGGCAAATCCGAACTTGGTGCTCGGACTATGCTGGCGGATCCACTCGAGCACGTGGACCGTCCCGTCGACATTCGTCCGAAACGTACCTACGGGGTCGTCCCACGAGGGGCGGACGTACGGTTGCCCGGCGAAGTGGTAGATCAGTTCGGGACGGACCTTCGAAAGGACGGTGTCGACCTCCTTCGCGTCCCGAACGTCCAGATGTACGATCGATGTGGTCGAGGCGGTCTCTCGAAGGAATGGGTCCGGGTCGACGAGGAAGGTCGCCGTTACCTGGTCCCCTCGCCCGGCGAGGAATCGAGAGAGGTAGGAGCCGAGGAACCCCGTGCCCCCGGTGATGAGTACGCGCGCCATCTCTCGACCTGGACGCGACGCGCGACCCGAGGTCATTCACTGGCCCGCGGTACAAATCCTTTGCAGACGCAGCCCTACCTCTGCTCAACAAGGTTTCAAGCCCGGGCCCCGGTGGGGCCACCCTCCATGGCGATGCTCGGCAGTGCTCGGGATCCCGCCGCTATCCCGACCACAGCTCCGCGGGGACCTTCGAGGGGGCCGGTCCGGTCGACCCGGCGATCACGACGG
>JAKIWQ010000096.1 GCA_022749935.1 Thermoplasmata archaeon | reverse complement strand
GTCCAACGACCACGGCTGGAGCGAGCTGTGGGTCTACGACAGCGGTTCTTCGGAGTTCGCCAACCTCCCCCTGGCCCAACCGGGCGTGGTCGATTCGGTGGCCTGGAGCCGCGACGGAACAGAGCTCTTCTACGACCTGAGCTCGGCCGAGACCGGCACCGAGGTCTTTGCGATCGACCCGACCACCGGGGTCAGCCGGGTCGTCACCCAGAATCCGACGCCGATGCCGGGATCGTCCCACTCTCCGGAGCGAGGTTCGTATCTCGCGGAGGACGGTCTCTCGGTCGAGTACTGGGACTACGCGCCGGAGGGCCCGGTCCGGGGAACGATCCTCTCGGTCCACGGGGGACCGGAGGGGCAGGCCCGTCCCGGTTTCAGCCCGATGACGGCCTTCCTCGTCGGGGAAGGATTCCGGGTCCTGCTGCCGAACGTCCGGGGCAGCCTTGGGTACGGGAGGACGTTCCTCCACCTGGACGACGTTCGACTCCGCATGAACTCGGTCCGGGACTTGCGGGACCTGGCCCTTCAGATCATCCCGGGGGACCGCCCCAACGGCCGACCTTCCACGCTCCTCGGCGTGATCGGGGGGAGCTACGGCGGGTTCATGGTCCTCTCCGCCATCTCGACGTACCCCGACTTGTGGGGGGCCGCCGTGGACGTGGTCGGCATCGCCAACTTCGTGACGTTCCTCGAACGGACCGGACCCTGGCGGCGCAAGGTGCGCGAGGACGAGTACGGGAGCCTGGAGCACGACCGGGCCTTCCTCGAATCGATCTCCCCGCTCCATCACGTGGACGAGATCCGGACGCCGCTGCTCGTGGTCCACGGGGCGAACGACCCCCGCGTTCCCATCTACGAGGCCGAACAGATCGTTGCGGCGCTCCAACGGCGAGGGGTCCCCGTCGAGTTCTTGCGGTTCGAGGACGAGGGTCACGGCCTCGTGCGGCTGCCGAACCAGGTGGTCGCGTTCACGAAGGCGGTAGAATTCTTCGAGCGACATCTCTCGGCCCGGTCGGACGTGAGTGCGCCCCCGACTCGTCCCGCGTAGCGAGTGTCGGAATCGTTCCGGCGACGCGACCGGCGTGGAAGGGAGCCGGACTCAGAGGAGTTTTCGGAAGAGGAGCTTGTCCTCGAGACTCCCCTCGATGGAGAGCTTTCGAGTGACGAGGGCCTTCATCGGACCGATATCCTTCGAGATCAGTCCTTGGAAGGTGGCGACATCCGTCGTGATCTTCACATCCGACCGGCCGGGGGAACCGGAGCGCAGGTCGGTGAGACGGCCCTGCCGAAGGTCGACCGCGTAGGTACCCTCGTCGGTCAGACGCACCTCGATCGTGCGCTCGATCCCGTTCAATTCCTCGGCCATGGCCGGGGTCTTCTCGGCATGCCGATTGAATCGGTCGACGAGCGCCACGAGCGTTTCCTCCACGGTCATGCGACAAACCGGTCCAGCGTGCTAGCCGGCAGAGGAGGGTTAACCCTTGCCATCGTGGCCCACGAGGCACGGAGCCACGGAGGGGTTACTCCGGTCTGTTGCAGGTGCGCGCGGACGAATTCGACCGTCTGGGGGTCGGAGGGGTACCCGCTCCCGATCCCGGTCCCGAGGGCGGCACGCAGGCGGGCGAGCGCCCGGTCTCGGCGGACCTTGGCCACGATGGACGCGGCCCCGACGATCGGATCGTCCCGGTCGGCGTGATGGCGGGCGATCACCTGGACGCCGACTCCGGCGCGTCGCGCGACCCGCCGGCCGAACCGTGCCTCGTTGGTGTCGCACGCGTCGACACGGGCCTGTTCCCCTCCGAGCCGACGGATGACGTCCCCGAACGCGGCAGCCTCCAGGTCGTTGAGACCCCCCTTGCGGACCGCCCGGTCGACCGTACGC
>JAKIWQ010000095.1 GCA_022749935.1 Thermoplasmata archaeon | reverse complement strand
CCGCTCGAGAGCAATCGGAGGTCGTTGGCGATGCGGATGAGTTCGAGGGAAAGGGTGCGGAGCCAGGCCGATGCCGCGCCGAGGGGCCAGCGGCTCTGCATCGATTCGAACGGGTCCCGAGCGGGACGCAGGGGCAATCCCGTGAGGCGAGCGAACTCGCGGACCGCACCGACCCGGAACCCCGGCAACGAATTGATCCCGCTGCCCACCGCGCTCCCTCCGAGGGGGATCTCGGCGAGCGCCGTCTCGACTGCCGGCAAGGTCTCGAGTACGTGGTCGAGCGCGCTCGCATAGGCCTGGAACTCGGCGCCGAGGCGGACCGGCATCGCGTCCTTCAGGTGGGTCCGACCCGCTTTGGCCATCGGTGCGAACTCGGAACCCTTCTTCCGAAGGCTCGCGACCAGGACCCCGACGGCCGCCCGGAGCTCGCGGAATCCGAGGAGGACCGCGACCTGGGCCGCCGAGGGGTAGGTGTCGTTGGTCGATTGACCTCGATTGACGAGGTCGTTCGGGCTCACGGTGGCATACTCGCCCCTGGGCCGCCCGAGGATCTCGAGCGCCCGATTCGCGAGGACCTCGTTGACGTTCATGTGGAACGACGTGCCCGCTCCCGCCTGGAAGACGTCCACGACGAACTCGCCTGCGAACTTCCCGGCCGCCATCTCTTCCGCCGCCTGTTCGACGGCCCGACCCTTCGCCGCATCGACCCCCCCGAGGGCGACGTTGGTCCGGAGGCACGCCAATTTCAGCCAGGCGTACGCGGTCACGAGGTGGGGCGACGACCGGAGGCCACTGACGGGGAAGTTCTCCCGGGCCCGAAGGGTCTGGATCCCCCAGTAGGCCGGTTCCGGCACCTCGCGCGGACCGAGCGAGTCCCGTTCGATGCGGGGGGGTCCCATGCCCGGCGAACGGGGTCGGCGACAAAACGTTTAGGCTCACCTCGGTCCTCGGACGCCGCCGTACTACCTCTGTGATCGACCCGGGACAGGTGACCTCCGACATCGCGGGGAACGCCCTCTCGCTCGCCCTCCCCGGCCTCCTCTGGGCCGCCCTGTTCCTCCTCGCCTTCGAGCGCCGGCCCTTCGCGGCCTCGGTCGGACTCGGCCGCGGGGCGTTCTGGCTGCTGCTCCCCGGGGCGATCGCCGCCACCTACGCCGACCTCCCGGTGCTCCCGGTCACGAACGACGTGGTGGGGATCTCCGTGGCCGGCGCGCTCCTCCCCATCCTCGTCGGGTTGCTCGCCTTCTCCGCCCTCGCCCCGCCGGCGGGGCGGTCCGTTCGGCTCTACCTCGGGGCCGTCGCCGCCCTCAGCGGCGGCGTCCTCGCCGTCGTGCTGTTGGTCTCCCGAGTGGAGGCGGCCGATGTGGGAGTCCTCCTCGTGGCTTCTGCGGCCCCGGTCGTCCTGGTCGCCCTCGCCCCGGGCCGGGATCCGTTGTGGACTCGGGTCGCGTTCGTCCTCGCGCTGACGAGCGGGGTCCTCTATCTCACTTTCCTTTTCTCGTCGGCCCTCCCCGGCGTAGGGATCACCGAAGGATTCCCGGAATACCTCCTCCCGCCGGCGGCCGTCGGAGCCATCGCGGTCCTCCTCGCGCCGAGGCTCCTTCCCGGGGCAGAGGGTCTCGCGCTACCCGCCGCGTTCGTGGCCGCCACGTTCGGGGTGCTGGTCGGCGCCGATGTGTTGCGCCAGCCTCCGCTCTACCCGAGCTCGACCCCGTCGCTCTTCGTGATCGGGGGAGCGGGCGTCTTCGACCTGGTGTACCTTTCCGGCCTCCTCGCGCTCGCCACCGCCTTCGTGACCCACCAGTTGCTGGGTCGGGGATGGACCCCGGTGGGCGGGTACGTCGAACCCGAACCCACCCCGGTCGGCCGGCTCGCGCGGGCGTTCCGGGCCGGTGTCCGGGGCGACCTCGGCGGCTCGCTGGCGGCGTCGTCCCGCGCGGCGCACGAGGCCGCCGAGCAAGCGCGACACCTCCTCGGGAT
>JAKIWQ010000094.1 GCA_022749935.1 Thermoplasmata archaeon | reverse complement strand
GGCCATCGAGGCGAGCAGGACCTCCCGCTGATCGAGGCCCATGACGGGGTAGTTCTGGATCAGGTACGCCGAGTGGTGGGCGTGGCGCCACAGGTCGATCGCGATTCCGGAGTCGTGCATCCAGGCGGCCACCCGGAGGGCGAGCTCCTCGCTCTTCCCCCACTTGAACCGGGCGGCGACCACCTCATAAAGGTCGAGCGCGGTCGCCGCCACGTCCCGCCCGTGGTCCAGCCGAAAGGCGAACGACTCCGCAGCGGCCCCCGCCGACCGCTCCGCGAGAACGACCGCCGGTGCCGGTAGCTTCGCTCCGACGGCCTCGAGCGCGATCCCTTCCCGGATCCCCGTACCGGAGACGATGATCCGGTCCGTCCGGGCGGCGCGGAGGAGTTCCTTGAAGATCATGACCCCGGCGAGCACGATGTCGGCCCGGTCCGACCCGACCCCGGGGACGGCCCGCCGCTTGTCCGCCGGCATCTCGCCCAGCAGCTCCCCGAGCGCCTCCACATCGTAGTCCCAGAGCGGGTACCCATGGACCCGACCGATCGGCCAGTCGCGGAACTCGATGGCCGCGCGCGCGAGGGACCGCACCGTACCCCCGATCCCAAAGAGACGGTGAGGACGGTCCCCGAAGGTTTCGAACACGGCGCCGAGCGCCTCCCGAACGTGCTCCTGAAGGTCGTCCATCTCCCGCTTCTTCGGCGGGTCGTGCTCGAGGAACCGCTGGGACAATCGGAGGACCCCGAGCGGCAGGCTCACCGAATTGCGAAGGTCGCCCCGGCGGACCTCGGCCAGCTGGAGCGACCCGCCTCCGAGGTCGCAGACGATGTCGTCCCCCAGCTCCCACGCACTGGCCACGCCCAGGTAGCCGTACCGGGCCTCCTCCGTTCCCGAAAGGATCCGGAGGAGCAAGCCGGTCGCCTTCTCGACCGAGCGGACGAACTCGCCCCCGTTCGGGGCGTCCCGGACCGCGCTGGTCGCGACGGCGAGGGTCCGGGGCACCCCCATGGCCCGGACGATCTTGGCGAACCGCCGCACCGCCATCGTGCCACGGCGGATCGCCTCGTCGGAGAGCTGGCCCTCCGGTCCGGTCCCTTCCCCGAGCCGGGGGACCTCCTTCGCCTCGTACCCCGCACGCACCGCGCCCGAAAGCGAGGTTTCAAAGATCACGAACCGCGCCGTGTTGGAGCCGACGTCGACCACCCCCAATTGGTGGTCGGGATTCGGGGTCGCGCGGTCTTCCCGATGGGCGGATTCCGCCGACCGGGCCCGCTCCACGGCGGCCCATGGATGGCCCTACTAATACGGTGATGTCGGAATCGGCCGGAAACGGTTTTACCCCATCTCGGTCGTGGGCTCGAATTGAGATGGTTTATGGCGCCCCGAGGTACCCCACACTCCGCCGTCGCGGACCTCGTGAGCGAGCTCCAGCGACGCTTGGACGCGACCTTGGGAGAGCTCGACCGAGCGGTCGCCGCCCCCCGCCCGGCCGCCTCCGCCCTTCATCGGCTCCACCGGGACCTCCGACGGCTCCGGGTCGGGGTCGAGATCTGGGGACGGTTCGTGCCGAAGAGGTCCCGCACCCATCTCGCCGGGTATGACCGTCGACTCAAGCGGCTCGCCCGGCTGGTGGGCGGGGTTCGAGACCGGGACATTGCACTCGAGCTCATCTCGGACACTTCGCTGGCCCGCGGTGCCCGCGAACGGGTCCGCCTCCACCGTGCCCAAGCACGCCTTACGGACGACGCCCGAGCCGGACGCGAGCTCCTTCGAATGTTTCTCCGGTCCGAGCGCGACGCCGGACTCTTCGAGGGGATTCGGGCGGGATTCGAGGTGGCCCCGTTGCGGCGCCGCCGGGACGCGCTCGAGACCTACCTTCAGCGGATCCGGGACGAAGGCCGGCGGGAGGTGCAGCAGGCCCACCGTCGAGCCCGACGCAAGCCGTCTCCCCGTCGGCTCCACCGGCTGCGGATCCGTATGCGGAACTGGCGCCACCTCTCCGACCTCTCCACCACGCTCCTCCCCTCGGGTTCGATTCGGCCCCCACCCCCTCTCCGCCGTCTTCAGCACCGACTCGG
>JAKIWQ010000093.1 GCA_022749935.1 Thermoplasmata archaeon | reverse complement strand
GGGGGTTCAAATCCCCCCCCCGACACCTGAACTTTCTTGCGCATCCTAGCTCCGAATTCGCGAACTTGTTCGACCCTCAATCAGAGGGCGGCTAGGGACCAGGGGATCGGTTCGGGCGGGCCGGAGGCATGAATCGACACGGGAACCAGATCTCAGTGGGAACCTCAGCGTCACGGCGGCGACGTCGCGGTTCGATCGACCCTTGGATTCGGCCCGGAAGCCTATATATCTGTAGGAATACATATGTCTCTGATAAGAGACATGAGATTCCACGCCGCCTTGACTCCGATCCTAGGTAGCCCGACCAAACTGGGCCTACTCCGGACGATGTTTGCCTCCCCCCATCGACACTGGACGGGGCGGGAGCTCGCGCGGACAGCTCGCGTCTCGGCCGCACAAGCGGCACGTGACCTAGGCGAACTCGCGGACACCTCGCTTGTAAGTCGCGAAGTGATCGGAAGATCCTATTCTTGGCAGTTGAACCCTGTGCACGTCTTGACGCCGGTCGTCAGCGAGCTCTTTCGTAGGGAGGCGGGACTTCGGTCCGAGATGCTTCGCGTCGTAGCGGAGGGACTTCGAGCCACCGGGGTCGACCGAGCTCGAGTATTCGGTTCCATTCCACGGGGCGAGGAGCGGGCCGATAGTGATGTGGACCTCTTCCTCCAGATTCGGACATCCGGCGAGAGGGAGAGGGCTGAGGAGGCGGTGAACAAGGTTCGAACCCAAGTCTGGGAACGGTTTGGGAATCCAGTCTCTCCCTTCATTTTCACCCGAGCCCAGGTCGCCCGCCCACGCAATCCCGCCCTCCTGAAGGCCATCGAGCTGGAAGGGTTGGACGTCACGGGTCGGGGCTGACCATGGCTCGGACTGAGGTAGTTCCGAAGTCGCGGTACGTCGTCTACTTCGAGCGAGCTCGCGAGTTCGAGACCCAGATGAATCGGGCCTCGGCCGAAGGGGCGTGGAACTCGGTGGGCCTTCTCGGGGTGCACTGCGTGATCTCCGGTTGCGACGCCCTTACGGTGCAGCGTTCCGGTCAACGGTGGAGCGGTCAGGAGCACGCGGGCGTCGTAGGCATGGTGAGCTCCCTTCGCCTTCCCGACGCCGACCGGGCCGTGCGGCAGATCTCTCGGGTCCTCGAAGCGAAAAATCGGGTCGAGTATGAGTCCCGTGAATTCACGGAGAAGGAAGCCGAGGAGGCTCGAGAAAGCGTCTCGAGGGTGCACCTCTGGGTCACCTCGCTGTTACGAACATGAATCCCGCTCAGGCAATCGCTTGGACGAGGGAAGATCGTCGACGGAAAAGGGGAGCCACCAGGATCGCGGGTGGTTCGCCCGAGTTGGGGATCTGAACGTTCTTGGGATGCACCCCCGGCCCTGAGACCTCCGTCGAGGGGAAGGTGGCCGACGCGGTCCATTCGCGATACAGGCCGCATGGGCAAACGCCCGAGGTACCCACTCGCTCCGAGGGCCGAATCGGGCCGCTTCGATGTTCACGCCCCGCGTCGCCGAGATTTCGCCTTCTCCAGGGTATACTCGAAGAAGAGCGCTCCGGGCGCCGGGTGGGGCCAGTAGGACGGGATGGGGACGAACCCCATCTCTTGGTAGAACTTGATGGCGGCAGTCATCGTCGGGAGCGTGTCGACCCGCACGCGCTCGTACCCGAGCTGCCACGCCCGGTCGAGAAGCGCCTGCGTCAAGCGGGGCCCGAACACCGGCCCCCGATGGTCGGCCCGAACGTAGATCCGCTTGATCTCCCCGATCTTCGGCTCGAGCTCCCGCAGGGCGCCGCACGCGACCAGCTGTTGTTGAGCGACCGCCAGAACGATCTCTCCTCGAGGGGGACCGTAGACGCCCGGCAGCTCCGCGATCTGCGTGTCGATCAGCGCGAGCCCGCGCTGCCCCCTCGCCCTGGCCGAGGCCGTCGTGCCCTGGTGCTCGGCGAGCCATTGTCGGTAGTCTTGGAAGAGGCGGCGAACGGCGGCGAGGTCCTTCGTCCACTTCACTCTCCGAAGTTTGGTGCCCGGAGGGCTCTCTTGGTTCGTTCTCCGTGGGGTCCTCATCGCGCCTCCGATCCATCTACCCAGAAGGAACGGACCAGATGAGTGGTGAGCCCTGGGTGCCCTGACCAGTCCCTCGCCGACGAGCCCTTCGGCCGGCTCGACCCCCTCGAGAAGGAACCGGACCGCGTGGTCACCGATGCCGTAGTCGAAGTTCGGGCGCGCCAATGTCCCCGGCTCCAGCGTGCCCGCGATGAGAGGCGAAGTAGATCAGCGCCGCAACCGAGGGATACTCCCGTACAACGCCATCGAGGTTCCCGCCCCCGGTCAGGTTCGTCCCGGCCGTCCCTAGGAGGCTCCGGCTGTCGGGCGGAGCGGAACGTCAGGAAGGCCCCCCGTCGTGGCGTCGTACCGAGGGCCAAGGTTCAAGACGGGAGGCCGAGTCGCTTCGCTTCGCACACTCGACGATCCTCAATGACCAGTTGCCGCTGAATGTCGCTCGTTTTCGGCTCCGGCTGCCGCTTCACCGGCTCGACCGCCGGTTCAACTGGCTCGGCTTTGGCGCCAGTTCTCTCTCGC
>JAKIWQ010000092.1 GCA_022749935.1 Thermoplasmata archaeon | reverse complement strand
TGCTCGGAGTGCCTCCCGGGGCACCGGGCGGACTGGGAGGTTCGGCCGAATCCGCGACTCCTCTCCGAGGGTGAGGATGTTCCGTGCGCCTACTGCGGTTCGGCCCGCCCGGGTTCCATCCTCACCGTGGCATGCCCCTCGGAAGTTCGTGCGCGCGTCTCGTGAGCGAACGATACCTACTCTACGCTCGGGCGCCGGCAGCCGCCGACCCGGGGTTTCTACCCAGGGCTCCGAGCTTTCCCTCGGCCGACGATCGGATTCCAGGAGCGACCGGGTCAGAACGCCGAAGGTCCGCGGAGGTTGACGACGTGAGAGGGTCTTCTTCCCCGCTTCGATTCGGATTCGTTGCTCTCATCGTTCTGGTGGTCCTGCTCTCGGCACTACCTGCCGGAGCGGCTCTCCCCCGGTCCGCCGATCCGGGCCGGATGAACCGCGCCCCGGGGGACTCGTGCGATCGGGGTGCGCTCCGACCGACGTCCGGCGCTGCCGCATGCAACGCGTCCGCACCTCCGCCCGTTCCTACGCCCGCGCTCTTCTCGTGGAGTCCGTTGGTGGGAAAGGGGCCGGGAAGCCGGAGTGGGGCGGGCCTTGCGGCCGACTCGGCTCGGTCCGAGGCGGTGATGTTCGGCGGCGAGACGCCGGTCGGCCTCTCGGCCGTGACTCAGGTCTACAACGAGACCACGAATGTGTGGAAAACCCTCCACCCGGCCGCGGCTCCGTCGCCTCGGACCGGGTTCGGGTTCGCCTCCGACCCGCGCCGTGGGTCGGCGGTCCTGTTCGGGGGCCTCGACGACTTGGCCACGGAGAGTGTTACCAATAGCACCTGGGTGTTCAACTTCGGGAGCGGGGGTTGGACGAACGTCTCCGGCGCCGTAGCCCCGGCCGCACGCCAAGACTCAGCGTTCGCGATCGACTCGGTGGACCGGATCGGGCTGCTCTTCGGAGGATGGAGCCAGGACTTCCAGGGTACCGGTCAGGAGACCTTCTCCGACACGTGGGAGCTGAACCTCTCGACCGACCTCTGGAGCCGCGTGCCCTCTCAAGGCGCATCGGGCCCGCCCGCGCTTCACGGGTCGATGATGACCTGGGATGCGTCGGCCGGAGTGTTCGACCTCCTCGGAGGTTGCTACCCGTGCTCCAACGTGCTCTGGCACTTCAATCTCTCGAGCGAACAGTGGACCTCAGCCCCCTCGTTGGCGGGCGCTCCACCGCCCGCGGTGATGTTAGGGATCTGGACCTACGACCCGGACCTTCCGGGCGATGTCCTGTTCGGAGGCACGAACGGGGTCGACCAGTTCAACGAGACCATTCTGTTCCTCCCGGCTATCGAGCACTGGGTCACTGAGAATGTCACCGTCCTCCCGCCGGCTCGCTCCGCGGCCTCCTCCGACTGGCTCGAGGTCCCCGGCAATGCTACTCTCTTGATGGCGGGGGGAACCGACGGTTCCGTCGTGCTCAACGAAACCTGGCGGCTGGGGCTCTCCGCCCTCCTTTCCGTTCAGGTGACCAATGCCTCCGACGGTCTCGGGATCACGGATGCCTTCGTACAGTCCAATGTCGGGGGGACGCATTCCACCGACGCGCGCGGCTACGTCAACCTCTCGGGCCTCCCGTCGGAGGAAGTGGACCTGACCGTCAGCGCTCCGGGATATGCGAGCACTACCCGCTCGCTCTGGCTCTCGCCGGGAGGGACGACCACGGTGTCGTTCCCGCTGGTGTGGCTGCCACCGTCCCAAGTGGACGTGCTCGTCCTCGACTCGACCGGTCCTCCCAGCGTGGGGGCCCAGGTCAACGTGACGATCCCGGCGACCCCCTTCGACGTGGTGGCCCTCACGAATGCGGCGGGCTGGGCCAATTTCACCGACGTCCCGTCGTTTCAGGGGCAGGTCTCCGCGTGGCGCCTCGGAGACCACGGGTCTACGGTGGCCGCGACCTTCGAGCCGGGCCAGACCTTGGTCCAGGGGTTGACCCTCATCCCTCTCGTCCGATTGGACGTCCTCGTCCTCGGCGAGCTACCGAACGGCACGACCATCCGTATTCCGGGAGCCACCGTCACCCTCGACCAGCTGTTCCTGGGGTTCACGATCACCGGAGGAACCCTTCAGGCTCCGACGACAGCCCTCGGGCCGCATTCCATCGGCGCGAGCGCGCCGTACTTTGAATCGAACTCGACGATCGTCGCGTTGCCGGGGACGGGCGTGGTTCACCTCACCGTCCGGCTGACGTCGGCCCCCGCGGCGACGATCGATGTCACGGTTCTCGATTCCTCGTCCCACCAGACCGTCCCGGTCGCACAGATCAACTTCTCCTCGGCGGGTCCCCTGCCCTCCGGGGTGGCCAACTTCTCCCGCCAGACCACGTTCGGTATCTTGGTCCTCTCGCTCGCGGCGGGGAACTACACCGTGAGGGCGTGGGCGCCGGGGTACGAGGAGAACGATTCCGTTCCGGTGCAGTGGTTGCAACCCGGCCAGGTCACCCTGGTCACGATCCTCGTCACCCCCCGGCCCCTCGGGGTCCTCGACACGATCATCCTCGACAGTTCCTCCCACCAACCGATCGGAGGCGCCAACGTCACCATCGCCACCGGGCCCTCCGTCGTCTCCGACCGGGCCGGTTGGGCGAACTTCTCGGGTCTGGCTCCCGG
>JAKIWQ010000091.1 GCA_022749935.1 Thermoplasmata archaeon | reverse complement strand
GACCTGATCTCGAAGGGTCGAGCGGAGATCGTCGCCGGCCGCGGATCCTTCGTCGATGCCTATCCCCTCTTCGGTCTCAATCTCGACGACTACGATTCGCTGTTCGCGGAAAAACTCGAGCTCCTCCTCGCCATCCGCGCGAATACCCATGTCCATTGGTCGGGCAAACACCGGCCCCCACTGACCGGCCAGGCCGTCTTTCCCCGTCCCGTCCAGGATCCGCTGCCCATCTGGGTCGGAGTGGGCGGGACACCCGCCTCATTCGTCCGCGCCGGCAAGCTCGGCCTTCCGCTCATGGTCGCCATCATCGGCGGCGAGCCCGCACGATTCCGCCCCCTGGTCGATCTGTATCGCGAGGCCGGCCGCCGGGCGGGCCACGCTCCGGAAAAACTCAAAGTGGGGCTTCATTCCGTGGGCTTTCTAGGAGAGACGACCGAGGAGGCCGCCGACGACTTCTTTCCCGGGTACGCCTACACGTTCACGGAGATCGGCAAAGAACGCGGATGGTCCCCGACCACGCGAGCCCACTTCGACGCCCAGCGGGGGCCCAAGGGCGCCCTCCTGATCGGCGACGCCGAGACGGTGGCGAAAAAGATTCTCTACGTCAGCGAAGCGCTCGGGGGCCTCTCCCGAGTCACTTTCCAGATGGGTGTCTCCAGCGTTCCGCATCCGAAGATGGTACGGTCCATCGAGATACTGGGTACCGGTGTCGCACCGATCGTTCGGAGGGAATCGCCCTCGACTCCACACCGTGTTTGATGGACCACGCTCCCGCCGATGGCCCGAACCGACCGAATAGATCCCGAATCGTGCGGAGATCCCCGCGAAGGGGAGACCAGGGCCGACCGGATCCGCTCGAATGCGCCGACCAAGGGAAGGACCGGATCCCGCCGAAGGGCCACGTTCGAAGGGCGCGACCCGGGTCGAACGGCGGGAGAACTCCCGTGGGGAGTGAGGGTGCGATTCGAACTGGTGGGCGCGGCCAGATTCGAACTGGCGACCTTCACCGTGTCAGGGTGACGTCATAACCACTAGACTACGCGCCCGTGCGGGCGTGCACCGACGACCCGCTCATATGCCTGTCGGAGGACGACACCGAAGCGACCGGTCTCGAGGGGGATGCACGACGTTTGGGAGCGAGAACCGGTTCCCTTCCGGGGGCGAAGGGGCTCGAACGGGCCGGAGGTACGGGTGGGGCGCCGACCGTCAGCCGTACCCGCCCGGGAATTGTCCGGGGTCCGGGTGGTCGTTCCAGTTGTAGTACCCCATCGACTGTCGCTGGGACTCGGTCACTTCCTGGCGGAGGCCGCCCTGGAACGAGCCGTAGCTCTCCCGGACCTGCTCCTCGATCGAGCGGGCCCGGCGGAGCGCCTCGAGCAGGTGTTTGGCCTCGAGAACGTCGCTCCCGGAGACCGCCGCGAGATCCCCCGCCGTTCGGATGAGTCCCCCGAGCTCTCGCAGACGAAGGGTGAGGGAGTTCCGGCGCCCGTCCAGGACCTCGGCGCGACGGTGGGCCTCCTTGATGATCTCGACCACCGCCTCGCGGGTCGCGGGGCGGATCCGTCCGTCCACCGCGATCTCCTGTGCGGTGAATTGGGCGAGCCGCAGCCGGTTCGCCGGCGTGTCCGGCATCGCGGTCTCGAGCAGCACTTCGTACCCGCCGCCCGCGATCCGGGAGCGGAGCGGGGAGAGGATCCGGTGGAGGTCCTGGATGTTCGCGGCGGCGACGAGGATGAAGTCGCAGGGGACCGCGTCTACCCGTACCGAAGCCCCCCCGGACTGGGGGTTCCGGCCGGTGACGGGGAACCGTTTCTCCTGCATCGCCGTCAGGATGTGTCGCTGGATCGCTCCGAGCGAAGGAAGTTCGTCGATGAACAGCACGCCCTCGTGCGCTTCATGGACCGACCCCGGGATGACGCGCTCGTACGGGAGGGTGCCGAGCTGCGGGTGGCCGCCGTACGGGTCATGCCGCACGTCGCCGAGGAGTTCGGTCTCGCTCGCGCCGGTCGCCATGACGAAGGTGGCCCGGTCGAGCTTCACGATCACCTTGCGAGGGCTTTCCCGCTGGAGCGTCCGACGGCGCTCGAGGGCCCGCTGGTCGAGGACCTTGATCTGCTCCCCGGAGCGCTCGTAGGAGACGACCTCTTCCACGCCGTTCCGGAGCCGGGTCGTCCGGACCGACTCCTGGGGGTTTCCGCCGGGGCTCACCGTCAGCTCGAGGATCCCTCCCACCAGGTCCCGGAAGGGGTTTCCGCTGCCGGCCACGCCGGGAAGGGACGCCTTGAGGTTCCCGCAGCTCGGGCAGTAGCGCTCGTTCGGGGTCGAGTAGAAATTGCATCGTGGGCACCGGTAGCCGAGTCGTTCGGCCACCGACGCAGGGGCTTCGGTCGGCGCGATGAGCTCGCCCTCGACCGAACGGGCGGCGTCCCGCTCCCGGTAGACCTCTTCCCGGCTGACGATCTCGACGCTCGGCCGTTCGGGATTCTCAGGATTGTGCACGACGCGGAGCTCGGTCCGGGGCCGGTCGAGGTGGAGCGCGAGCGCCTGCGCCGTCATCGACTTGCCGATCCCCGGAGGGCCGACGAGCAGGAGGTGGCGGTGCTGGTAGGCTGCGATCCGGGCGGTCTCGACCGCCTTCTCCTGGCCGATCACCCGCTGCAGCGGGTCGGTCGGGATCGGAATGTCCGCGGTCGTCTCGATCTCGTCGATCGCGACCGGGGAGCGGCGAGGGCTATCGACGTTCGTTGCCATGCAGACCACTCTAGAGAGGGACTCCGGTAGTATAGGGTCGTGGGGGGGGCCCGGCCCCCCCCCCGGGAGGGGGGACGGGGGGGAGGGGGGAGAGGGGGGGAGCGGCCGGGGGGGCCGTGGG
>JAKIWQ010000090.1 GCA_022749935.1 Thermoplasmata archaeon | reverse complement strand
CTGGGGGAAGCGGTAATCTGCGCTCGGTCCTGAGGGGGGCGCCGGATCTTTCCTCCCCATGACCCGAAACCTCCGCATCAGTCTCACCGTACTTTCCCTCGGGTTCGCCTTCGAGGGGGTCGGAGAGGTCTACACTCGATTCTTCGCCGGAGCCGCCCCTCCCGGGGTCACCTTCCTCTTTCTCCTTCCCCTGGTCCTCACGGTCCTCGGACTTCTCTTTGTCTGGGTCGGCCGCGAGGAGTGGAACGAAGTACACCGGGTGCGCGTGCGGACCGCCAACCGGGTGTTCGCGTACAGCCTTCTCGGAGGAGTGGTCGCGGGAGCCCTCCTCGCCCTTCTGGTCGAAGTCCCTTCCCTCGGCACCCCTCCGTGGGCGCAAGCCGTGTTCGGCGCTGCGGTCGCGAGCCTCGTCTTCGGGACGTTCGTGACCTACGCCTATCTCGTCTTCCATCTCGTCTCCGACTCCGGCCGGGTCGCGGTGGTCATCGCTCTCGTCTGGGCGTTGATCGTCTCCGTCGCCGTCGCCGTCGTGATCGCCGCCAACCTTTCGACCGTGATCACCCTCGTCAACACGCCCACCTTCTCCATCCCGAACTTTGTGGCTCCGGTCGAATTCCTGATCTCCTACCTGTTCGTCTCGTACTTCCTGCTCCTCGCGGCGTACATCGAGGCGCACGTCGCGGTGACGCGGGGCTTGGTCACCGTGTCGAATCGTCCGGGCGTGCCGGTAACCCGCCACTCGGAACCCCCGTCGCCCGCGCCGGGTCCGGCGAAACCCAATTGAGGTAGGGGCCCGTACCCCCTTCGTGCCCTACGTCGAATACGACGAGGTCGAGGCGGTCTGCTCGGACTGCGGGCGCGCGTTTCGCTCGGAGGAGGCACTCGAGCTCCACCGGCAGGATTCCCACCAACTCGCCGACCCGCTCCCGGCCCCCGGTCTCGACAAGCGACGGACGAAGGGGCCCGCGCCGGGGAGCGCCCTCTCGTCGGCACCCTGACCGCCCGAGGGGCCCCGGACGACTCCGGGCGACGACTCGCACGCGTCGCGGCCGGAGCACGACCCGCGACGGGTGGCTTACGGGTCCCGCTTGGGAGATTCTGTGTAGATTCCGATCAAGTTGTCGTCCGGATCGCGCACGTGCGCTACGCGGATCCCCCAGTCGGACTGGTTGGTGGGAGGGTGGACGATGGTGACGCCGCGCTCATGGAGGATTTGATAGGCCTCGTCCACGTCGTCGGATTCGAGGACGATCGCCAGGGCGCCGGGCCGGGTCGGAACCGGCGAGCCATTCTCCTCTTCGGGAGCGCGGGCCATTTGCCGCGCGTCGAAGAGAGTCAGGTACGAGGTATCTCCCTCAAGAAATTCTGCGTAGGGTCCGTGGTCGTCCCCCATCCCGGTTCTGAGGCGGAGGTCGTCCGCGTAGAAGTGCCACATTCGGGAAAAGTTGTTGGTCCACAATCGCGGACGTGAAAACCGTGCCACGGGGGAAGGGTGGGTCGTCTCCCGGGGAGAGCCGGAAACTGGACTCGGTGCCATGGCCTCCTGAGCCCCAACTTCGGGATTACGTAGCGCTCCTTGAGGTTCCGCAATACCGTCCTGGAAACCCGGTGCTCACCGAAGGTGGGGGTCCCAGCCATCCCCCTTGGGTGGGCTATTCCGGCCCTCCCGGTGGGTTCATCTTGAGGAAAACTCTAGCCTCTACGGGGCCGATGGGAGGATCGCCGGTGGGGGCCCGTTTCTGCCCAAGCTGCGGCTCGCCCCGGTTCGGGGGGGCCGCATTCTGCCACGTCTGCGGCCGGCCGGTGGTGGCAGCCACTCCCCTTAATTCCGGACTGGAGAACGGTGCCCCGTCGCACAGTCCCATGGCGACCGGATTCCCGCGGTCGGGCCCGAGCCGCTCCAGCTCAACGACCATTGTCGTCATTCTCGTAGTGGTCCTCGCCGTGCTCTTCTTCGCCGGCCCGTTCCTGTTCTTCCTCGCGGTCGAGCTCCCTCGAGGCGAGCCGGGACTTCCGACCGGTCCGTACGGTTTCGCGGCTGGGAACCCAAGGATCGTTCAGTGCCCTCCGGGTAGCACGTTCGCTTCCCAGGGGTGCTCGGCCGGGCACTATGCCTATGCGCTGACCATCGAAGTATCGTCGGCTCCGATCGGCGAGATCCAATTCCAGGTCCTGAACGGGTCGCGAATGGTGGACGTCGCGATGGGCGGACTCGGATTCTCCATCCTCGGCCCGAACTCCACGATCGTTGGCCAAGTGATGGTCGTCGGTGGGACGATGGCGAGCGGTTCGGGCTGGACCACGGCCAACGGAGCGACCGCGTCCACCCTCGTCACCAATCTGTACAGCATCGTCGTCGATATGGGGCGGTCCAACCCGCTCGGGACGGGGCTCCTGTTTCAAGCATCGGTCAGTGGGCCCCAAGGGGTGTCGATGAACACAATCTCGCTTCCCTGAGCCGACGTTCCCGGGGGGTTCCTTGGCTCCTCCCACGCGCCTCGGCGGGCCGGGAAAGGGTTGGAGCTCGAGTACCACGCAACCTGCATCCTCACCGCGATCCTGCGGAGGGCCGCAGCGTCCTCGTCGAAGACCTTTCCGAGGGACGGACGAACCCCGCCCTCGAGTTGGGCGGACGGGACCCGTGGGGCTTGGAAGTCTCCGGAGACGTCGATCCGGGTCTTCCCTTGCTTGGGAGGCTAGACGTTGGCCATCTTGGTTCCGTCACCGGTCCCTCGACCACCTCGATGGCGAGCGCGACCGGCGGGAAGACCATGATCCGATTCGCGAGCTTGACCCACTTTCCGTCCCTCTTCTGCTTCATCGAGGGGGCGAACGAATGCTCCCCGAGCGGCTTCATCGCCGGGGGGCGAGTGTCTGAGTGGCTTTCCCCGACGCCGGTCGGGGATTGGAGGTACCTCCGGAGCGCATCCTAGGGTACGTCGAAGTGGTTTCCCTCGTCCTTGAAACGGGTAATGGGAGCGGACCGGTTGACGCCTATTTCAAATCGGTCGGGCAAGAAAGTATAGCGACGCCGAGGCGGTCCGCGCCCGG
>JAKIWQ010000009.1 GCA_022749935.1 Thermoplasmata archaeon | reverse complement strand
GGGCAATCGAGGAGGCTGGGCGGCGGTCCCGGGCGAGAACAATCGCGGAAGTGAGGCGGTGCAAGACCTCGGTAAGGCCCGAGTACGTGGATGATGCCTGAATCTCGGATTGGGCGTGATCCATGGATTGTCGACCCAATCTTGGCCCGCCGCAGGAGAAACGAGCCTGCAACGAATTCCCTCGATTTTCGGTTGACGCAGAGGGTCTTGCGAAGCTCCAAAGAGAGTTTCAACACTTCTAAGAGGTTTCGAGCGAGAACGTGTGGTTGTGCGATGATCGTCGGGGAGGAACAAGGGTAAGCCTTCTCATCGTTTGGTCGGGTTGTGGACCTCAACTCGGGCCACCCGACATTGACGACTCTCCGGCACCTTCTGCCCGAGGCAGCCGTGGCGGGTGGGTCGTTCGAAGCCTGGCTCCCTCCCCCTAGTCAGATCGCTCGAAAGGATCGAGCCAGGTTCATGCGGACCGTCCGAGATGAAGCGACTTCCGCCTGCTTGCGCACACTAATGCAACTTGCGGGACTGGAAGACCAGAGGGATATCGGTCGGGCCCCTGACGGGCAACGCTATTGGCCGTTAGATTATGCAGGAAGTCTAACTCACAAGGGCACCGTCGTCCTCGGAGCATTGGCTCCTGTTCGAACTATTTCTTCCCTTGGAGTTGACCTTGAGCGAACGGGCGGTCGCGAATTGACCTCGATGCAGGCTAGTATCGCCCCCGAGGGTCTCCCGCCGGGCACACCGCCGGGTGAGGGGGTCTTGTTGGCGTTCTGCTGTAAGGAATCTGTGTTCAAAGCCTTCTACCCGCTGGAGCGGAGCCAACTCGAATTCCAAGACGTTCAGCTGTCGTGGGAACCGGGGCCGGAAAACTTTTTCAACGCGATTGCTTCATGCCCACGAGACCATAGAATCAAGGTCCGGGCAAAGGTAATCGAGGGCTGGGTCGTTTCAGCGGCGACCTCAAACCGAAGAGCAGTTTAGTGAAAGTCGCGATTTCGCATCCTGTTCTAATCTCGAACATTGTCGCCGCACTTTTCGAGGAGCAAGGCGACCCGAAAGGTATAAGGCGCCGCATGACTGTTCGATAATCGAACATCCGTGACGATTGCGGCAGTGGAGCAGGCTCTCCGGGCTGAACTCCTATCTACACTCCGGCAGATACAGAAGGAGTGGGAGGTGTTCGCCGAGAGACCCCCCGACTCCACTGGCGCCACCGCAACTGATGTATGGAATAGCATGCCCGCAATTGACTCCAAAGCTGTTGCCGAGACGTCGCCGATATTCGAAAAACATCTTCGGATTCCCCTGAATCCAACCTTGATCCGTTCTGGGGGCTACGACAGCCCCGAAGAGGCGGTCGATGACCTGGTTCCGAAAATGCTCGATGAGGTTAGGCGACGCCCGCCAAAGAAGACCAAGGACGGTGGTAAGGTAGCATGAGTGAAAGTCAAGAACGGGTGGCCTTGGGGAATCGCATCAAGGAAGCTCGGTCGTACCGAGGGTTCTCACAAGAAGAGGTCGCGCAATACATTGGTGTGTCCCGATCCTCGATTTCCTTGATTGAAACGGGCGATCGGGGGGTCGATTCCCTCGAGCTGCGTAGCATGGCCAAGTTGTTCGAATGTGGTGTCGGGGACCTTGTCGGCACGGACGAGACGGTGGTATCCGACCAACCAGGCATTGCGTTGGTAACACGTACCGCCGCGAAACTTACACCCGAGGACCGGGCCGAAGTGGTCCGGTTCGCCCAGTTCCTCCAATCCCGGAAAAGGAAGCGGGGCGATGGCGGACCGTAGAAGCCGGATACTCCGGGCGACTTCCGAGGCTGCACGAATTCGGGACATGTTTCCCTATGGGAAGCGAACCGGCTTCGATATCATTCACGCCACAGCGGCTCTCGGATTCCCAGTCCTCTTCAGACCTATTCGCAACTTACTCGGTGGAACGGTTGTGGTTGACGATGATGCCCGGGGAATCCTAATCACGACAAACAGGGGGCTAGGTACACAGCGTTTCACTCTTGCCCACGAATTGGGGCACATTGTGATGGACCACAGGACCCAATTCGACGGTCCCGAAAGCGACTCGGCCAGTTTGGGCGGGAACCCTATTCCCATCGAGGAACAGGCGGCTGAATCCTTCGCATCCGAGCTTCTCGCCCCGAAAAGTAGGATTGTGCAGCTGGCCAACCGTTACGGTTGGAAAGCTCCCCGACTTAGGGAGCCAAGCATCGTTTATCAGCTTGCACTTCGCATGGGTGTAAGCTTTCGGGCGATGTGCTGGTCCCTGTTCGGAGCCAACATTCTCCCTTTGGCAGCGGCCCGAGGGCTCGCCGAAAACACAAACCTGCAAGAAGTCAAGCGCGCGGCGAATGCCGGCCTCCAGCTCCCCGACCCTAAAACCGACGTCTGGATGCTTACACCTTCTGATTCCGGATCCATCATAGAAGCCGGGCCGTTCGATGTATTCGTCACGGAATTGATTGACCGGTCATCTTCTGGATTCCTTTGGGATCTGGACGGCGCGAAGACAGGTTTTGAAATCAGCCAGGAGCGGGGCAGCATCGGAGAGGAGTATGGTGGGGATGTTTCCCGACGACTCATCCTACGGGCGAAGGAAACAGGGAGCTTGAACCTTGAGTTGGCAGACCGTCGGCCCTGGAACAATGAAGCGGCAGCCCGAGTCGAGATCCTCGTACAGAATTACGGTCCTGAGGAATCCGGGCTCGCTAGGCAAGTCAAGCGGGCTCTCCTCGAAGGCGGTGGGGCATCATGATGCCCCCCCTGACAGTCGATCTTAGGCCGAAGCTCGGAATAGTTCGTGACCAGGGGAGACGGCCAACCTGCCTTGCGCACTCCGTTACAGCTTCCCATGAATTTTCCCTTGGGGCCGTAATGACTCTTTCTCCTGAATACTTGCACTTCTTTTCTACCCGAGGCAACCCGACGAATGGTTGCACCATCCCGGCCGCAATGATTGCCCTTGAGCGCGAAGGTCAGTCCGTGGAACGATTGTGTCCTTACTTCGAAGACGCCCCGCCAAGAGATTGGAGGCCACCCAGTGGTCAGACTGTGTTCCGCAGGCGCTCTACTCGGATCAAGTCAAACATTGACGCTATTCTCCACACGTTGAGTGCAGATCAAGTGGCCATCCTTGGAATCAGCTTGCCGAGGGGCTTCTACCGTCCAAGAGATCCATGGGTGATTGAGAGCGGTCCAAAGACTCTCGCGCGTCACGCAGTTGTGGCGGTCGGTGTAGCCGAAACGAGCGAGCCGAATATCCTAATCCGGAACAGTTGGGGCTCGAGTTGGGGCGATAATGGCCACGCGCTGCTGTCCTCGGATTTCATCTCGAACCATTTGTTCGAGGTCATGGTCCTAGGGGAGGTCCCGCCTTGACCAGAGTCTTTTCAGCCCCGACACGGACAGCGGCATGGCTTGCCGCCTCTGAGTACCTCCTTGGCAACGGTGAAACCCTGAACGTGATCCTAGACATCGAATCGCCGGGGGTGGACGGTGGGGCTGCTAATCGTGTCAGAACACTGATCGACGCTTTCTATCAAAGTGAGGACGCTTACGCCATTCACACAGTAGCCGAGACGATATTCCCCGGCTGGGAGTATCGCCTTCACGGATTGAAGGGAGTCTACGAAAGGTATCCGGCACAGTATGCATTCTTCAAGAAGGGTGATTCGAGTTGGGGCAGGTACGCCTATCGAATGATCCACCGAATAGACAGTGTGGGAAACGTGGTCAATCCGCTCGACCGAATGATCCGCAAGATGAAGTGGGCCAATTCCAAAAGGGGGATTGCGTTCCGGGCATGTTACGAACTAGGCATTCTAGATGGGGCTTATGAACTCCCCCTATACGACGGTGGGTCCGATGGCGGTCGACTAGAGGGCGCCCCTTGCCTGACACACCTCTCCTTCAAACTTGTCGAGGGGAAAGTGCATCTGACAGCCCTCTATCGAAATCACGATTATCGATACAAGGTCCCCGGAAATCTCCTGGGCCTCGCCCGACTTCAAGCCTGTGTCGCTAACGAAACCGGGGCGGCCCTAGGCACACTCGTAGTGCACTCAACGAGGGCTTTTGTGGACAAACGGAAAGGAAAACGTCCCTTCGCCGCTTTGGTCGCAGAAGTTTCGAGAGAGCTGGCTCCAAATCACTAGGCGATCGATTGGCCGGGGCAAAGGCGCAGGACTGCTTGGAAGCGCTGCGTTCGCCGAGTGACGTCACGAACCGGTCCAATTGGCTTCATTAGCCTTGGGAGACCTCAATCCTGTACCGAGCGGGACTACGTCCGGCCGCGATTATCGGCCCAGGCCAACCAGCTCGTCGACCAATACTTTCCCGCCTCAAGAACAAGCTCTCGGGCCTGTTTTTCATGGCCCTGACGTCGGAGCCCATCGGCCGCGAGCAAAAACAGCCACTCTCGGTAACCGCCGGGCAGGTCAGAATGCCGGTCTGCCGCGGCCAGTATTTCTCGCTCCGAGCGAGCGTCCATTATGTCAAGGGCGTCATCGACGACCTTTTCGAAAAGCTGCTCCCACATCGAATACCTCGCTACGCCAAGGTCGCTAGGCCGCCCGAGGCCCACTGGTGGCATGGCAGTTGCCCAGGCCGAGAGGGAATCGAGGTGTCGACGATATACGTGGAGGGAGTCGCTAACGAGAGTGAATGTCCCGATCCCATGCCCCGTCCAGCCCGCGACTATCTCCTGAAGTGTTGTCCACTGGACCAGGTTGTATGTCAATCCCCAGACGATATCTGTCGAACGCATGAGCTGGAACCATTCCAATTGCCCGCCTCTAACAAGAAGCTGGCTAGCCACATTGCAAGGGACATCATTTGACACCGGATCAGGATTGGGAAGATCGACTTCCTTGTCCCATATCTGAAGGACGAGTTGACGCGTAGCAGGAGAGTGCGTCAAAATCTGTTCGGACCGTTTCAACTGGTCAATCGGTGTCGGTTGTTTGGTGATGTCGCCCCGAAGGATGGCCTCTGCCCTCCGCGACAACTTAGGCCGCGAGCCAAGTCGCGCCCCATATGCCCCATGCAATCGGCGCGCCCCAGGATCGACATAGTCCTTCATTCGGGGATTCCAGAATTCGACAAACCCGGCGTCATCTGACCCCGCGAGGATCCAAAGGACCTCAGCGACTGCAAAAGCTGGATTCATCGGCCGGGCGAAGACTATCCTGTCGCGTGAATCCGAGATTTGGATCGCCACTGGCCGGATTTCCTTAGTTGGGCCCGCACGACTGGGCTGATCATATCCGCTGGCGAGCAAATCCTTTGCAGCTGCTTGCCACACGGAGTTCGCATTGGTGCCGACAAATGAGTGCATGTCTAGAACGCCCCAATGTTTTCGGAACCTAGTTCGTCGGGGCTCGAACCGACCGGCGAAGGCCGGAAGAGTCGCCGGCCTCTGCCAGTGCCCTCCCGTATCTTCTCGTATTTGTAAAATTCGCAAAGGCAGTTTTGGATATTCGCAAGCGATATCTCGATAGTGACGCCGCGGCTGTCCCTGAGGTATTCGAATCCAATTGAGAGCCGCTCGAATTCAGATCGCTGGTGCGACCGGAGCCAGCGCATGACCGACAAATCCGATGCGCCGCTCCCTCCAGTTAGCAGGCCGATTCCCTTTTGGGCACCAGGCCCGGCGGCCGCCCATTGGTCGGGTGTAAACGGCAGGATTCCCCGCCCACCATCGCGTTCTATTGGATACATCAAATCCACCAGGATTTGGTAAGCCAGAAAGTTTCCGAACCCATCGCGACTCCGAACCGTCGCATAAGCTGCTGGCAGATTGACCGCACGTGCCAAGAAAGGATAGAACTCGTCGAAGCCATTGTGCAATCTTCCGAAGAGCCGAGAGACGTTCACGATCTTGTCCCTGGACCCCATCGATCGGTAGCCACTGACCATGTACGCCGCAGTGAATGTGGGTTGGCCCGATTCACGCACGAGTTTCAATGCCGTCTCGAGCCCCTTCGAGTCGAATGTCTCGAGTTTCTGAAACCCGAGCGCCCGGTGCGTCTCCTTTCTTCCAATCAGTCGATAAAGCATAATGTTGAAAACTCGGTCCGGCGCCGCCGCAGCATTTTCTAGAATTTCGGTCCTCGCGTACACGGTACCCGGGTCTAGCTCCCGGTACACGTTGGTAAACCTTTGACTCGATAGAATTGGGTCAATAGTCCAAGGGGGTGGCTCCTTCCGGAGGTTGCGCGCGGCCCAGATCCTTTGTCTCTCTGCTACATAGTGCCTAAACTGTTCGAGCCGGGTTTGGTTAAACAATCCACCAGTTGATAATGAAACGTCGTCCGCTATGTCGATACCCCCTCGCTGAGACTGGGGCGACCTGTCTCTACTCAAATTGGTCCGACGGCTCATTGCTCACCAATGCAGCAATCCAAGGATGAGCCCGGCCGCGACCGCAATGGAAAGCCCGCCTAGGCCCGACATCAGAGCCCAAAGATAGATTTCCAACCGATCCACTTGCTTATGCAATTTCACGAGCGAGACGGGCGGACCTTTCACGTACTCCATCCACTCCGCCTTGATGCTGTCAATCCCCACGAATCGAGGATCGTGGCGGTCGGGAACAACGTGGTCCAGTTTTGCAAAGGTGATCATGAAGATTGGGTCGCCACGTCGAAGCACGACCGGGCGGACTCCTGCATTGTATACGGAGAAGACCAATCTTCCCTTGTAGCCAGGATCAACATGTCGACCGCTGATGTTGACCAGGCCCCTAAGGGCGATTTGGAAGCGGAGCGAAATGAACGCGGCCAGGTCAGGGGGTATATTCACGCGTTCTTCCGTGATGAGGAGCCCAAAGTCGCCGGGCGAAATTTCGAAATCCTGCTTCCAATCTAGTCGGCTGAGATGCTTGCTCGAGCTAAGGTACGCTTGGCCACCCATGTGAAGGTCGCAGAACCAAGAGTCAACGTATTGGGTCACATCGGACACTTCCGCCGATAGGTGTTCCCCCCACTCGATAAGCGGGGCTTCGCCTGGATCTGGGGCAAGTCTCCTTCTGATTGTCTCCTGGGTAAGGTACCCTGCGTCCGCGCCTGGTACGTCTTGTTGGGGGCTCCCCCCACTTCCCGCCGAGCTTGTCTCAGTCATGCATTAGATCGGAGCACCCGACTAACATACGCTTGGCGCTCGCCTCAAGGCAAAGTGGGGCCGTTGAATTCATCCTTATGGCACCCTTGGAAGACTGAGTCTGTGATCTGGGCTGCGTGCGCTATACACAAAAGTCCCGCCGGGCAGCTCTATCCTTCACGGGACCCGCATACTTGCTTCCTAGGGCCACCTTCGAGGTTGGACCACATTGGGGCCGCCCGGCGGAATGGCCTCACCGGTGAGCCAAGCTTTCCCGATAGCCGATTCCGGGTTTCACGAATGGCTCATCCCTCTGGTGGGCTATTGATGGCACTGGAAGCATGTGGTGCTCCGGCAAGGCGTCCCTTGGCAGCAGGGAGTTCAACTGGGCGTTGCGCACGTTTGTCAAAGCCGGATGTTCTCAACGCGAATCTCCCGTGAAGGAAGAGCCGGACGACGACTTGCACGCGACTCCTTGGGGAATGCCGCCGACCAATGTGTCCGCAATCAGCATGCGAGACCGACTATACGGGCTCGACCTTGGATCGCCCGGTCCAAGTTAACAGGCGCTAATCGCGGATCGCATTTACCCCGGTAGCGGGGAGATACGAACGAAGATTGGCTGTATGACACGCCTAAGTGCCGCATGATTCTTCCCGAAGCGTTGACGAATACCGCTCAACCGCTCGTCGAACATAGGGCAACCCACTCGGCTTCAGATGAGGAAAGGTGGAGAGGGGGCCCCCCAAGCCCGGTGTCTCAGCTACCGATGACCGTGTTCACAGCCTGGCGACTGTCTTCCGTAGGCGGGGTCGTTGACATCGTTGGCGGTGTGGCGTACATATGGGTGGGGACTCAGGCAGGGGTCTTTGTCACTTGGTTCGGTGTCAGATTCATCGGACCCTCGCTCCAAGCACTGGGGGTCGTCGGCATCGGGGTCGGGATTCTCGTCCTCGCATTCGCCCAACTTTTCTTACTCCGACCAGCCCGCCACCGCTTGTGGGGCAAGGTCGTGATCACACTATCGGGAATCGGCGTCGTGACATGCTTCTATGGCGGCATTGTGCTCGGCCTGTTTGCTGGGGCTGCTGGGGGCTGGCTGGGGTACCGGAGCGACCCCACACTGAGGGACCCGGACTGATCTGATTAACGCACAAGGCTGGCGTGCCAACGGGCGCACGATCGAAACTGGACGGTGACCGTTCATCAAGCCCGGGCGGGGGCGGGCTCTGAGAAGGGTTGGGTTTCAGAACGGAGGGCATCCCCCTTTCATGGTCCCGAGTGAATGCGAACTGGCCCGGCACGTCCCCATTTGGTGGAGGTTCACCGCTCTCTCCGCACAAAACTCACTATCGGAGCATGTTTGTCAAAACCTTGGAACCCGGTCCGGTTCCATAACGAGCCCTGGGCTGAACCCCGTCGGACCCTGGACCCTAGTCCGCCTGAAGTCAGGGCCGCCCGTGCGGTCAAGCCGGGAGATTATGGATGAGGTCGATGACCGGTTCCTTCCACGGCTCTCATCTCCGTCGCAAATGTACGAGGGGCTCGTTTCTGCTGCTGGGTACCCACTGAGCCAACGGGAAGGATTCCATCGCTCGGGCCGACTCCAGTTCTAATCCATGAGCGCCCGGTTCTAAAGTTCAATCGGAAACTCACTTGGCCCTTGCGACTCAGTTCGACGAAGCACGAATCACGGCGCGATCTGCCCCCAGCGGCGCGACAAAATCATAGCCGAACCCAATCAAACGCTCCGCATCGGCTAGCGATACGACCCGCTGACTCTTGGACGGTGGAACGTTTGTGTCGCCGGCATCCGCGCCTGAAGGGGATTGGGATACTTCCCAGGAAAGTCCTCCCGTTTCAGCCGCACGGCCTCCCGTACGACCCCTGCTTTTCTCCTGCTCCGCAAGCAAACGAGCGAGGAATTCGACTGCCTCTGGCTTCCGGAGCAACTCCGCCAACTTTTCTTCTGCTCCGCGTGCTTCCTCAATCTGCCTAACCGCCGGCAACGAGAGCGGACCGCCACAGGTCGAACAGTAGGACGCCCCCGGCGGATTCACTGTCTTGCACCGACCGCACTTTGAGGGCGTGCGGGGTACTTCAGCACGTTCTCCGGGCCCCGCAGTCTTGACGCCGTAACGGGCGTTCAGGACCCCGATCACGTCCCTGCCGCTAAGATGCACATAGTGACGGGCCACGTTGCTGCCCGGGACCCATCCCGCCACCTTTTCCAATATAGACGAGGAGACGGCGGGGTCCTTCGCTAAAATGGTGAGTCGAGAACGGCGGAGAGCATAAGCCGTCACTGGCTTCGCCATCTTGGCTCTCCGTGCGGCGCTCTCGAGCGCCTTGTACATCGCCCGATATGTAGCGGCCTTCCCAGACCGCCCACCGCCCAAGTTGACCCAAAGGGGTGCCTTTGGGTCTCCCTTCGCCGGGTGAGCGTTCAGCCAAGCCAACAGGGCGGGAACAGCGTCCTCGTACACCGGCGCAGGCTCTGGGGCAGACCCTTTCTCCCGTGATACCCGAAGCTCGATGTAGCCCTCACTATGGGGGACCACATCGCCGATCCTGAGTTGGTATACCTCTCCTGGGCGGCAGCCGGAATTGAAGAGGGTCCAGATCCATGCCCGATCTCGGAAGTTCTGGGCGTGCTCGACTATCTGAGCCACGTCCTCACGGGTAAGCATGTCGGAGGCGCCACTCGTGGACTTCCACTTCTCCAGCCTGATTCGGAGCCACGACGGATATTCCTTACCTTCGCGCTCCAAACTCCAGCGCCAGAAGGTAATCAGGCACTGGGCGATGGTGGCCCGGGACCCTCGGGCGTAGGTGACGTTTGAGAATTTCTCGTAGAAGAGTTCCGGGGTGGTACGGTCAGGTCGGACGAATCGGTCTCCGAGCTTGTCGGCGCCAAGCGGGAGCCAGGCAAGGTATGTACGGACTCTCAGTTCGCTGACCTGCCCCCGCCGCGCACGGACGAAATCGAGAATGGCGTCACGCGCGGCACGCCCGAGCCTCAGGCCGTCCCCTACCGGACCGTCCCCTCGGAGTTGGGCAATCCGTCGGTCAATGTAGCCTGAAACGGAATGAATGTCCCGGAAGGGGTCCTCCGTCGCGAGCGCCCGACGAGCCATCACTCTCTCGGTAGGCGTACGGCAGATATGAACTTAAGTGAAGTGCGGTTGTCGGGATTCGAACCCGAGTAGGTAGCTTGGGAAGCTACCGTCCTAACCACTAGACCACAACCGCGCGACCCGTCCCGGAGGACGGGCGGCTCTTACCGTTTGTCAACCCTCGGGGGTCTCGCAGGGTCTCGTAGGGTCTCGCATACCTAGAGATACTCTAGAGAAGGAGACCGACCGATTCCCCGGGGATCGTCGGCGCGCCGGCGAGCAGGTCCGCGTTCGAGACGGGTCGGTCCGCGACCGGCGTGACAAACCCGGCCTTCTTGAGAATCTTTCGCGCGCGGGTGAGGTTGGTCGCCGAAATCCCGACCAGCGGCTGGTTCCCCTCGCGGGAAACGAGGATGGCGACGCTCTGGACGTTCACCTTGGCCTTGGCGAGCTCCTCGAGGACTCGCAGGAAGCTCCCGGCCCGGTCTTCGAGCCGGACCGCCATCAACTCGCGGATCTCGGGGTCGTAGCCCGCGTGCTTCAGCAGGGTCATCCCACGGTCCGGGTCGTTCACGACGAGGCGGGCCCGCCCCCGGGCGGGGGTCGAGTCGACACTGATGGCCGCGACGTTGATCCCGCCCTCCGCGAGCGTGCGTGCGACCCGCGCGAGCGTCCCCGGGCGGTTGGGGAGAGTGAGGGAGATCTCGCGCAGACCCATCCGGACGGGTCGAGAACACGGAGACCCTAAAGGCTCGACCCCGACGCGGCCCCGACCGGAGCTCGGTTGTGTAGGTATTTATACCCGAATCGGGCCTAATTCATCCCTGTCCGTCCCCGTCGGGGTGCGGGCGGTCCGTCGGAATGGGGGGAACGCCGAGTTTGAGCGCAAGCCGTCGCTACCGGCACGCCCGACGCTTGCATCACGACCGAAGGGGAGTGGTCTCGGTGGTCGGTACCCTCCTCGCGCTGCTCGTGTTCTTCACCCTTTTCGGTATCTTCCTCACCCAGTACCTTCCTCTGTGGATGACTGACAATGAATCCCAGTTCACGGCTCAGGCCGAGTACTCCTACGCCTTGTTCAAGTCCAACGTCGACAGCCAGTACCAGTTCCCGGAGGGCTCCCCCCAGACCCTGGGCACGCCCTTCGTCGTGAGTTCGGCGGGCATCCCCCTCCTCGCCCAACCGACGCAGGCTACTCTCGTCTTCCTCCCCTCCACTTGCCCGTCCGGGTTCTACGCGAAGGGCGTCGCGGGCGCCACCGCGGCGAACTACGGCCAGCCGATCAACACCGCTCAATGCGTCTTCGCGAACGTGACCTACTCCCACGGGCCGGGAAGCGGGGGCCTGTTCTCCCAGCGGGTCGCCACGGGCACGCTGGAGATGCTCCTCCCCAACCGGTACTATTCGGCCCAGACCATGTACTTCGAGGACGATGCCGTCATCCAGAGCCAGAGCGGGGGGTACCAGGTGATGACGGTCAACCCGCCCCTCAACGTGACCCACTTCGGCACCAACATCACCGTCACCTCGAGCCTCCTCCAGCTCTTCGGGAACGCCTCGACGTTCATCGGCCAGGGCTCGCAGGACGTCTACAGCCACTTCCGCTACAGCGCCTCGGTCTCGTCCAACGGCGTCTACGTGCCCGCGAACTTCTCCTACATACCGTTCGTCTACACGTTTGAGATCGGTACCCAGTACCCGTGCGCCTGGACCTCCTTCATCACGAAGACGATGCAGGTGAGCGGCGTCGCCACCTCGAGTTACACCTTCGTACCGTACTCTGGGTCGTGCTCGAACCCGAGCGGGGCGTCGACCGTGCTGACGCTCAAGGTCTCCAATGTCGATTACGCCAACCTCTACTACGCGGGCGTACAGATCAGCCTCGGCGTCGGAGGCACGTAAGGGATGACCGCGACCGGTTCCTTCCGCGTCAAGATCCCGCGGGCCACCCCAACCGCCGAGGGCGCGGCCCTCGAGGCGTCCCGTCCCCTCGAGACCGGCACGGACGTCCCGGGTACGTTCATCACCGCCATCCCACCGCTTCCGGAAGAGACGATGCGGGAGCTCGAGGTCTCCCCCGTCAATCCCCCCTACTCGTATTCCCGCGTCTCCTACAACGACCGCTCGAAGGAGTACCTCTACGAGGTCATCGAACCGCAACTGACGGTCCATGAGAAGGGGCTCGTCGCTCACCTGAAGTCGACGCTCAACCAGATCCTCGGCAGCGAGTCCGGCAACCTCTCCACGACCGACAAACGCTCCTACCTCCGCGGCGAGGTCGAGGAGTACTTCCGGAGCCGCGGGGTCACCCTCTCCCCGCTCTCGACCGAGCGCGTGGTGTACTACGTGCTCCGGGATTTTGTGGGGTACGGACCGGTCGACGCCCTCATCCTCGACCCCGAGGTCGAGGACATCTCGTGCGACGGGGTGGACGTCCCCCTCTTCATCTTCCACGGAAAGTACGAGTCGGTGAAGACGAACGTCGTCTTCGCCGACGAGGAATCGCTCAACTCGTTCATCGTCATGCTCGGCCAGCGGTGCGGGAAGTCGGTCAGCGTCTCCGCGCCGATCCTGGATGGTACTACACCCGAGGGCCACCGGGTCCAGGCGACCTACGGTCGAGAGGTCACGACTCGGGGCGCGAGCTTCACCATCCGGCGGTTCAAGGAGCGGCCGTTCACCCCCGTCGACCTCGTCCTCATGGGCAGCGCCAACGAGGAGATGGTCGCCTACTTCTGGCTCGCCGCCGAGCAGGGGGAGTCGGTCATCATCTGCGGGGGTCCGGCGGCGGGCAAGACGAGCACGTTGAACGCCATCGCCCTCTTCATCCCCCCCACCTCGAAGATCGTCTCGATCGAGGACACGCGCGAGGTGAACCTCCCCCACGAGAACTGGATCCCGGGCGCGACCCGTACCGGTACGGGCGACCGGGGCCCGGACGGCAAGACCGCCGGTGAGGTCGACATGTTCGACCTGGTCCGCGCCGCGCTCCGGCAGCGGCCGAACTACATCATCGTGGGAGAGGTTCGGGGCCGGGAGACCTACACGATGTTCCAGGCCATGGCCACGGGCCACACGACCTACTCCACGATGCACGCGGACAGCGTGAAGTCGATGGTCAACCGGCTCGAGAACCCCCCGATCAACACGCCCCGGATCCTTCTCTCCGCGCTCAACAACGTCATCATCCAGATCCAGGCCCGGACCGAGAAGGGCGTCGTCCGGCGCTTGAAGCAGGTCCTCGAGATCGTCGGGTTCGAGCCCGAGACGAACGAGCTCATCACCAACACCGTCTACGAGTGGGACCCCTCGACGGACGGGTTCGTGTTCAAGGGCCACTCGTTCCTGTTCGACAAGATCACCGAGCTCAAGAATTTCACGACCGAGGAGATGGACGCCGAGTTCCAACGCCGGGTCGACGTGATCAAGTACCTGGTCCGGAACAAGATCACCGACTACCGACAGCTCTGGAAGACGGTCGCGCAGTACTACAAGGACCCGACCGAGGTCATGGCCCGCATCCAGCTCCCGCTCCCATCGTCCCCTCCGGGGGTCTGACGTGCCCGCGACCCCGACAGTGAGCGCCGTCCGCCCGAAGGTCTCGGCGGGAGCGCGACCGGTCCGCTTGAAGCGGGGCGAGCAGCCGACCCACTCCACCCTCACCCCGTTCCAGCGCTGGTGCTGGAAGACGTTCAAGGCCCGGGTGCTCGCCAAGCCCCCCGACCCGGCTCTCGAAGAGAATCTCCTGAAGGCGCATCTTCGGATCCGGGCCGACGAGTACATGACGACGGTCTACGGCACGACCGTGGTCGCCGGCATCGCCCTCACCGTCGCCGCGGTCGGGCTCTACCTGTTCTTCTCGATCATCGGTCTCGGGGTCACCGGCCTCCTCATCGCGGTCGCGCTCCCGGTCTTCGGTACCCCTGGCGTGTTCGCCATCATGCCCGGGCGGCCGGCGTCCGTCGCCAAGACCCGCGGCCGGAAGATCGACCGCAAGATCAGTGCAGCCATGAGCTTCGTGAGCGCGATGTCGTCGGCGGACGTGAACGTCGACCAGATCTTCAAGGAGCTCGCGCGGCAGAAGATCTACGGCGAGGTCGCGGAGGAGGCGGCCTGGATCACCCGCGACACCGAGCTGCTCGGCTTCGATATCCTCACGGCGCTCCGCAACGGGGCGCAGCGGAGCCCCTCCAAGCGATTCCAGGACTTCCTCCAGGGCGTCGTGACGACCGCGACCAGCGGCGGCCAGCTGAAGCCCTACTTCCTGCTGAAGGCCGAACAGTACGAGCAGGAGAACAAGCTCGAGATGCTGTCGCGGGTCGAGACGCTCGGCCTCCTTGCCGAGACGTTCGTCACGGTCGTCGTCGCGTTCCCTCTCTTCCTCGTCATCATCATCGCGATCTTCTCGGTCATCGGGGGCGGCGGGTCGTTCATGATCGACATCCTCTGGGTGCTGGTCGGCCTGATGATCCCGATGATGCAGTTCGGCTTCATTTTCTTCATGTATACGCTCACGCAGGACATGGTGTAAGATGGCGACGGCGAACGCTCCGGCCTCGGTCCGGAAGGTGAAGGCCCTCGCGGTCCCGGACGCCGAGCAGGCGAACGCGACCGGGCTCCCGAAGGCGACGTGGGCGTTCATCATCGGCTTCACGTTCGGGATCGTCTTCTGGGTCATCGCCGCCCTCTCCTGGGCCGGGATCTTCACGTTCGTCATCCGCCCCGGGACGGCCGTCGGCCTTGACTCGGCCATCGATTGGGTCGTCTTCGGCCTCCTCGCGACCATGATGCCCTACGGGATGGTGAAGAGCCGCCAGCTCTCCCGGGTCGAGAAGATCGAGGAGCGGCTCCCCGACTTCCTGCGGGACGTCGCCGAGGCCGGGCGGTTCGGCATGACCCTCCCGGACGCGATCATCGTCGCGAGCCGGGGCCGGTACGGCCTCCTGACCGACGAGATCAAGAAGATGGCGAGCCAGCTCGAGTGGGGGGTCCCGGTCGCGACCGCCCTCCGGCTGTTCGAGGAGCGGGTCCCCACGCCGCTGGTCCAGCGGGTCGTCTCGATCGTGACCCGCGCGAACGAGGCGGGCGGGAACGTCGCGGACGTCCTCACGATGGTCGCCCACGACACCCGCGAGGCCCAGCTCCAGGTGAAGGGCCGGGAGATCTCGATGCTCACCTACCTCACGGTCATCTACATCTCGTTCGGGGTGTTCCTCGTCACGATCTACATCATGGCAGCGATCTTCCTGCCCGACATGATCACCGCGGGCGCCGGCGTCGCGAACTCCTCGCTCTCCGGCCAGGGCGGCCTCACCCTCGGCTTCACGCTCGTCCCGCAGCTCTTCCTCGCGTTCTTCGTCGCGGTCATCGCGCATGCGGTCGGGGACGGCGTGATGGCCGGTATCCTCCAGAAGGGCCAGATCGCCTACGGGCTCCAGCACGCCTCCTACATGCTGATCGGCGGCTGGCTGGTCATGCGGTTCCTCGTCCCCGTGCTCGCCGTCCCGGGGGGCTAGTCGATGGCGGGCGAAGCGATGGAGCCGTCCGTCACCGACCTTCCCTCGACGGCCCCGAAGAAGCGGAGCGCCTTCCCCGCCTGGATGCGGGTCGGCGCGTCCCTCCGGAAGGGTTCCTCGGAACCCCGGCCCGTGAAGCTCGCGCGGCTTGGCGTCTCGGGCCAGGGCGCGGAGGGGGAGATCACGCCGGTCCCCCCGTTCAGCGACCCCGCCCAGAAGCAGATCGACCTCGCCCCGATCCGGCCGGGCGTCTCCTACGTCCGCATCTCCTACCACAACACCCGCAACGAGTTCCTCTACGAGGTCATCGAGCCCCCCCTCTCGCCCATCGAGAAGGAGCTCGCCGACCGGCTCCACACGACCCTCATCGACGACTTCGAGCCGCTCCCGGAGAACGACATCGAGACGAAGCGCCGCGAGCTCCGTCGGATGGTGGACGAGCAGCTCCAGGAGTGGGAGCTCTCGCCGAGCCCGGTGACGAAGGGACGGATCCTCTACTACCTCGAGCGGGACTTCAACGGCTACGGCGTGGTCGAGGCCCCGATGACCGACACCGAGGTCGAGGACATCTCGTGCGACGGGGTCGGGATCCCCCTCTACATCTACCACCGGAAGTTCGGTTCGATCCGCTCGAACCTGAAGTTCGACAATTCGAAGGTCCTGGACGACTACGTCGTCTGGCTCGCCCAGCGCTCGGGCAAGCACATCTCGGTCGCCGCGCCGATCCTGGACGCGACGGTCCCGGACGGGTCCCGGTTGCAGGCGACGCTCGGGATGCACGTTACCAAGCGGGGCAGCTCGTTCACCATCCGAAGGTTCCGGGACAACCCGTTCACGCCGGTCGACCTGCTGAAGTTCAAGACCATGAGCCCGGAGATGATGGCCTACCTCTGGCTGGCCATCGAGAACGGCCAGTCGATGATGGTCTGCGGCGGCACGGCGAGCGGGAAGACCACCACCCTCAACGCGACCCTCCTGTTCATCCCGCCCCAGATGAAGATCGTCTCGATCGAGGATACCCGGGAGCTGAACCTGCCCCACGAGAACTGGGTCCCCTCGCTCACCCGGGCCGGCTTCGGAGCGAAGAACGTCACGAGCGGCAAGGCGCCCGGCGAGATCGACATGTTCGACCTCCTCGCCGCCGCTCTCCGCCAGCGCCCCCAGTACCTGATGGTCGGGGAGGTGCGCGGGGCCGAGGCGTTCATCGTCTTCCAGGCGATGGCGACCGGAAAGACGTGCTACACGACCTTCCACGCCGAGAGCGTGAGCGCGATGGTCCACCGGATGGAGAACCCGCCGATCACCCTCCCGCGCTCGCTCGTGAGCGCGTTGAACCTCGTCCTCCTCCAGCGCCAGGTCAAGGTCGGGACGAAGATGACCCGACGCGTCCAGTCGCTGACCGAGATCGTCGGTCTCGACCCGGAGACGAACGAGCTCATCACCAACTCGGTCTACTCGTGGAACCCGTCCGACGACACCTTCCTCTACTCGGGCCACTCGTACATCTACGAGCGGGTCGCGCTGATGAAGAACCTCTCCATGAAGGAGATGGAGCGGGAGGTCCGGCGGCGCGTCGAGATGCTCGAGTACCTCCAGGTGAAGGACCAGCAGTCGACCCGGCAGCACCCGTTCACCCACCGGGACGTCGGGCGCCTCGTCTCCTACTACTACAAGGAGCCGGAGAAGGCGGTCCTCGAGGCGCGCGAGGAGCTCGCGAAGATGAAGCTCAACCCGCCGCCCGCCGGCGCGCGGTAGGTCTATCCGCCCGCTCGCCTCCGCGGGGCCGATGCCCCGCCCTCGACCGTTCGCGCGCGTTCGGTTCGCCCGGGGCCGCGCGGTCACGCTCTGGTGCGAGGATGCGATCGCGGGGCTCCCGCTCCGCCTCCCCCGGCAGGGGGTCGACGTGGTGGTCACGAGCCCTCCCTACAATCGGAAGGTCGCCTACTCCACGTACTCCGACGACCGACCCCGGAGCGAGTACCTCGCCTGGATCGGTCAGCTTCGCGACGCGGTCGATACGGTCCTCTCCCCCGCCGGCTCGTTCTTCCTCAATGTCGGCGCGTCCCCGTCCGACCCGTGGCTCCCGATGGACGTGGCCCGGGAGGTCGGGCGCACCTTCGTCCTCCAGAACGTCCTCCACTGGGTGAAGTCGATCGCCATCGACCGCTCCGCCGCCGGACGCTCCTCCGGGCTCGACCACGACCTCGGCCTCGGCCACTACCGGCCGGTCGGGTCGGACCGGTACGTCCACGGGGCCCACGAGTACGTTTACCACTTCAGCCGACGCGGGGACGTCCCCCTCGACCGGCTCGCGATCGGGGTCCCCTACCAGGACAAGTCGAACGTCGCGCGGTGGCGCGGCGCCGGCGGCGGACTACGGTGCCGGGGGAACACGTGGTTCCTCCCGTATCCCACGATCCGGTATCGGGCCCGGGACCGGCCCCATCCCGCCACCTTCCCGCCCGAGCTGCCGGAGTGGTGCCTCCGCCTCCACGGCCGGGGGCGGGTCCGCCTCGCCGTCGACCCGTTCGTGGGGATCGGCTCGTCGGCCGTCGCCGCGGTCCGCCTCAACGTCCCGTTCGTAGGGTTCGACGTCGATCCGGACTACCTGGCGGTCGCGGTCGAGCGCGTGCGCGCGGAGCGGACCGGCCGTCGGTCGCCGGTTACTCGTCGTCCCGCGGGGCGGACCCGTCGGGCGGGCTCCACGAGCGCATCGGCTTCCGGTTGACGCCGGCGGCCGAGGCCAGCGCGTTCTTCGTCCCCTGCTTCGTGGCCTTTCCCACCGCGACGAACGCGTCGCGGGTCGCTCCGCCGGCCCGGGCCGCCCCGTCGGCGATCCGTCCGGGGAGGCGTCGCGCCTCCTCGTCGATGGCGCGACCGAGGTTGGAGAAACGGTCCTCGATCTCGGAGGCGAGGTACTTGGCGTCCTTCGCGCTCGAACGGCCGAACCGTTCGATCGATCGGTCGAGGTTGCTGATCTCGGTCGAGAAGTCCCGGCCGAGACCCCGCGCGGCCTTGCGCATGTCGGAGAGGTGTTCGCGGAACTGGGACTCATCGTATCGGTCGCTCATGGGAGGTACCGGGGCGAAAACGGGTCGGTCGGCGGATAAAGGTTGGTCGGCACCGGCAAGGGGGGTCAGCCGCCCATCCGACGGTCGCCCTTCCGGCGGCGAGCGCGGGCTCCGTCGCGACCCGGGGAGGGTCGCTCGGGGGGGAGCGGGGCGGGCGGCAGCAGTCGTCGTTCGGTCTCGACCCCGTGGGCCCACCGGACCAGCAGCTCGACACCGAGGCGTCCCGGGTCGGTAACGACCAGCTCGCCGCCGAGGGTCCGGGCGATCGCCCGGGCCGCGGTCTCGTACTCGGGATGGGCGGATTTCAGCAACACCATGGTCGAGCGGAGCGGCCGGACCGTCGCGAGTTCGCCCGCTCGTACGAGCGCCTGTTCCATCGCGACGTCCAACTGGCCCGAGTGGACCTTCCCGTCCTCCCCCGTGTACGACTCCGGGAGACCGTCGGTCAGGAGGTAGAATTCCCGTCGGTTCGCCCGGGAGGCCTGCAGCAGGAGGTGGGCGGCCCGGAGCGCCTCGCCGGTGTTGGTGAAGGAGCCGGCTTTGCACTCCCAGAGGGTGACGAGGTCGAGCACTTCGACATCGTTGTCGAACGCCAGGAGGTCGATCGTAGCCTCCGGGTGGCGACGGCGGATCGCGACGTAGAGCGCGAGGAGGGCCTTCTTGGCGGCGTCGAGCTTTCCCGACTCCTCCATGGACCCCGAACGGTCGAACGCGAGCACGACGTGGACCCGCTCGGCGGTGATCTCCCGGTAGACGTAGCTCGTCGATTCGTCGATATGCCGTTGGCCGGCTTGGCGGGCCGCGAGCAACGAGCCGGGCAGGTCCAGGTGGGCGATCTCCTCGGCCCGCCGCAGCCGGGCCTTCTCGTAGACCCCCGTGGACCCTTCCCCCCGGAGGGAGAGCCGGGCGCCCTCGGGCAAGCGTCGGGTCTCCTCCTCGAGCAGCAGCCGGGCGAACCGCTCGACCAGGCCGAACGTGACGACCAGGCTGGCGCCCCGCTCCGCCACGAACCCCCGTTCCTTGAGCTCCCGCTCGAGCCGCCGCGCCTCCCCCTGCTTCACTCGGGCTTCGGTCTCCGCCCGCGCCCGGCGCTCCGCCTCGGCCCGCTCCTCCTCGAGGGCGCGCCGCTGGGCGTCGGCGGCCCGACGCCGCTCCTCCGCCTCCTTCTGCAGATCCCGTTCCCGGGAGCGGAGCGAGTTCGAGACGTTCTCCGAGAGCTCTTCGCGCTGGGGAGGGGAGAGCCGGGCCAGGGCGTCGCCGAGGTCGGAGGGTCCGAGTCCTCGGCCCGCCCCCGAGGCGACCGCGAACGTCACGGTCCGGCCCGCGGGCGCGGCCGGACGGCCCGCGCGACGCCGGGAGAACAACGACCGGAGCCAGGCCACGCACCGGGCGAGAAGGGCCCGGAGCCGGGCGGCGAACCCCGCGGGCGCGGGCGGCCGGTTCCACGATGCGTCCGGTAGCAGGAGCGCTGTTTCCACGTCCCCGAAGAGGTCGGTGGGCGGCATCTTCGACCAGTCGACGCTCCGGGCGGCGGCGAGGCGGGCCTCGAGGGCGGCGATGCGGGCCGCCACGTCCGCGTCGGAGCGGCTGCGGACCTGGTCGAGTTCCGCGATCCGGGTGTCGTAGTCGGTGACGATCCGGTCGACCCGGCGGTCGGCCTGTCGCCGCAGGCGGAGCCGAAGGCGCTCGAGACGCTCCCGGAGTTCGGGGTCGGTCTCGGCCCCGGCCCGAAGGAGCCGCCGGGCCCCCTCGAGGCCCTCCTCGGCCAGGGCCCGGATCAACGCCGCCGAGCTGATCGCGTCCAGGAGGTCGTCCGACCGGACATCGTCCGTGTAGCCGGCACACTCGGGGAGGCGGAGCGCGTCGCTAGAGGGGGGCGTCGTCGTCGTCCTCGTCGCGGCACGAGAAGAGGGAATGCTCCTCGAGGAGCCGATAGACGGTGACCGCCGCGTCGAACGGAGCGACCGCGTCGCCGGGCCGCTCCCGCTCCCCCACGGAGCGGACGAAGGCACGGAACCGGGGGAACAGGGTCGTGTCAGCCGAGGCTTGGCCGAGGAGCGCCGCGTCGTCCTTGAGCCGCCGTCCCTCCCCGACCAGGGCCTCCGCCTCGCTGGCGCTTTCCTGGAGCGTCTCCCGGAAGTACCGGCACCAGTACACGCCCGCGCTCCGTTTCAGGGACGGGCCGAGGTACTGGTCGACGAACTCGGTGACCCGCTTCTCGTTCTGGCGGAACGACTCGCCGCTCCGGGCCCTCAGCCGGCCCCGCATCGCGTGGACCAGCCCCGAGCGCAGGTCGTGGGAACTCGGTACCGAGCGGCCGGCGAGCAGCGCGATCGCCTCCGTCCGCGGCGGTACATCGAGCAGGGTCCGGTTCGAGCCGACCTCGCCGATGTCCGGGTTGTCGTCGGTGGTGCGAAGCCGCCAGGCCTCGATGACCCGGACCCCCGCATCCACCAGGATCTCGGGGACCCAGCCCCGGAACTCGGTCCCGCGGGAGAGGGCGACGATCCGGCGATTGTCCGCGTGGCGTTCGTTGTAGCCGACGTGGAGGCTCGTGAGACGGTCCGAAAGCGGGTCGTTGATGTTGTCGAGGTCGGAGAGGTTCGACGTGCCCACCGCCACGAACAGCCCCGGAAAGCTCTCCCGGGATTTCGCCGGCGTGACCGTCCCCTCCTGGAGGGCCTGGAGGAGCACGTTCTGCGTTCCCAGCGGGAGCTTCCCGATCTCGTCCACGAGGAGGAACCCGCGATTCGCCTGGAGGAGTTTCCCCGGCTCGAGGACGAGCGGGCTCATCGGGTCCCCGATCTCTTCGAGCTTGCGGAGGTTGATGTTGCCGGTCAGGTGGTCGGGGAAAACCTCCGAGCTTCCCTGCAATCGCGCGAACCCGAACCCCTCTCGAAGGTGCACGTACTGGGCCGGCACCTTGGAGGCGTCCACCCGCGCGGGGTCGAAGAGCGACGCGTCCCCGCCCGGAGCGAACCGACGGGTGCAGATGGGGCAGGGCGGGAACCGGTCGGCGATCTCGGGGACGACGATGCTGAGCGGGTGGTCGAGGACGGGACACCCCTCGACGACCCACGCCCCCTTCGGGTAGAGGTTCCAGAGGTCCTTGGCGAGGTTCGTCTTCCCGGCCCCGGAGGGTCCGAAGAACAGGACGTGGGCGCCCGAGACGAGGGCCGCTACCACGTCCTCGTACGTCGTTTCCGGAAGGACGGTCTTCGGGAAGAGGGCGCGGATCGCGGCGGCCCGCTCGACTCCCTGGCCCCGGAGGATCTCGAGGCGAGCGAGGATCTCGCTCCGGAACGCCTCGCCGGGCGACTCGACCACGACCTTCGCGTTCCGAAGCTCCGCCGCATTCGAACGGGTGCCGGGAGCGATCTCCTTCCCGGTCGGCACGGCGCGCGGAGTTGGGCTCGGGATATGTAGTTTGCCGAGACGGCGCTCGCCCTAGAACTCGGGGGGCGCCTTCGGGGGCGGGGTCGGGAGCGGCAGGTCCTCTCCTGAGAGCTCCGGCTCCTCCGGGGGAGGGCGACGGCGGAACTCCCACGCGGCGACCACGCCGACCACGATCGCCGCGGCCAGGGCGACCCCGAGGCCCGCGTAGATCGCGGGGCTGAATCCGCCGGACCGGGGGCTGGGCGAAGGCGCCGTGAACGTCAGGTTCACGAACCCGGCCGACCCGGAGACGGTCACGCTCCCCGACGAGGGAGTTCCCCGGAGGCTCGTGGGGAGGGTGGGGAAGTCCTGGTAGGTGTAGGTACCGTTCGGGAGCTCGAACGAGATGGTCGAACGCGTCGAGCTCACATTCTGCCCGTCGAAGACCACGCTCCACGCGGTGCCGTTGGGTATCCCCGATTCGGCGAACGTAACGGCATACCGGACAGGGAACCAAACGGTCTCTTCGAGGACCGGGCGGGAGGAGACCGTGACGGTACCTCGGTAGGGGAGCGAGTGCTGATGCCACCCCGGGAGCCCGGAGAGGACGTAGGCGTACGTGCCGTTGGGCTCGTCCCAACCAACTAGCGACGTGTTGGTACCGTAGAAGGTCCCGTTCACCGTGACCCCCCAGGAGGTGCCGGCCGGCAGGCCGGATTCTTCCCAGATCACGCTGTAGACGACCGGCGAGTACTGAACCGGCTCGGTGACGTTGATCCCGTACACCGTGAGCTGGCTACCGGGTTCGATGGCGGTCTCGGTGTACCCGGGCACCGCCGGCGTGGAGACGCCGTACGTCCCGTTCGGCACCGTGAACGAAAGCTCCGCCGGGCCCGCGGTGGTCACTACCCAGGTCGGGGCGCCGGCGAACGAGAGGGTCCAGTTCGTGCCCGCGGGAAGCCCGCTCTCCACGAAATGAACGGAGTACTCGGGCAGATGGAACCGGATGGGTACGGTCTGGTTGCTCCCGAGATAGGTGACCGTCCCCCCGAGAGGCGTCGCCCCCCAGCCGACCGGGGGCGCGACCGAGAAGGCCAGCCTCCCTTCCCGCAGGGTCCACGAGGGGACCACGATGAGCGGGGCCGTGGACGAATAGGGGCGGTCGTCGACCGTCAGCCCCCATCGGGGCCCCGGCACCAGCCCCTCGCCGGCGAACTCCAACCATCGGGAGAGGAACGCCGGCGCGGGGGCCGTGTCGTGGACGTTGGCTGCGATGGGGTAGGGGGAGTTCCCCGTCCAGTCCGACCAGAAGTTTCCGAGACCTTCCCAGGTGAAATTGACGAATTGGCCGAGGTAGACCACGGCCTGGACGCGGCCCGGATAGTAGGTTCCGGAGACGCTCGCCCCGTCGTTGGCCACCAGGTTGTTCGCGTAGAACGTCTCGTTCTCCCCGGCGTTGACGTAGATCCCGTAGCTGGTCGAGTCCTCGATCGTGCTGCCGGCGACGGTGACGTTCAACCCTCCGTCGATCACGATCCCATGCCCATCGCCCTCCGCGAACACGCCGACGACCGTCGAAAACTCGGTCCCGTTGAACTGCAGGGCCGTTCCCGAGCCCCAGGCCCGGAGATGGGAGACGGTGAGCCCCCGAGAGAAGACGTCCTGCAGCCCGAACGAACAGTTCACCGCGGTGACGTTGGTGACCGCGAGCCCCTGATCGACGTACGTCTGTACCGGCCCGTCCGGATAGATGACTCCGAGGAGGTAGTTCTTGAAGTACGGTGCCCCGGACCGGTTGTTGACCTCGCTCACTCCCGAGAGGTTCGCTCGGGTGATGCCGACCAGCTGCGCGGCGATCGATTCGTTCGACGCCGTGAGGTTCGTCACCAATCCGTTCGTGCCCGTCCACCAACTGAGGGCCACCGAGTTCCCGCTGACCCAGACGTTCGAGACGCTGACGTTGTTCGTGTCGCTCAGGCTGACGGCTACGCTACCGCTCACGGCCGTGAGGTCCCGGATCGTGACGTTCTCCGATTCGAGAAGAATGACCGTCAGACTGCCCGAGTAGGCCGCGCCGTGGGAGACGGTGACGTTGGAGAGGGCGGTGCCCCCGACCGCCTCGGCCCCGGTGGCGGAAGTGATGTTGTTGAAACGAAGGTCGGAGGACCACATCGTCCCCTCGACCCCGGCACCGCCTCCGCTGACATTGATGTCGTCGAAGGTCGCGTTCACGCTCCGGGTGAGCACGGCCACATCGATCCCTCCGCTCGTCGCGCTCAGCTGGGCAAAGGCGAAATTGCGATCGGAGTCCAGGTACCACATCGTGAGCCCGCCCTCCGACGCGGAAAGATTTCGGAAGCTCCCGTCGGTGCAGTTGTTGAGCTTCGTGATCGCCTCGGCCGTGTACCCTCGGGCGGAGAGGTTCCACCCGGCGACATGAGTCCAATGGTTCGCGTTCAATCCGGAGGCGTTGACGGACGTGAGGTTTCCGATCCGGAGGTGATCGCCCCCGTTCAACCACCCCACGCTGGCGCAGGTATCGTTGTACGGGGGGCCTCCCGTCCGGCTGGGAGCCAACGGACAGGAGACGGTCCAATCTTCGAGGTTGAGGTTCGTGAGATGGCTCCCCGAGATCCCCACGCCACCCGTCCGGTTTCCTCCCGTGCCGTTGCTCCCCACCGTGACGTGGGCGATCGTGAGATTCCGGGAATGGTCCGCCACGACGGCGGTGTCCTCGGCGAGAGCAGCCAACTGGCGGAGGTCGATCCCATCGGATTCCGAGACCATGGCTCCGACGCCCCCCGCCTGTCCGAGGTCGATACGGGCCCCCGGGAGGGAGATGTTCGAGGCGGCGCTTCCTTCCGTTCGGTTGAACTCCACGGCGATCCCTCCCTGGGTCGTGAGGTTGGTGAGGTTCGTCTCGGTCGAACCGACGACCAGGACCCCGGTGGTCTGCGTGGACGAGATGTCCGACGCACGGCTCCCCTGGCTCCCGTAGAATTCGACGGTGGGGCCCGTAGATTCCACGAGACCAAAGCCCATGGAGCGAACCAACCCGGTCACGTTGACGTGCTGGACCGAGTAACTCCCGTTCCCGCCGTAGAAGTAGTACCCTTGGGTGGCCCCGGGCAGTTGTTCGGAGACTCCGTACCAGTCATACGTGAAGGAGGTCGCGCTCTGGACGAGCTGGTCCACGGCGACCGAGCTACCTGAGATGTTGTCCGCGGCGAACAGGACGAACGTCGGGTACAGGTAGTCGTTCAGTTGGCGGAACGGGACCGCCAGCGCGACGCTCATCCGGGTAATCCGCAGGCTGTTCCCCAGCGCGGAGTACGAGACCCCCATCCCGCCGGCCGTGCCGAACGCAGCGACCTGGCCTCCGCCGTCGAGGTAGAGGGGGACGTCGAACGAACTCGGATCCGAGACCAGACCCAGGGAGATGTTTCCCGTCGAGTTCCCGGTGACCGATGCCTGGGCGGGGTCGAACCCGTCGGCCCACCCCCGGAACACGTACGGGTCGCCGGCCGGGGGTGGCGGCAGTCGGGTGGTCGCGTTCCCCCCCGTCGAGGTAGGAACGAACGAGAAGTTTCCGCCGGCCGTGGCCGACTCGGCGCTCGTGTTGGTCGCCAGGAGTATCCCGAATTCCGGGGCGAGCGCGACGTGGATGCCGATCCATCCGGTCGGGGCGGCGGGTCCGAGAAGGGAACTCGAGGTGTTCCAGAGCCCGTAGAGCCAGGATGGTCCGGCATTCAGGAACTCGGTCGAGCCCAGGTAGTACGTCGCGAGCCCGCCGGAGGTCTCTCCGGAATCCTCGCCGTAATCGTAGGCAGAGCGAACCGGTACGTACGCTCCGGAGGACCAATAGTTCAGGTTCGCGGTCCCGTTGATCGAAGCGATGTCCCCGTTCGCGCCCGAACCGTCCCCCCCGAACACGAGTTCGGCATCGTCGCGGAGTCCGTACGGGTTCGAACCCGTACCGTTGACCTCGAAATGCGGAGGGTCGCTCGCCGAAGCCCCTCCGTTGAAGGTGACCTGGTCGGACGTGCCGTTAACGGTGCGGAGCGGCGTGCTCAGGCTGTAGTTGTAGTAGATCACGGGATGCCCGCCGGCCACACCGACCGTATCGAACAGGACCAGGGTCAGCGGGTACGAGACCGGGTAGAGGGGCCCCCAATGCTCGTAGTAGACCGCCCCGAGCGGGCTCGACGCGGTCGCCAGGGACGTGACGTTCTCCAACGTCCCGGGAGTGAGCCACGTCCCGGTGCCGGAGAAGTTCCATAGGTTGTCCTCGAACTGCACCTCGTGACCGTTGAACCGCACCGCGTTCTCGGCCCAGAAGGTGCCATCGTACGGGGTGGGCTGCGAACCGTTGATCGCGACCCCGACGGCGACCGCGTTCAAGCTGAGGGTCATCCAGGCGGGGGAGTCTTTCCACGGAGCGTATCCCGGAGTGTAGGCGGCGAACGACGCGAGGGTAATGTTGGCTTCGAACCGAGTGGTGCCGTAGGCATAGGGTCCGCCGGATCCCACCCCGAGGTCGGCGAGCCCCATGGGCGCCGGAGCGGTGGGGTACCCCCGCCCTCCGTTCGGGTGAGCCGAGAAGGAGGTGTTGAGGAACGTGCTCGGTAGGAGCGCGTTCGACAGGTTCGATGGGTTTCCCGCAGTCACGCCCGGTCCGGGTTGTGCCGAGTTCTCGAACCCAGGGTACGTCCAGGGTCGCGGAGGTCCGGCCCGATCGAGCGGAGCGGGGAGTATCGGGGCGAGGGGTCCGTAGGGACCGACGGCGGCCGGGATCGGGGAGCCGACCAGGATCGCACCGGAACGGGTGGCGTGCGCCGCGGTCCCGGAAGGTAGTGCGAGGATGGCGACCACCAGGAGGACCCCCCCGAAGTGGCGCGCGGTTGCCCTCACGGCCGTGTTCGGACCTAGGGCCCCGAGGAGGTATTACCCGTAGGGGCGACCGACGACCCGACACCCGTGTCTTCCTTTCGGCGAAGCGGCCGGAGGCGGGTTCGATGCACCGATAGGCGCACTGAGGTCAAATCGCTTCGGAACGGTTAAGTAGGGTACCCCACTCCGCGGCGCCGCGCACGATGGCCGAGAAGGAATCCGGGACGAAGAAGGCCCCGCTGGCCCGTACGGTCAAGGACAAGTGGCGTTCCAAGCACGCCTACAAGGTCCGGGCGCCCGGCCTCTTCCAGCACGCGGAACTCGGAGAGACGGTCTCGACCGAGCCGGAGCAACTCATCGGGCGGACGCTCGAGACGACCTTTCCCGAACTTTCCGGGATCCAGGATGCGGGCAAAGCCCATGTCAAGCTGCGATTCCGGATCGAGCGGCTCGGCGGGGACGGCATCGCCGAGACCCGGTTCATCGGTCACACCCTGACCTCCGATTACGTGCGTCGGCTCGCCCGCCGCAAGCGATCGAAGGTCGACCTCTCCCTCATCGTCACCACGAAGGACGGCGTCCAGATCGTCGTGAAGCCGGTCGCGGTCGGGGAGCAGCGGCTCCAGACCCGGCTTCGCGCCGAGTTGCGCCACAAAATGGTGGAGGTCCTCAAAGAGGAGGCCGCCAGCCACACCGCGGTCGAGTTCGTCCGTGGGATGCTGCAGGGTGAGCTCTCCAAGGCACTCGCGCACGGCGTGAAGACCTTCTACCCTCTCAAGAAGATCGAGATCCGCAGTTCCGATGTGCTCGGCACGATCGCGGACGAACTGCCGTCCAGTGCTCCTCCCGCCGAGCCCGAGGTCCCGTCCGGCCCGACGGAACCCGAGGTCGCGACGGCGGTAGCCGAGGACCCGGTCGCGTAGGGGCGACCGTGGCGCCTCCGATCCCTGTCGGAGTGGCTCAGCCCGGTAGAGCACGGGACTCATAGCGGGACGCCGACGGCGTCCCGGGAGAGATCCTGGGGTCGGGGGTTCAAATCCCCCCTCCGACACTTCGGCCGGCCCCTCGCTGGTCGTCCGTGATGCCACGGGTTGCCTTCATGGTCCTTCCATGAAGAGAGTGGACTCCCGGTCTACTCGAGCGGCTCCGACGTGACCCACGTGGTCGAGAACGTCGAACCGTCATCGGAAAGGGGGGAGGCGCGCGCCTGCACCCCGCCCGTGGCGTTGGTGACGTCAAACCGAAGCACCGAGTTGGGGCCGGCGAAGTCTCCGATTCCGCCGGTCACGCCACCCACGGTAGCTTCGCAGCTCTGCGTGAACCGGGTGAAGTTGGCGAGGTTGTAGATGGGGCGGAGCAGGCACGCCGCCCCGTTCGGGACGAACCCCGGCGCTAGGAGGGTCAGGTCCGCCCGCTCATGGTCAGTCGGGTCGACGAGCCTCAGCGTGATCCCGCCGGAGGACCATCGGAGGCTCGAATGGATGACGTCGCCCGGGTGAATGGGGAACCCCGGTACTATGTGGAGGAAGTAATCGCCCCCGGGCTCGCTCACCGACCGGGAGGAGAGCAGGACGACCGCGAGGTAGCTCGGCGCGCCGTCAAAAAACAACGGGCACATGGCCTCGGTCCCGACCTGGATCTGCTCGAAGCGGGTCCGGTTCGAGTTGCCTGAATAGAGGCCCGGGCCGACGAGCGCCGCCTGGTCGCCGGGATAGTGGCCAGTAGCATTCTCGGTCGCCTCGGTGTTCACGCACTGCGCCCGCGGCTGCACGTAGGAATCCGAGACGGCTGTCACCGAGCCGTGACGTGGGGTGAGGAGAACGTAGCCGGAGAGGTTCGAGTCTCTGGGAACAAAGATCGGGGGCTGGAACGGCTTGGAGGTGACCCAGCTCGTGGTGAACGTCGACCCATCCACGGTCAGACGTGCCGCGACGGCCTGCACCGTCGTCCCGTCTATGAAACTGACGAGGATCCATCGCAGGAGAACGTTCGCCGGGGGGAAGTCGCCGATCCCGTGCGTTGCCCCGTCGACCGTGACCCGACAACGCTGCGTGAAGTCGGCAAACCTCACCGGAGTACCCCACGGGAGGAGGAGACACGCCGCGCCGTTCGGTTCGTATCCCGGTTGGTCGATCGATCTCACGAACGTCTCGCCCGACGTGTGGTCCTCCAGCACGAGGGTCACCCGGTTCGGGCTGGAGATCAGGGCCGCCCCGATCGCATCCCCTGGGTTCACGGTGAAGCCCACGATCTGGGTGATCGGACCGACATCGCCGAACGGGTCGGAAGGCACGGTCGCGAGCCGGATAAAGTAGGCAAAGTAGATCGGCGTCGGGGAGAACTGCGGACAGAATGCCTCAGTGCCGACTCCCAGGAAGAGAAAGCGCGCAAAGTCCAGCCGACCCGCGTACAGGCCGGGTCCAATCTGGATGTTGTCCCCCGTCCCCCCAAGGCTCGTACTGTTCGGGCAGCTCGCCGCGGGCTGGGTGTAGGAATCGAAGACCGCCGAGACCGAACCCTTCTGGCCGTTGAGAAGGACATAGCCGGCGCCGGCGGTCGAGTCCTGCGTCGTGACGGATGCGCCCCGTCCCGAGTCCGAGGCAGCCGCGACGGGGAAGACCGCAAGGAAGGCGAGGAGAGCGACGGCCAGAACGGCCATCGTCCCGCCGGGCCGTCGGGAGCGCCCCGAACGGACGCCCCCCCCGGGACGATAATCGAGGTGACCACCACACCGAGGAGGGAGTGCCGCCACCGACCACCGGCGAACCCGATTCGGCGTCACGGAGTCCTCCTTGCCCCCCAGAACGGGGCGGGAGACGACGGGCTGTGGATCGGAAATCCGGGGGCCACCAACTCCGGGCGCGGCCGAATCCGGGTGAGTTTGGCGGCGAGCTTATCCGAGCGCGCTCGTGCACGCCCGACCTCCAGTGCGAGGTACTGGCCTTCAGCGCAGAAGTAAAGCCCGTAGGACAGACACTCCCGGCACGATGCGATGTGCCGGTCCCATCCTCCTAAGGCCCGCTCGAGATGGGCCTCGCACCGACGGTACTTTGGCAAGTCCTCCAGGCAGGGTTGGGAGCTCGACTCGTTTGTTCCAGGTAGGAACTCCATGATTCACAGTATGTCGGAAGTTTCGGTTTCCCTGTCGGGCCACTCCCCCCCCGCCCTCGACCGGGCCGAGGGCCTCCCGCCACGCTAGGCCCCGACATTTGTCGGAGCCCTCCTGCGGATGCGTCCGAGAATGGACGCCGGCCTCCGGGGCGGTAGAGAGCCAGGGGGGTGAAACACGGTGGCTTGGGAGAGGATTCATCGGGTGGGACAGTCCCACGGCGATGGGTTCATACTGCCGGGCTCCGCGAGCGCTCGCCCGGCGCTGAATCCCCGCGGCCCGCCACTACCTCGTTCTTCTCTTCGAGCGAGGCGCTGGTCCTTGTGTCAGGACGCCGGCGGGGCGGTCTGCGATACGAACGGCTGCGGTACCGGCGTTGCGGATCAACCACCGCCCCCGGGCCTCTGCGGCGGTCATCCACAACGCCTCGCCAATCTCACAGTCGCCGCGCGGGCCGTAGGCACATCGGGGGCACGCCGCGCGATGGGTTCTCCACCGTTCTACGGCGTCCAAGAGCGCACTTTCCGGAGACGCACTCACCTTCCAGGTCCTCCCAGCGCCCGGGTTCGGTCGTTTCGGACCGACGCCGCGGGGGCATACGCGGCCGGCGCCGCCCGGGCCCCGGGAGGGAACCCTGATGTCCGAACGTCGGTCCGCCCCGCCTCCATCCGCTCCCCTGTATCTTCCCTGTACGGAACTTCCGCTCCCGCTGTCGGGCGACTCGCTCATCTTTATCGGCCCTGTTCGCCCCTTCTCGGGGGTCCGACAGGTGTCGGGGGCGTTCACGTGAGCCGACCTCGGACGGAGCTCGAGCGGCTCACCCAGAACGTCGAACGGGTGCATCCGGACTGGTTGGCCCGGCAGGTCGAGCGGGAGCTCGAAGCGCTAGCGCCCGTGGTCTACGGCCACTGGAAGGACGAGACTCCGAGTCTCGAGGCCCGGCTGCGCCAGGTCCAGCGCTGGCGCAAGGGGTTCCGGTCTCCGCCCAGGCCCCGGGCGTCTCCGCTCTACCGACACATCTGGCCCGTGGGGGAACGTCAGCGCCAGGAGCTCGACCCCCAGTATATCGCCCGGCCGACGCGACTGAAGGCATCCCACCGTGTCTTCCTCCGAAACTGCTCGCCGGACTCGGTCCAGGAGCTCCGTGCCCGGCTGGCGGGGGAGGAGGTGGCCTACGAGCCTTCCCTGCTCCCCGGCCACTTCGTCGAGGTCGACTGGTCTCGCCACGAGGAACTGCTGCGGTGGCTCCTCGAATCCAGCGACCACGCGACGCGACGGTGCAAGCTCTCGGTCGAGTTCGCGACCGACCGCGGGACGAGGAGCGGTCGGTTCGACGGTGAGCTCGATCTCGACTCTACGGATGGCTGGCAGGCGTTCGTGGCGAGCGACGGTTCCCGGAAGGAGATCGAGTGAGGGTTCCCTCGCGGCGTGCCGGGCCCGCCCCAACGCCCGGTGCTCCCCCCGGACGGATCCCGTGAGCGACCCGGCCGTCGTCCCTCCCCACCCCACTTTCCCCCCTACACTCCTCCCCGGGGGACCAGGGGCCGGCGCGGTCGCATTCGTGGGACGAAAGACCGAGCTCGGGGCGATACGGTCGTTCGTGGATCGACCGACCTCGGACTCGGGACGGCTGCTCCTTCTCACTGGCGAACCGGGCATTGGCAAGAGCCGCCTGATCGAGGAGTTCCACCGGGTCGCCACGGCCGCCGGGACGCTGCAACTGTCGGCGAAGTGCGAAGGCATCGAGCGGGGCGTTCCGTACGCGCCGTGGATCGACCTCCTCCGCCAGTTCGTCTCGGAGCAGCCGCGGGGGCAGGTCCGACACGCCGTGGTCCCCTGCGCGGATGCGGTGTTCGCCCTGCTGCCAGAGCTGGCCGACAAGGTCTGGCTCACCCCGAGGCCGGACTGGCGCCCGCGCCCCTTGGACGGTCAGTCCTTCGTGCGGCAGCTTCGCGACCTGTTCGTTGCCATCGCTGGATCTCGGGGCGCGCTGATCACGATCGACGACCTGGCGCTGGCCGATACCTCGTCGGTGGAGCTTCTGCAGGCAATCGCGCCGGCCACGCGCACCAACCCCCTGTTCATCGCCTTGTCGGCCCGGGACACCCAGTTCGACCAGAGCCCACCGCTCCGCGAGCTCGTGCTCACCCTCGGTCGAAGCAAGCTCATCGCCCGGGTCGACCTCGCTCGCCTGGACCGGTCCGAGGTCACCGACCTGGTCGGACAGCTGCTCCGGCAGACCGTCCCTCTTCCCGAGTTCGTACGACTGGTCTTTGAGCAGTCCGGTGGGAATCCCTTCTTTGTCGAGGAGATCGTCCAATCCCTCATCGAGTCGGGGTCGATCTTCCCCACGGCGGACGGCTGGGAAGGCCGACCCGTCCCCTCGCTCCATGTCCCGAGCAGCGTCCAGAGCGTGATCGACCAACGGCTGGAGCGACTTAGCACGCAACACCGGGCGGTGCTGGCCGCGGCCGCGGTGGAGGGACCGGAATTCCATGTCGCTCTGCTCCCGGGGACCTCGGAGGCTAACGAGAAGGAGGTCCTCGATGCCGTCGACGCGGCCGCGACCGCTCGCCTCGTCCAGGTGGTGCGGGATCCGAACGGAGGCACGGTCGGCACGTTCGCCCACCCGCTCATCCGGGAGGCGCTCTACGCTTCCGTCGCACCGACCCGTCGGGGGGAGCTCCATCGCCGGGTCGGGCTCGCCCTGGAATCGACCGGACGGAACGATTCGCCCGACCGTTGGGGGATCCTCGCCTACCACTTCCTACGGTCCGGGGACACGGCTCGGGCCCTGGAGTACTCCATCCAAGCGGGGGACCGAGCGGCCCAGGTCTACGCGCGTCGCGACGCGATGGAACACTACCGCGCGGCGCTCGAGCTCCTCTCCCGAGACCCCGCCGGCCCGCAACGCTGGCGCATCCAGTCCCAACTCGCCGAACTGGTGATCCGTGGTGGCGACGTGCGCAAAGGACTCGACCTCTACGAAGAGGCCGCGGACGGCTTCGAACGGCTCGGGGACCGGGCCGCGGCGGTCCGGTGCGTGGCGGCGATGGCCACCGCCGCCGACTGGGCCCCGGACCGGGCCGGGGCGCTCATCGCACGGGCGACCGCGCTCGTCGGAACGGACCCGGAGGACCCCCTCCTCATGCCAGTGCTCATGGCGCGGTCGAACCTCGAGTACGCCGTGGGCCAGGTCGGCCCGGCCTTCGAGGACGGGCAGCGGGCGATGGGCCTCGCCGACGCCGCCGGCGACCTCCGAGGTCGGGTGCTCACGCGCCTCCTCCTCTCCCGAACGCTACCCGTCGAGCGCATCCGCGATTCCCCTCGTCTGGTCCGGGAGGCGAAGGCCCTCGCCGAGGACCACGGGTTCTCCGACCTCGTGGTCGAGGCCCTCATCTACCAGGTGGCGGGCGTCTACCACGTCGAGGGCGACCTGGTTCGGGCCGCGGAGCTGGCGGTCGATATGATCGAGCTCGCCCGACGGGTGGGGAGTGCGGACCTCGAAGCCTGGTGGCGAGGGTACGCCGAGCCGGTGGGGCTCCTGCGCCAAGGGCGGTTTTCCGAAGTGTTGCTCCGTGCCGACGAGCTGCAGCGATTCGCGTACGACCACGGGGAACCCGAAATAGCCCAGGCGCTGTTCGGTCGCGGAGCGGCTGGGGTCCTCATGGGCCAGGGCGCGAGCGGCCGCCCCGCGCTCGAGACCGCCCTCGCCGTCATGCGGAGCGAACCGAGGTGGTTCCTCGAGGTGCAGACGCACCTCTACCTCGGGCGGCACTTCCTCCTGAGGCAGGAGCCCGTAGCCGCTGAGAACGCCTTCGCGGCGGCGCGGGACCGCTGCGCGGCGACGGGCCCGGCCGGCTGGTACGCCGAACTGTTCCCTGAAGCCCTCGCACTCCTCGTGACGGCGGCCCTGCAGCAGGGACACCTCGACCGGGCGCGGGGGTTGCTCGGACCCCTAGGTGAGTTCGCCGACCGGTTCGGTTCCGACTTCGTCCGCGCCTTCTCGGATCGCGCCCGGGCGGAGTGCCTGGTGCACGACGGAAAGCCGGGGGAAGCGGTGCCCCTCCTGCACGGGTGCATCGGAGTGTGGACCCGGATCGGCTGGACGTACGAGGCGGCCCGCACCTGGGTCGAGGTCGGACGGGCCCTCGCCCAGGGGGGCGACCGGACGGGGGGGCGGACCGCCTTGTTGCACGCGGTGGAGCTCTTCGAAGGGATGTCGGCCGAGGCGGACCTCGAACAAACGCGGACCCTCCTCTCCCAGATACCGGGCTGAACCCCCCCGGTTGATCGGGCCGGGAGTGCGTGAGATCCGAAGGCGGAAACCGGTCCCTGTCTGCGCTCGGTGGCAGATTTGAACTCTTGAGGGAATCCCCCCTCCGACACCTCTCGCTCTCCGGCGGCCGGCCTGCCCGGCTCGTGACCGGACTCCCCCCGGCGGTGCGGGCTATTTGTAACGCGACTCCTCTTAGGTCGTGGACGCCCTGGACCTCGCCCTCGTTCGAGGGCTGTACTCGGACCGCATTTGGGTCCCGTGGGGAATCGACCCTCGGATCACGGTCGGGCAGGTCGGCCGGCAGGTGGGTCTCGGCCGCACGAGCGTGTGGTCGCGGATCCGCCACTGGGAGAAGTCGGGTTTCTTCCGGCCCTACGAGATCCGACCGAACTATCGACTCTTCGGTGTCGGGCTGCGACGGGCGGACCTCCACATCTCCGACCCGGTCGACGCGAAGAACGTCATGGACGAGCTCGAGCTCGTCGACGGGGTGACGAGCGCCTGGGTCGGGTTCGGTGACACCGACTCGACGGAGTCGGTCGAACGCGTCAGCGTGTCCTTCGTGTCGGACCACCCCACCGCCGTCGATCGCCGCATGCGCATCCTCCGCCGCCTGTCGACGCGTCGGCGGGTTGACGGCCCGTACGCCTATCGGGTGCCGACCGTCTCCCGCCCGCCGACCCCACTCGACTGGCGCATCATGGCCATCCTCCGTGCGAATCCCGGGGCGTCCCTCTCCGCGATGGCTCGGATGATCGGCATCACTACGAGGACCCTGGTGCGCCATCGAGACGCGTTGCTCGACTCTCGGGCCCTGTGGTACTTTCCGCTCTTCGACTGGAGCCTCCATCCAAGCGTGAACCTCCGGCTGTACTGGGAGGAGGCTCGAGGCCTCGCCGGGCTCATGCGCGCTATCGAAGCGCGATTCCCCCACTATCTCCCCATGTCGCTGGACGACATGGGCTACCGCCGCCAGGGAGAGGACGGGCCGATCCTTCTGGGAGTGCGCGTTCCAGCCACGTCGCCGGATGCGGTGCAAGACATCATGATCGACCTGGCTCAGATTCCCGGGATCGTGCGGGTCCGGAGCGACTTCCAGGGGCCCTGGCGATACTACTCCCGGTGGGTCGAACAGGAGCTCACCGGTCAGCTCGCGAACTTGTTGATGAGGTACGTCCCGAACGCCTGACCGCGGCAAGAGCAGCCCGTGCCGCCCCGGGCATCGCTCCCTGGGGACCCGACGCTGGACCTGCCCCCGCGAGGGCCGAATCGTTCGGGGGGGCCCAACGCTGGATTATCTAGCGGGAGGGCGATTGGGGGGTGCGGATTCCATGACGGCACGAAAGCAAACACACCGAACGTCGAGCTGGGCTGCGATTGCCGTTCCGATGATCATGGTCCTGGGCAGCCTGTCGCTCCTCCCGGTGGTGAGCGGCACGTCGACCGGCCCGGCGTTGATGGCCCCCCACCACGGGTTCCGGGGACTCGACCTGACCCTGGTCGTTCACGGTCACCATCTCCCGAGTGCGCAGCCGAGCCCGTACTGCGTCACCGACGGCAGGTTCAACCTGGGATTCATGTTCATCTGCTACACGCCGCAGGACCTGAAGGCGGCCTACAACTTCCCGGAGCATCTCAACGGGTCCGGTCAGACCATCGTGATCATAGGTGCGTGGGGAAGTCCGACGGTCCAGAGCGACCTGGATACGTTCGACGCCCAGTTCCACCTGCCCTCGACCACGGTCCAGATCGTTTGTCAGGGAGGCCCGTGCCCCACGGTAAACCTCTCCGACCCTAACCAGGTCGGTTCGACCCAAGAGATTGCTCTGGATACCCAGTATTCACATGCGATGGCGCCGGGCGCCCACATCGTCCTGTACCTGACGAAGCACGACGACGACCTCACCCTCGAGCGGGGGGTCCAGTCGGCGGTCACCATGTTCCCCCACAGCATCATCTCCCAGAGCTTCGGGGACCCGGAACTCGACATGAAGCAAGGCACCTGCTTCCTCGGCACCGACCTGCCGAACCGGGTCTGCAGTCCGGCGTACGTCGACAAGGTCCTGGACACCGGCGAGGCCGCCTACCGGCAGGCCGCCCACGAAGGGACCACCGTCTTCGCCGGTTCGGGTGACTGGGGAGCCGACAACTCACCCCTGGGTTTCACCTCGGCGAACCCCATCTACCCCTCGTCCTCGCCCTGGGTGACCGCGGTCGGAGGGACGATGGGGAACCCCTACCTGCTCGGCGCCAACGCCTCGTGCGGCACCCACCGGGTCTGTTCGACCGGCCTCGTGACGTTCCGCAATACCCCGAGTTGCGAGCTCAACACCACGACCCCCAATGCCAACGCCAGCTGTATCCCGGTCGGCTACGGCGGCGAACAGGTCTGGAACGAGCCGGCGTTCGGGAGCGCCACGGGGGGCGCCCCGAGCCTGTACTTCGGCACGCCCGCCTACCAGTCGGGTTTGGGGCTCACCGCCCGCACGACCCCCGACATCTCGATCGACGCCGCCGTGTCGGGAGGGGTCATGATCTTCTGGGGTGCCGTCCCCTCGCTCGCCGGCTTCTACATCCAGGGAGGAACCTCCGCCAGCACGCCCGAATGGGCCGGCATCGCCGCGCTTGCGGACCAGCTGGCGGCGGAGAAGCACCTGGGTTCGATCGGCTTCATCAATCCGGCGCTCTACCTGATCGGCCATATTCCCTGGCTGTACCACCGGGCATTCCACGACATCCGTGTGGGCAACAACACCGTCGTCGGCTCTCCAGGCAACATCGGGTTCAACGCCACCCGGGGATGGGACGATGCGACCGGGTGGGGCACCCCGAATGTCGAGGCCCTGGTCCCGATCCTCGTGGCCCTTTCTTGGGACCAGGGCGACTAAGGCCGGAGACCGATCGGCCGCTCGGGGAACCTGAGCGGGGGCCCACGAGAGCTCAACCAGCGACCCGGGGACGTGGACGTCGTCCCGGGTCCTGCGGTGGCCGACGGCACTCACCCATTTGGTCCGAGCCCCCGTTGGGATCGTGTCTCGGAGGACCCGAGGCCCGGCCTCCGCGAGGACGCTCGGGTTCACGCCAGGTTCATCTTGGTCAACAGGGCGGCGAATCGGGGGTCTTTTCGGACCGGTTCGTATCGGGGTTCGAACCGGAAGATGTGGACCGCGAGGCTGTGGGCGTCGAACGCTTTGTCCAGCCATCGGAAGCACTGGTCCAGGTCCCCCAGGTCGGCCCAGGTTCGACCGAAGTTGGCGGGGCTAAGTGCCAACTCTGCCGCGACCTCCTCCCGCTCCACCAAAGCCCGCGCCTGGTCCCTTTCACCGGAGGTCGACAGGGAGTAGAGCCGCCACAGAACTTTCCGCACCGGGTTCGGTTCCAACTCCTCGGCGCGTTCGATCACTTTCAGGGCCTGCGCGGGGTCGGATCGGGCGAGGTGGTAATCCGCGAGGGTCCCCAGGTACGCAAGATCCTCCGGAGCCAGCGCTGCGACCTTTTGAAGTCGGACCTGGGCTTCGTCCAGCTTCCTCATCCAAATCAACATGTCCACGTAGTGAAGGAGGTTGAACGGGGAAACCGGGTCGGTCCCCTCGGCCAGGTCCCATTGCACGAGGGCGGTGTCGACCTCACCCATGTTCTCGAGCAGCTCCGCGTACCAATGATGCCCCGCCGAATAGCTCGGGTTCAGCGACAGGGCCCGCTGAAATTCCGTCTCGGCCCCGGCGAAGTCGTAGCGGGACCAGTGGCTCAAGGCCAGCGAGGTGTGCGCTTCCGCTAGATCGGGGTTCAGTTCGATCGCCCGCATCGCCAATCGCCGGCAGGTTTCGTCCCAGTCGTTGCCGACCGCCTCCATGGTCCACCAGCCCATCATGCGGATCACGTCGGCCAGCCCCGAATAGGCGGCTCCGTTCCGAGGATCCAGTGAGATCGCCTTCTCGAAATGTTCCTTGGCGCTCTCAAGCTTCGGTCGGGAGGGATGGTAGAGAAGAGTTCGGCCCTTCAGGTAGGCGAGGTAGGACTCCGGCCGCACGACCGGCCTCGCCTCGAGCCGGGCCACGTCGACCGCCCCGAGCTCGACCTTGAGGACGTCCATGACCCGTCGAGCGAGTTCCGCCTGGATGGCGAAGATGTCGTCGAGTTCCCGGTCGTACGTTTGCGCCCAGACGTGACCTTGAGACCTTACGTCGATGAGCTGGAAGGTGACCCGTAGCCGGTTACCGTCCTTCCGCACGCTTCCCTCCAGGATCGACGAAACCCCCAATTCGGCTCCAATCTGAGCGATTCCCTTGGCGGTCGACTTGTAGGGTGTGACGGAGGTCCGCGCAATGACCCGAAGCGACCGCAGTTGGGAGAGCACGGTGATCACCTCCTCGGTAAGTCCGTCCGCGAAGTACTCGTCGGTCGGATCGGGGCTGATGTTGGCGAAAGGCAGGATCGCGAGCCCGGTCGTGGTCGGGCTGGCGAGCGGAGCCGTGGGACCGCTCCACGGAAGGAGGACCCGGTAGAGGTCGGTTCCTTCCTTCAGCCCCTTTAAGACCCGCGGCGGAAGCTTTTCGAGCCGGTCGGGAATCTTGTTCCAGACCTGATCGCGGACGGCCCCCGACACGCAGACTCCGCCCGGTTCAGCGATCGGTTCAACCCGCGCAGCGATGTTGACCGCGTCTCCCAGGATATCTCCCGCGTGCCGTTCGACGTCCCCGAGATGGATGCCTATCCGAATCTGAAAGGAAACTCGGTCCCCCCCGGCGTTTCTGTCGTGAATTCGCCGTTGGACTTCGATGGCACACCGGATCGCCTTGAGTGCGCTCTCAAACTCAACCAGGAAGCCGTCTCCCGTGGACTTGATCACTTGACCTTGGTGGGTGACTAGGATGGGTCCGACGAGGTCCGACTGCTCGTGGAGCAGCGCGAGCGTGAGCGCCTCATCGGCCTGGACCGAGGCGGTGAAGCCCACCGTGTCCGTGAACATGATGGCGGCGAGCCGGCGGTTCTCGGCCACGAACCGGGGACTACCTTCGTTGGATTAAAGTGCGGGCCGCGGAGCCGACCAGAGTCCGCCGACGGCCCCCCGCGGACCGCCGAACCGTGGGGGCCGCACGTAGGGCACGCACCGGATCGCCGCACCGTTTGAGCGCCGGCCTTCGGAGGTCCCTCGGTAGACCCCGCCGAGGATCGGTCGGGGTCGCGAATCGGATTTCACCGCGACGAGGGTCGGCTGAGATCCTCCAAGATCACGTGGGCCGCGTTGTGGCCCGGCGCCCCCTTGACCCCGCCTCCGGGGTGGGTCCCGGCCCCGCAGAGGTAGAGACCCGGGACGGGGGTACGGTAGTGGGACCATCCGACGAGGGGCCGGAACGAGAGCATTTGGTTCGGGGTCTGGTCGAGGTGCGTGACGTTTCCCTCGGTGAACCCGATGAGGTTCTCGAGGTCCACGGGGGTGAGCGCCTCGAGGTGCACGATATTCTTCCGCGCTCCGGGGGCCAGCCCCTCGAGGACGGAGAGGGCGTTCTCGACCGACTCGTCTTTCCGGTCGGTCCACGACCCGTTCTCGAGCGTGTAGGGATTGTACTTCGCGATCACGCTCAGCGTGTGGATGCCCGGGGGGGCCATGGTGGCGTCCCAGGCGGTCTGACAGAACATGCTCAGGGGGGGCTCCTTCGGGATCCGCCCCCACCGCGCGTCGTCGTAGGCCTTCTGGATGTAGTCGATGGAGGGGCCCACGTCCGTGAGGGCGCGGTGTTGCGGGCCGATCGTCGTTCCGGGGAGGGCGCGGAAATCGAGCGGTTCCTTGAGCACGATGTTCAACTTGAGGGACGTGCCGAAGGCGCGCAACTTGGAGACCCGACGGGAGAAGTCCGCGTCCAGGGTCCCCGGTTCGAGGAGATCGAGGAAGGTCCTCCGGGGGTCGGCGTTGGAGACCACGATCGGAGCGTCGACCGTTCGACCGTCCGCAAGCTCGACCCCTACCGCCCGCCCCGACACCACTCGGATCGTCCGGACCGCGGAGTCCGTGTGGATCGTCCCCCCGTGTGCCACGAAATGGGCGGCGAGCGACTTCGAGACGGCTCCGGTGCCCCCGACCGCGTAGTCGTACCCCCGCTGGCCCATCGCGAGGGCGAGGATGTACGACGTCCCGACGGTGTCGGGTCCCATGCTCGTGTTGAGAACCCCCTCCATCGCGTAGGCTCCCTGAACCTCCGGGGATTCGAACGTCTCCCGCAGGAGGTCAGCGCAGCTGGTGAGCAGGATGCTCCGGGCGACTTCCTCGAGCTCAGACCCGTCGAAGAACCCGAGGAGGTCGTGGAGGTCGGGGGGAGGAGTGAGGAGCAGCGGCTCCACCATCTCGGAGAACTCTCGCAGGAAGCGGGAGAATTTCGGGAACGCGGCCGCGTCCTTCGTCGAGAATTTCTCGAGCTCTTTCACGCACTGCTCGTCCGATCGGTAGGTGAACAGATGCCGCCCGCTCGGGAACGGGGCGAAGTACTGGGGGTCGACCGGGCCGAGCTGGAGGCCGTACTTCCGAAGCTCGAGGTCCTCGACGATCTGGTCCATCAGGCCCGGCACGTAGCTCGCGCGGGAGATCTGGATCCCGGGCCACAGCTCTTCCGTGACGGCCGCACCCCCCGGGATCGGTCGACGTTCGAGAACGCACACCTTCAAGCCGGCCAACGCGAGATAGCACGCGCAGGTGAGCCCGTTGTGACCGGCGCCGACCATGACCACGTCGAACTCGGGCATTCGGAGGGAGACCACTTCGGACCACCCGCATAGAGGTTTCGCGGAGCCCCCGGCGTGCGGTCCTTCGCCGGTCTCCCCCGATCAAGCCCCGATCCTCGTGAGCCGTCGACACCGGCGGTGGTCCCCCACGGCGCCGTCGCGAGGACGTCCCACTGCGCGGGGCGAGGGGGCGGGGTTACCCCACGGCGAGCCGTTCGAAGGCGCGGATCTCGCCGAGCGAGTTGAAGGCGATCCGAAACCGGAATCGAGCCTCCCCCGACGCGGCGAGACACCTCCGGCCGCGCCGGTCGCCCTCGATCTCCAGGGCCTCGATCGCCGACCAACCGGTTTCCCGCTTGACCCGGTCCACCAGTCGACGGAATTGGGTCAAGCACACATCGCAGCAGAAGAACATCCGTTCCCCCTCGACGTCCTCCCAGAGATTCCCCCAGGTCGAATCGCAGATCGCGCACCCGGAGTAGTTACGCTTCAAACTGGGTCGCCCTCTCCAGTCGCGCGAGCAGGTAGTCGTCGAACAGATCGATCGACCGGAGGAACGTAGATTGGACCTCCTCGAGGAGGTCCGGCCGCGTCCCGAACTGGGCGACGAGGGCGAGGGCCTCGTCCGAATGGCCCACGTCGGCCTCGTACCCCTCACGGAGGAAGTTCTTGGACGCGTCGGTGATCTCCGACCCGCGGAGGATCGCGGGGTCGAAGTACCGGACCGAAGCACCCACGTCCACGAGGTTCCGGTTCGCGATCAGCTCGAGGCTGTGCATCGCTGCGAGGACGGCCACCCAATGTTCCCGGGTCGCGATCTCGTTCCATTCTTCGAGGGCGGCCCGCGTGGCGGGAAGCGGAGGGGTCGCGAGGACTTGGGACCGCGCCAGATCCAAGCTCTCTCCCATCCGAAGCAGCAGCTCGTAGTGCGAGACCCGCGACGGGCCGAAACCGCCGAACTCCGTGTTGAGATTGTCGAGTTCGTAGAGCACGACGGAGGGTTGATCGGTTCGGGCCATGATGAACGAACACGAACGGACCCATTGCCGGAGGAAGTGCTGATGCTCGACGACGTAGCCGAGCAAGGTCGATCGGGACGGGTGTTGGAGCGCTACGACGAAGGGGTGGGGGTTCGCCCCGAAGAACTTCGAGATGAATTTCGATTTGATCCAATCCTTGATGGTCCCGGAGCCGAGGTCGTAGACCTTTCGCAATCCTCCCACGAGGTCCGCGGGGTCGGTCCTCTGCCGCGCGAGGTTCTGGTTGAGCCAGCGGACGTGGGGCGAGTCACTCGCGTCGGCCCGGTCCACGAGGTGGATGGCGAGAGCGAGGTAGTCGCCCTCCCCCAACGGAAGCCGACACGCCGGGCACTGCGTCATGGGGTCCTCCCCGATCTACAGGGGGAAGGACGGCGGAAGGCGGTGGCGCAGGGCCTGGTAGTCGGGGTCCGACCCGTACTGAGCCCGCATCCGGGCTAATGTCGCCTTGACGTCCTCCGTGGTCCGACGGCGGGTATCCGCCACCATCCCGACGGTCCCCTCGAAATCTTCGCCGCACGCCGCAAAACAGTTCCCCATACCGGTCAGCAATTCTCGTTCGCGGGGGTCCACGACGGCCGAGCTCGGGTCGAGCCTTAAGGATTCAGCGGGGACGTTGACCGGCCCGCGGGTCGTTTCGGAGACCCACGGATTTCGGGGGTCCGGTCGGACGGGCCTTCTACAGCACGTGCACGATAATCTGCACTCCCGCCTCGCACGACCAGGAGGTCAGGGCCGGCCTCGGCGCTCCGGCGAGCGACCGACAACTCGTGGCCCGCGCCGGGGGCTTCACCCGGTTCCGCCGGGCCACCGAGACTCCCTTTAACCGTGTGTTTGAGATTCGGCCCTAACCTCGGGGAGTTCCCTCGAGAGCGGCCGCAGATTGGGTGCGAGTTCTGCGCGAGGCCCGGAAACTCGCGCCGGCCTTTCATCCTATATAGCCCTCCCCGTCGTAGGCCGCCCGTCTTGCAGTCAGAATACGGCGCGGCTCAAGCCGCGGAATGGTCCCGGCAGTTCGAGGGCCGACCGGCCGACGAGCTCGTCCGGTGGGCGGTCGAGCGGTTCGGGGAGGGACTCGTCATCGGCTCCAGCTTCGGGAAAGACTCCCTCGTCATCATGGACATCGCCCGCCGACTCCGCCCCGATATCCCGGTCCTGTTCCTGGAGACCGGCTACCATTTCCCGGAGACGCTCGAGTTCCGGGACCGACTTCGTACCGAGTGGAAGGTCAACATCGTCGACATCCGGGCGGCGCAGACCGTTCCCGAGCAGGACGCGGCCTACGGGCCGGAGCTCTTCGCCCGCTCCCCCGACCGCTGCTGCGAGATGCGAAAGGTCATTCCGCTCCGCCACGCGCTCACCGGTCGGACCGCGTGGATGACGGGACTTCGGCGCAGTCAGCATCCCAACCGCGCCCGGACCCCGCTCATCGAATGGCAGGACCTCACGGACGGCGCGGGTGGCCTGTTCAAGATCAACCCCCTCGCGGCCTGGCCTCTCTCCGAGGTAGACGCGTACCTCGACACCCACGGGCTCCCACGCCATCCTCTCTGGGCGAAAGGGTACCCGAGCGTGGGGTGTGCCCCCTGTACCGCCCCGTCGACCGCCATGGAGGGCGAGCGGGCGGGCCGGTGGAAGGGCCTCGGAAAGGTCGAGTGCGGTATCCACGTCGCCGGGGTCCGCCGGCAAGCCGGCCCGGCGGCTTCTCTCATCTCGGCCGAACGCGCCTAGGAACGTACGACCGTCGGCCCAGCTTCTCCGGAGGTTTACCCGTCACATGATCGAACCGTATGGTGGACGCCTCGTCGACCGGCTCGTCTCGGACGCGGAACGGGACCGACGGGACGGCGAGCTCCGAGACCTCCCTCACGTTACCCCGTTGATCGACCAGCTCTACGATGCGGAGAAGATCGGCATCGGCGCGTACAGTCCGCTCGAGGGGTTCATGGACTCCTCCACCCTCGCCTCGGTCGTCACGACGGGCCGTCTCCCCAACGGCCTCCCGTGGTCGATCCCGATCCATTTCCCCGTACCGGACGACCCCTCGGTGAAGGACCTCGGGGCTGGGGACGCCGTCGGACTGGTGGACGACCGGGGACGTCTCGTCGGCCTCCTCCACATCGAGGAGAAGTTCCCGCTCGACCGGACCGCGATCGCGCTCGGCACGTACGGCACCGACGACCCGAAGCACCCCAACGTCGCCGACATCCTGAACGCAGGGACCACGGCGTGGTCCGGCCCGGTCGACCTCCTTCGCCGGCTCATCCCCCCCTGGGACCGGGCCGAGTTCACACCCGCCGAGGCCCGAGCGGATTTCGCTCGGCGAGGCTGGAAGCGGGTCGCGGCGTACCAGTGCCGCAACCCCCCGCACACCGCGCATGAGTACATCCAGCGCCTGACGCTCGAACGGGAGGACATCGACGGACTGTTCATCCACCCCGTCGTCGGGCGACTGAAGAAGGGCGATTACCGTCCGGAGGTCATCCTCGAGGCGTACGACGCGCTCGTCCGAAACTACTACCCGGAGGACCGGGTCGCGCTCAGTCCGCTCACCATCACGATGCGGTACGGCGGACCGAAGGCGGCCCTCTTCCTGGCGATCGTTCGGCGGAATTACGGCTGCGGTTCGTACATCGTCGGTCGGGACCAGGCGGGCGTCGGGAAGTACTACGACCCGTTCGCCTGCCACAAGATCTTCGACGCGTTCGACATCGGGGTCCAACCGCTCCGCTACGACGAATCGTTCTTCTGCCGCCACTGTGGCTGGATGGCGAGCCGCAAGACCTGCTCCCATCCCGCCTCGGAGCACGGGGCGACGAGTCAGACCCGGATCCGCGAGGCGCTCGCCTCGGGAACCCCCCTACCGGCCGACATCCTTCGGCCGGAGGTCGCGGCGATCCTGGGACGACCGGGCGGCGAAGTGACGAACTAGAGGAACACACATGACACGAGGACCGAAGGGATTCTGTATCTGGCTGACCGGACTGCCGAGCGCGGGCAAGACCACCATCGGGAAGGAGCTCGTCCCCCGCCTGGAAGCGCGGGGATGGTTTTCCGACCTCCTGGACGGGGACGAGATCCGCCTCGGGTTGAGCGCGGACCTGGGCTTCGACCGGAAGTCCCGGGAGACGCACGCCGCCCGGGTCGCGTTCCTCTCCAAACTCCTCGCGCGGAACGGCTCCATCCCCATCGTGGCCCTCATCTCGCCCTACCGGAGCTCCCGGGCCCAGGCCCGCGCGACCATCGGCCGGTTCGTCGAGGTCTACGTCAACACCCCGCTCGACGTGTGCGAGGTGCGGGACGTGAAGGGGCTGTACAAGAAGGCCCGGGCCGGCACCATCAAGGAGATGACGGGCGTGGACGACCCCTACGAGACCCCCGAGCATCCGGAGATCGTGGTCGAAACGCAGCAGATGAGCCCCTCCCAATCGGCCGAGTTCATCATCGGCGAGCTCGACCGGCAGGGTTGGTTCAACGGCGGCCCGGCGCTCGGTTCGCACTGAGCCCGCGGCGCGCCCCGGTTCGGCCCGCTATCCGTCGGGCCGACGCCCGACCAGGAGCAGAGCACCGACCGTCCCGCGGAACAGGTCGAGCGCCTCCTCGGGTACGCCCGACTCCTGGGCGTACCGGAACAGCTCCGGGTGCCGCACCTCGACGGCGACGAACCCGGCCTCGCGGGCCAAACCGGCAAGCTCGTCGTCCTCGAAAAAATGGATCCGGGACGCCATGGGTTCGGGGCAGGCGGGGGTCCCGACGAGTTCCTTCGTCCCCTCGAACACCGCGAGGCGCCCGCCGGGGGCGAGGGCGCGGTACATCTCCCGCAGCGTATCGAGCGGGTGGGGAAGGAAGCCGAAGACCCCCGTCGAGACGGCGATCGTGAAGGTCCGGTCGGGTACCGGTAGGCGGCTGGCCTCCGTCTCGGTCACCTGGAGACGCCCCTCCCCGACCGCGTTCTGATTGTTCGCCCGAGCGAGACGCACCATCTCCGGGCTGTGGTCGAGCCCCACCGCCCGTACGCCGCGGGCGAGGACCTCCTGCAGGAACGCTCCCCCTCCGCAACCCACTTCGAGGACCACGTCCGAAGGACCGGGGTGGAGGGTGTCGAGAAGGAGCCGGAAGTTGGGGCGATGGTAGACCGGGTCCGTGTACATCGTCCGGGCCCCGGGACCCGAGGGCCGGCGGGCGGCCCGGTCCGTCAGCCAATCCCCGAGATTCGAGGGCAGGAGGGTGCGGAGGAGGGGCGCGACGATCGCGCTCGCAACCCATCCGGTTCCCTCGACCGGGTCGGCGTGGACGAGCGAGTCCGCGCCGCGCACTTCGACCTCGACTCGTGCCCCGCCGTCTCGGGGTTCCGTCCGGAGCTCGACCTGGAGCCGAAGGTCGTGGTCCCACGGGGCCGGCCGCCAGTCGATCGAGAACTGGCGGCCCGACGTCCAGGTGAGCACCCTTCCGACCTCCGTTCTCCCTTCGACGACCGAGCCCTCCGATCCGGGAGAGAACCGGACCCCCACCCGGGCGAACGCTTCGACCAGTTCGTCCACGACCTGAGCGAAGGCGGAGTCGGGATCGAGTGCGACGTCCGCGCTCACTCGAACGATTCCGGTTCCTTCCATAGTCTAGGGGCGGCGGCGGGTGAGGCCTCCGCCTCCGCTTAACGGTGCGCGACGGGCACTGCGTCGGATCTCAGGTGGCGCTCGCACTCGCGAGGAGGGCCGGCAAGAGGCCGATCGGCGGACAACCGAACCCGAGCAGGGCGTCGTGGAACTTCCGGAGGTTTCCGTCGAAGTGGGTGGCCAGCAACTTCGAGCGCGAACTGAGGATGGCGAGCTTCCCGAGGGTGTAGCAGAAGTACTCCGGGTTGAACGTGCCGCGGATCGCCTCCCGTTCGGCCGGGAGACGCTCGAAGTAGGCCTCCCGCTGGAAGAGCTCGGTCGCTTTTTCCAGGGACCAACCCCCGGTGTGGAGACCGACCGAGACGAGCAGGCGGCAGTCCCGGAGGAGGGCGTCGTGGATCTGGGCGACCTCCGCCTCGTGGTGCGGCGCGCCGAGCCCCGCCTCGATGGCGAGCTGCTCGGTGTAGTGGGCCCACCCTTCGACGAACGAGGGGGAGAGGTAGACCTTCCGTGCGAGGCTCCCCCGACCGGCTCGGAAGTGGAGGAACTGGAGGTAGTGACCCGGGAACACCTCGTGAACGGTGATGTTCCGCAGCATGGTCCGGTTGAGCGAACGGAGCCACTCCTCCTGTTGCACCGGGGACCACTTCGGGTCGACCGGCGTCACGTAGTAGACCCCCTCGGGGCCGGTGTCGAACGGGCCGGGCGAGTTCATGCTCGCGGTCGAAAGCGCCCGACCCCACACGGGAGTCTCCTCGACCCGGACTGAGACCGGTTCCGGGATCGTGACGAGGTCCTTGGCGCGCACGAATTCCCGTGTCTCGTCCACGAACGCGCTCGCGGTCGAGACCACCTCCGAGGCGGCAGGGTGGTCGAGGCCGAGGCGATGGAAGAGCTCGGGGACCGGAACCTTCTCCTCGGCGGCGATCTGAGCGAGTCGGGCCTGGTTGTGAGCCAGGTCCTCGGCTCCGGCGCGCCGCATCTCCTCGAACGGGGACTCGATCCCCTCCCGGACGAACAGGAGACGCTGGTACCGCTCGGCCCCCAGCGCGAATTCGGGGATGGCTCGGGGGAGCTCCTCGTCCTTGAGCCAGCTCAGGAACCGGGCCACCGCGGCCTCGGCGGGCTCCCGGGCCGATCGCACGTCCTTCTCGAGCCCCCCTCGGGCGGCGAACGCCTCCGCCTCGACGAAGTGCGACGGGAGGCCCCCGCCGATCGCGAGCGCGAGTTCCACGAACGGACGCGGGAGGGGACCGAGGAGGCGACGCCGCCCGTCGTCCAGCAGTTGGGGAACCCCCTCGAGGGTATGGACGATGGCCCGGACCCGGTCGGAGAGTGGGGCGTACTCCCGAACGAGGTAGGAAGTGAGGGAGACCGTCCCGACGTACGACATCGGGTTCCGGTCGAGGTCCCGGCCCTCCCGCAGGTCGAAGAGCGGGCTTTCGAGGAGGAGGCGCAGAAGCGTCGCGTCCATCGTTCGGTCGGCCGAGACCTTCTGGTCCGAGAGGCCAGCCAGCCGGCCGAGGAGCCGGTCGGCGTGCGCGGCCCATTGGTCGGTCGCGGACGCGGAGAGGTCCGGGACGAGGCCATCGTACTGGTGGAGCCCGAGCCCGACCCCGTACCCCGGCTGGAGGACGAAGACGTGGTCGACAATCTCCCGTTCGACGGCGTCCATCTCCGGGGTGGTCGAACGAACCGGTGACATTTTCCGCACCCCCCTAACAGGGGGGGTTCAAAACAGTACGGGAGTCTGTAGCGGGAAGGTCACTCGACCCAGGTCATCCGACACCGGGAACAGTACTTGCCCTCGAGGGGAGTCCCGCACACGAAACACATCGTGAGCGCCCCCGCCGACGGAGATCCTCCCGGGGGGTGGACGGGGCCTCGCTCCGGGAGCGGAGGAGGCGGTGTGCGGGGGAGGGCGACCGGCTCGGGAGACCGCGGCTCCGGTTCGGAGGGCTCGACGGGCCGCGGCGGGGGAGGGGAAACCCGGGGGGAAGGGGGGAGCATCCTTCGAAGCCCCGGCGGGGGGGATTCCGCCTCCGGAGGGGGTTTCTTCCGTATCGCTCGGGGCCCGGGAAGGGGGTCGCTCTCGCCGTAGACCCGAACGTCGTCGTCCTTCGGCTCCTCCACGGGTGCCGTGGGAGCCTCCTCCTTGTCGCGTCGCCGCCGTCGCAGGAACGACATCGTCCAAGGACAGCCGCCCCATCGCCTAAAGAATTGTTGACGCAACGGTCCCGCGGTGTTTTCTACCGGGGGGAGTGACGGAGGCGTGACCCCGACTCCCTCCGCGCGTCTCGCCGGGCTCGGGCTGGTCCTACCACCGCCCCCGACGCCCAAAGGTACGTACGCGCCCGTCGTGGTGTCGGGAGGCCTGGCCTATGTTTCGGGCCAGATCGTCACCGACGAGGGGCGGATCGTCCACCCCGGTCTCGTGGACGCCGAGGTCCCGACCGACGTCGCCAAGGACCTGGCCCGACGGGCGACCCTTCAGGGGCTGAGCGCGCTCCAACGCATCCTCGGCTCCATCGACCGGATCCGTCAGGTCCTTCGAGTGGGCGTCTACGTGGCCTCCTCCCCGGGATTCGTTCGGCAACACGAGGTGGCCAACGGGGCGACCGACCTTCTCGTCGACGTCTTCGGCGAGGCAGGACGCCCGGCCCGGGCCTCGGTCGGAGTCGTTTCGCTGCCGCTCGGCGCGGCCGTCGAGGTCGAGCTCCTCGTCGCGGTCGAGTAGGGACCGTGGAGCCCACCACCTGGGACGGGGTCTTCCGCGACGGCCGCGACCTCTATACCGCGAACCATGGGCCTCCGGGAGACCGGGTCTACGGGGAGAAGATCCGGACCGTAGGGACGGTCGAGTATCGGCAGTGGGACCCGTTCCGCTCGAAGCTCGCGGCGCTCTGTCAACGGGGAGGGGTCCCCTCCGACCTGTGGAGTGGGGCCCGAAAGGTCCTCTACCTCGGCGGAGCCCACGGCACGACCGTGAGCCACCTCGCCGACCTCCTCCCCGACGCGCCGATCTTCGTCATCGAGAAGAGCCCGACCTCGTTCGCGCCGCTCCTCGCGCTCGCGCGGCGACGGTCGAACCTACTTCCCATCCTCGCCGACGCCCAATTGCCCGAACGGTACCGGGCCGACGTCGGCTTGGTCGACCTGGTGTACCAGGATGTCGCGCAACGAAACCAGGCCGCCATTTTCGTCGAGAACACCCGGGCCACGCTCTCCCGCCGGGGACGCGGGATCTTCATGCTCAAGGTGCGGTCGGTGACGCAGCGTCGATCCACCGCCGCTATCGTCCAGGAGGCCCGGGCCGAGCTCGAACGGGGGGGCCTCGAGGTTCGGGCGGAAGTGGGACTCTCCCCCTTCGCCCGAGACCACGTCGCGCTGGTGACCCGCGCTCGGTAGGCTGCCTCGGGGCGTCCCTCCCGCCGCACCTCCTTTCACCTCCCACGGCAGAATGTCGCCCGAAATACCACGGCCACGTCCCCCGCCTGGGGTGATCTCGTGGGAGGCTACGGGCCGCGGAGGACCAACTCCGTCGTGGGCGGTTGGGGCCTCGCCACCCTGGCGGTGGCCCTCCTCGCCAACCCGTGGGGACTCGGGGTCATCCTCCGCTCGGACCCGTCGGGGCCCGCACGCACGCTCCCTGCGAAACTCTCGCTGAACATCGCAGCACCCAACCTGACGGTGCAATTCCCCCTCGAGGGCGGATCGGATGCCCCCCGCGTTGCGGTACGGGCCGACTGGGGGGCGCCGCCCGGTGGATGCACCCTCGTACCTTCCTGGTTCGACTGGTTCCTCCCCCGTTCACCCGTTCCGAT
>JAKIWQ010000089.1 GCA_022749935.1 Thermoplasmata archaeon | reverse complement strand
GACCGTGCGGCGGTTGATGGGACCATCCACACCATCGACGGGACGTCGGACTTGTCGAGCGTGGGGGGCAACAGCGCCACAGCCATCTCCGTCGCGGCGGCGTGGGCGTACGGGAACGAGCGGGGAGAACCGCTCTGGAAGATCCTGGCTCGCCCGGGGGTGGACGGACGCACCTTCCCCGCGCTCGTCGGGAATTGTCTCAACGGAGGTCGTCACGCCATCGGTGGACCGGACCTTCAGGAGTTCATCGCGTTCGCCGACGACGCGGACCCGGCCCGCTCGGTGCGGGCCGCGCTCCGCGTTCACGCGCTCATCGGCGAGGAGCTCCACATGCGGTACCCGATCGCCGCCCTCGGCCGCGGCGACGAGGGAGGGTGGGTCGCGGCGATCGGAAACGTGGAGGCGCTCGAGATCCTCACGACCGCCTGCGCCCGTGCACGGGACGAGCTCCACATCTCGGTCCATCCCGGTCTCGACCTCGCCGCGAGCGAATTCTGTCGCGAAGGTCAGTACCGCTACAAGGAGCAGGTCGTCGACACCGAAGGGCAGGTCGCCTTCGTCACCGGCCTCGTGGACCGCTACGGTCTCAAGTACCTGGAGGACCCGCTCGACCAGGAGGCGTTCGGGGCGTTCGCCGACCTCACGCGGGCGGTCGGGGACCGGACCCTGGTCGTTGGGGACGATCTCTACTGCACCGATTCGACCCGCCTCCAACGCGGAATAGAGGCGCGGTCGTCGAACTCGGTATTGATCAAAGTGAATCAGGTCGGGACGCTGACCGACACCCTTCGAACGGTCGACCTGGCGGCCGCGAACGGATGGTCCACCGTCACCTCGCACCGCTCCGGTGAGGTCGAAGATGCGTGGCTCGCCCACGTCGCGCTCGGTACCGGCGCCCGTGGGCTGAAGTGCGGGGTTCTCGGCGGCGAGCGGGTGGCAAAGCTAAATGAACTCCTACGTCTCGGCCGCGCCACCGAAGGCTCGCTCCATGCCCGATGACGACGTGATGGCGGCGGAGGAACAGGCCGTTCCCTCCGACGGCCAGGACATCCGCCCGGGAGAGCTCCTCGTCCCGGAGGAGACCTACCTCACGTCGGGGGTCCACATCGGGACCCAGCAGAAGTCGGCGTCCATGCGCCGGTTCGTGCACAAGGTCCGGTTCGACGGCCTGCACGTCCTGGACGTCCGGCAGACCGACCGCCGCATCCGTCTGGCCGCAAATTTCCTCGCCCGACTCCCCGCCGAGAAGATCCTCGTCGTCAGTCAGCGGCAGTACGGTCAGAAGCCGGTCCGGGTGTTCGCGAAGACGATCGGGGCGGTCTCGTTTGCCGAGCGATTCGTCCCCGGCTGCCTCACGAACCCGAGCCTGGCGGAATACTTCGAGCCGAAGATGCTCTTCGTCACGGACCCCGCGACCGACCAGCAGGCACTGAGCGAGGCGGTCTCCATCGGGATCCCGGTAGTGGGCCTGTGCGATGTCAACAACGAAACCCGGAATGTCGACCTCGTGATCCCGGCGAACAACAAGGGACGCGTCGCGCTCGCGACCGTCTACTGGCTGCTCGCGCGGGAAGTGTTGCGATCCCGTGCCGCTGGAGTCGAGGTCGAGTATCCCCTATCGATCGAAGACTTCCAAGCGGCCCTCTAAAGGTCCGCCCCTCCCCACCGCCTCCCCTCTGCTTTTATTGCCGCCGGGCCTCGACCGCACGTGGCGCGGCCGACGTCGGGCCTTCTGGAACTTCTCGGGGAGCACGGGGTCCCGGAGAAGGGCGCGCGGGTCTACCTCGCGGCGTGCCGGGCCGGACCCCAGACCGCGAGCGAGCTCGGCCGGCTGAGCGCGGTCAATCGGGTCGAAGCCTACCGATTCATCAAACAGCTGACGGACTCCGGACTCCTGGTCCGCCACGGGGGACGACCGCAGCGGTTCGCCGCGTTGCCGCCCGAGGAATTGGTGGACCGATGGATCCGGAAGGCGTCCGACCGCCTCCGACGACTGGAGACGGACCGGGAGAAGGTCCTCTCGGATTGGGAGGAGAGCCGTACGGAGCTGGACGACCGAGACCCTCGGAAGTTTGCGGTCCTGGAGGGCCGAGGGAGGATCCATCGCTTCCTTCAGAAGCGGATCGGAATGGCCGAGCGTCAGGTCCTCGTCAGCACGAGCGGCCGAACCCTCCCAACCTTCCTCGAGGGGGGCATCGACCGGGCGTTACGGGAGGCGGCGGACCGCGGCGTGAAGGTCAAGGTCGTCACCGAAGTGTACCCTCCGAACCTCGGGTCGGCGAAACTCTTCGCGGGGTTTTCGGAAGTCCGTCACTCGGCGGGGCCGGTCGTGAACCGTGCGGTCGTGATCGACCGTACGGGCGCCCTCGTTTACGTTTCCGGCGAGGACGAGTTCGGACCGACCAACGAGCAGCAGGTCGCTCTCTGGTCGTCCGCCCCGATGTTCGTCCACCTGGCCCGAGACCACCATCGTCGAATGTGGGCACCGGCGGTACGAGCCGAGGCCCGGTTCGTCGAGCTGGAGAACCCCCCGGCGGCCGTCCTTCCGGTCGTCTCGGGGAAGGAAGGAGTCCCCTTCCAGCGTCTCAAGGAGATCGCCAAGCTTGGGATGCGAGCCTCCGGTGTGAAGGAGTTTCAACTCCACCTGCCTGAGCTCATCGAGACCATCGCCCGCCAACTCGGTCGGGAGATCGCCGAACAGGTGGACGGAGGGACTCCGGCCGAGGTCGGTGCTTCCCTCTCCGAATACTACGAGACCCACACCATGGGGCATCTGTCCGTCGTGAAGGCGCAGCCGCTCACGTTCCAGGTGACCGCCTGCTTCGCCTGCACGCCGCACTCCCCCGAGATCGGTCGGATGATGTGCCCTCAACTTCTCCGCTCCGTGCTCGAGTCCCGCCTCGGCCACCGCTGGGAGGTTTCGAAACCCGACCCTACGAAACATGCCAGCCGAGGTTGTGTGTTCACCGCCACGGCGGCCTGACGCGGTAGACGGGGCGGCGCCGAGCCCTTCCTTGCCCCGTGGAGAAGGGACCGGCGTCCGAAGTATGCATAGATCCTCCGATCGGGATCAGGTCCTTCAAGGACGAGCCCCCCCACGAGCCAGGGAAGCTGAATCCGGGCCCGGAATTTCCCGTGGGCGACTCAAGTCCGGGTGACGAT
>JAKIWQ010000088.1 GCA_022749935.1 Thermoplasmata archaeon | reverse complement strand
GTCGGCCTGGAGAAGGGCACGGACAAGGTTCTGGAGTATGTCGACAGCCCCACGGTTCGATACTCCCTCACGACCTAGCCCTGCGGGGCCCGCTCGTAGCGATGGGTCGCTCGCACCTCGGGGTCGGCTCCGCCGTGCGGTGAGTGCAGGCATGGTTGCAACTACCCGTCGACCGCTCGATCGGGAATTAGCCCCACCGACCTCCGTACTCCCTGGATGGGGACAAGAAAGGGTTGAGACGCGGCCTCAGGGGGGGGGGGACGCCTTCCCTCGTGTCCCTAGGTCACGATATCTCCGGCGACCGTCAGCTGGCCCGTGAGCAGGTTGCTGTATCCGCAGTACTCCGCCCCGTTGGGGAAGTAGTGGTAATCCCACGCCAGATCGTCGTGGAGATCGACGTAGTTCGCCCCGGTATAGCCATTGAAGTAGGGGAACGAGAGGTCGATTCCTCGGGAGTTTCCTACCTGGTTGGCATAGGTCCCGTTCAGGACATCGAGTTTCGAACCACCCGCATTCACCGAGCCGATGTAGCCCCGCGTCGACATCGAACCGGGGGTGAACAGCCCCGTGATGTGGAAGAAATTGACCTGGATGAACGGCCCGACGCCGTTAGTCGGTTCAGGGATTCCGGCCACCGCGCTCGGTACGCCCTGGTAGGTCTGATACAACGCCAGTTGAACTTCGAGCCCATAGAACGAACCGTCCGGTGCCTGCCAACCCGTGAAGGAGAAGAGGCCGGCATCCAGGGCGAAGTACCCGAAGAACTCCCCGTCCTCGAGATGGTTGAAGGTCCACCACACCGAGAGGATCATGTGGGATCCCTGCGGGATGGTGGTCACCTCATTCACCACTTGAGCCACGGTGAGCGAGGGACACACCACCCCCGAACTCGGTCCGTCGGCCCGCGCGATCGGCAGGAACATCATTCCCGCCATCACGAAGACCAACGCGACGGCCCCTACGGCGTACGTCAGGCGTTTTTGCCGATGGACGGACTGCCTTCCATGCTGCGACATCTCTCGACTCGCCCCCAAGCACGTAGGAAGTCAGGTTAGTTGACCCCCGGTTTCGTGGCGCACGACCAACCGGGAGTCAGCTCCACCCGTCCTCTCGATCGCCGGGAAATTGAGTCCACCGGACGATCGATGGACACTGTCGTTCCCAACGGGTACGGCGTTCGATGAGGGTCAGCTGGAAGGAGGCACGGGGGCTCGCCCTCGACCTTTCGTCGTCGAGAGGCCCGCGTGCCCCACGCGACGGGGAGGAATTTCCTGGGCGGCAGCGAGAAGTTCGGCCCCCCGTTGGTTGGCCCATCGATGGAACGACCGGCTCGGTCCCGATACTTCGGGCCGAACCGTCTTGACTCCGGGGAGTCGTGAAAGCTCCAGGACCAGGACGGGCACCTCTCGGGGCGAGTGGGCCGGGACGAGACCGGCGAACCAGTCGTTCGCGGTGTAGGCCTCTCCCATGTACCCGACCCCCACCCGAGGGAAATGCAGGAAGTGCGGGAACCGTAGCGTTACGGCCGCTTTGACCCGGTCGACATCCGCGACCTCCCAACAGAAGAACAAGAGCGTGACGCTCGGATGTTTGGTCCAATCGACGTTCGGACGATAGAACAGAGCGTGGGCGTCGAGCAGGGCCGATCGTCGACGGACGAGGGTCTTGAGCGTGACTCCGAGTAGGCGCGCGACCTGAGTGAGCGAGGCATTCGGGTTCTTCACGAGGAGCCCGATGATGCGACGATCGAGCGCAGTCAGGGTCCTCGTGACATCGGGCACCTCGTCGATCCAAGGTCCGTGGGCCGTCCCGGTGGGAGAGAGCCGTCGAAGGACCCTCATCCGTCGATCGACCTCAATGGCCCCCGCCGCGGTGAAACGAAGCACTACGACGTGCACCATCTTGTCGTTCGAGGTATCCCCGAACGAAATGTTGGCACCGAGGATCCCATCCACCACTTCGAGTTCGTCGATGAGGTTCCCTCCCTCCACCGTGTCCGCGACGGGGATCTCGACCCGGTAGATCTTCTCACCGAAGATAGTGGGGTTGGGATGTACCCTCAACCCCTTCCAGAACCCATCTCTCTCCCACTGCCGAATCCTCGCCCATACCGCGGTACGGGTGAGACCGACGTGGGGAGCGATGTCGGAGGTGGTAATCCTTGGGTCGACGCCGTACATCGAGAAGACCCCGCCCGGGTACATCCAGCGATAGATGTCGAGGTCGAGGTCGTCCACGACGGCCGAAAGGTACCCTCACCAAAAGCTCTGGTTGACCCCTTACCAGGACTCCCCGACCCTTCCCAAGGGATCTGAGATGGAGTGGGGCGCGCGACCGAGGAGGCCGACCCCGGGAGATTGGGGCTCGGGGGGCCGAACCGGCGGATCCAATCCTTCGGCCGCCAGGGGAGCGGTGTCCCGATTTCCCATCCCGGGGCGGTTCCTACCTTCAGGCGGTCGGGGCGGTGCGACGCGGAGACACGCGATACAACCTGGCCGCAAGGAGGAGGACTCCCAGCTCAATCAGCACGAACGCCCATTCGACGACGGAAATCCTGGTCGGCGGTCCGAACGTCGAAAACAGCCCCACCTGATCGATGGTGATTCCGGTGAACACCAGGAAAAACCCTACCGACACCACGACGGCCGCAATTCGAGGGCGGCGATTCATGAGCACCAGCCCGAGAAGATTGAGCCCGACCGTGGTGAAGATCCCGGCGAGCACGACGAACCCGAGCGGATGGATGGAGGGAATCGGTCGTGTCTCAAACCCTGCGGGGGTTAACAAGAACACGCAGACGAACCCGAGTCCCAACAAGAGCGCGAGCGCCTTCTTGTTCGTCGAGGGGTCCATCCAGTCCCGGACGGTGCCCCCGACCTTAATCTATCGTTCGACCGCGCCCGCGATCTCTCGTCCGACTCGACCCTCTCGAATCGGCCGAGATCGGAACTCCCCACCCACCGAATTCCCCACGCCGCGCACGGCGAACGGGGAGGACCCCCAGTGCCGCGGTGCGGACTGAAATAACCCGCTGGCCTGACCGGGTCCTGAAGGGTTCCTCCTCCGCTGGAGCGGGTCATGGTCGCACGAAAGAGAGCCCGACTACCGGGAAGAGTGCGCGGGGCTACGGTGGACTTTCGCAAGGGATTCGAGGCGGCGTACGCCAATACGTGCTACCGGGACCTGCCGTGGTTCTCGCCGCGACCCTATCCTTGGGTCGTAACCGCCGTCACCAATGGCTGGGTCGTTCCGCCCGCCCGGATGCTCGACATCGGATGCGGGGCGGGGACCAACTCACTCTGGCTCGC
>JAKIWQ010000087.1 GCA_022749935.1 Thermoplasmata archaeon | reverse complement strand
GCGACCGCCGTCGGGGGGCTCGCCCTCGGCCTCTCCTCGGTGTGGTTCGATTGGTCGATGGGGGCGGTCATGGTGGCCCTACTCCTCTGGCTCCCGCTCTCCGGTCTCGTCCGCGGCTCGCTCGCGGCGTTGACCGGCGCGGCATTTCTCGCTCCTTGGGTCACGGCGGCCCCGCTCGTCGGAGCCGCAGGGATGGGGGTGTTGATGACGGTCGTGTTCCTCCTCATCTATCGGCGTCTTTCCGCGCGGGAGACCCTCCGGGCGGTCGACCTCCGGGTTCCGTTCGGCCTCGCGACGGCCTTCGCCCTCATGATCGCGGCCCAGGTCGCAATCGTTACCGCCCCGGGCTCGGACGTCGCGGCCCTCGCGTTCGGGGGGACGATGGCTCTTGTGATGGGCGCGGAGGTCGCCTTCGTGCTCCGCCGGTCGTGGGATTCGTACCACACCGATATCAAGCGGGTCCAAGTCGCTCGACCGTCAGGAGCGGTGTGAACGAGCCGTCCACCATCGGCCGCGTGCGTCCGCTCCGCCGGGCCGCCCCCTGGTTCGTGGCCGGGCTGCTGCTCGCCACGATCGGTCTACCCGCCGCGGCCGGGGCGTTCGGCCACGTACCGGGGGCGCCTGAGGTCGGCCACGCCCGACCGATGACGATGACGAACGTGACGCTCAACATGACCGACACCCCCCGCTTTGCGCCCCAGTTCGTCTCGGCCCCCGCCGGCACGACGGCCCGGTTCCATCTCGTCAACCAAGGGGCGTTCCCGCACACATTCACTCTGCTCGCCCAACCGGGCGTGCGACTCAATTCGAGCTGGACGCCGGGCGAGATCGACCACTACTTCGCGGTCAACGGTTCGCTGGCCAACGTCTCCGTCGCCGCGGGGAGCCAGGCCAACGCGACCGTCGCGTTCAACGCCTCGACCGCCTTCGACAGCTTCGAGTTCGTCTCGATGACCCCGTACCAGTTCCAAGCGGGGATGTTCGGTCTCGTCAACCTGACCACCACGGCGCCCGGTCTCACGGGTTCGGAGAACACGACCGACAGCTATGCGTTCGTCCCCGCGATTCTCTCGGCCAGTTCTGCGCACTACCCATTCAACCTGGACGTCCTCGTCACGAACCTGGGGGATCTGAGCCATACGTTCACCCTGGTCGGGCAGACCAACGTCACGCTCACTCCGGCGAGCTACCCCGCCTACCTTCTCCAGAATCCACCCATCGCGAACGCCAACGTCCCCGGTGGACCGGGCTCCACGGTCTGGGCCAACTTCACCGTCCCCGGACCGGGGATCTACCAGTACTTCTGTACGGTCAGCGGCCACTTCCAGAACGGGATGACCGGGTTCCTCTACGTCGGCGTCCCTCCTCCCCCGCTACCGGCGCCCCCGAGCACGGCAATCATCGAGGGGTGGGTGTTGATCGGCTCGGGGGTCCTGCTCGGGATTGGGGTCTTGGCCGCCGCAGCCTCCGCGTACATCGGCCGGTTCCCTCCCCAGGCGCGGGGATCTTCCGAGCACCACTAGCGAGCGAGCGCCCAAGGGGTCAACGCAGCCAATGGTGGATGGGCCGAGGACGCTCCCCGGTCCGGCCCGGGAAACCTACCTCAGCTAGACGACTTCGAGGAACGAACGCATCGTGCCGTGGAAGGTACCGCAGAACTCCGTGCACTGAATGAGGTAATGCGTGCCGGGGGGGACGATCGGCACCGTGAACGAGAACAGGTTCACCCGGCCGGGGATCGCGTCGATCCGGATGCCGAGTTGGGGGATGTTGAACGAGTGGACGACGTCCGTTCCGGTGACGTTGATTTGCACCTGGGCCCCCGGAGTGACCCATAACGCCCCCCCTGAGACGGTGTTGGTGGCGGCGTCGTACATCGAGTTGACACACGTGCCGTTCGAGGGGTAACAAAACTCCCAGAACCATTGGTGGCCGATCACGTCGACGTACTCGGTGGGATGGGCCGGCAACGCGTCGATGTGGTAGAGAAGGACGGTCGAGTAGGCTGCCACGCCGGCCAAGAGCCCCACTACGGCGAGGGTCCACGCCACCTCGAGCTTGTCAACCATAGGGCCTCCGGTTGGCCTCAGGGTCCCGCCACTTCCAGAGGGCGTAGACCAAGAACGCGTAGGTCACGATCGCGCCGGCGACGCTAATGCCCAGGATCACCCAGACGACCGCGTTCGTCTCTTGGAGGTTCGTCTGCCCAACGCCGACGGGCGCCAGCGCCCCGAGGGCCGCAGTCCCGATTCCCATCGATACCGGTCGTGCGCAGCGGACGGGCCGCGCCCGTGAAGCGGGTGGGGCTCGAGCTACATATGGGCCGCGTACGAACTGCCGGAACTCGGCCTCCGCACCGTCGCGCTCAGGGGAGAGGAGTACCTCGGGCTACCCGGCGGGTGGTACGTACGCAGGGGGTTTGAACGCGCCCCCCCGTGGTGCGCCACTCCTCAGGTTCGGGGGACCGGAATGGACTATCGAGGGCCGGGAAGAAGGACGCTGGCCCTCGTGCTGGCGCTCATCGTAGTGTTGAGCCTCCTCGGGATCGGAACGTCGACGGCGGCCAGCCACGGTGCAACGGTAAAGCGGGCCGCCGGGTCGTCGGTCAACATCACCGCCTCGACAGGGTTCGCGTTCTCTCCCTCCCTGATCTCGAACGCCGCGACGAACTCGAGCTTCCTCGTCACGTTCCGAGACGGGGACACCCAGACCCACACGTTCACGATCTCCTCTCGAGAAGGGTACGTGATCCCGACGAGCGACACACCCTCGCAGCTCGAGTCGTTCTTCAACCAGTATCACCCGCTCTTCTCGGTGACGGCGAACTTCTCCCAAACGGTCATCCAGAACTTCACCTCGCCCGCGAAGGGGTGGTATGAGTTCGTCTGCAACGAGTCCGGACACTTCCAGAACGGGATGTACGGCTTCATCGCGTTCGGAGAGAGTCCCCCCTCCAACCTCAGCGTCTCCGCGGCCTACGACGGACCGGGCTCCGCCGTCTTCATCATCGTCGGGACGATCGTCGTCCTGACGGTGATCGCCATCGTCCTGGGGTTCGTGGTCGGCCGGCGACGGGGGGCGCTCCACGAGATGGCGCCGGAGCGGCTCGGGTACCCCGAACCTCGGCTACCGGCCGAGCCGGCACCCCCTCCGAGACCCCCGAAGGGTTAGCGGAGCCTCCAAAAAGACCAACAAAAGGTTCAAAAACCCCGGCCGGTACTTCCTACGAACCTCGTAGTAGGTTTGGGGAATCGAATGGCGTGGGGAGCACCCAACCGGGAACGCCGTGTACTCAAAGCCGGACACTC
>JAKIWQ010000086.1 GCA_022749935.1 Thermoplasmata archaeon | reverse complement strand
GATCCCAGGTTTTTACCGTATCGGTGCGGTGTAGCCCGCGGGGTTCGCGTAGGTGCTGGGGCCGCCCGACGGGTAGGGGCGCGGGCCGGTGGTCTCCCCCCGCTTGGCCGAGAGATAGGCGTCGATCGCGTCGGCGGCCTCGGTGGCCGTCCCCATGGCGTAGACGACCGACCGGCCCCCGGCAGCGAAGATGCCGGGCACGCCGGTCTCGAACCCCTTCTTCTTGCCCTCCGGCCACCCCTGGGAGGTGAGCTTGAGCTCGAGCTCCGGGCCAAACCCCTCCAGGTCGGCCTTCTGACCGACGGCGACGATGACCGTGTCGCACGGGATCGTCTCTTCGGAACCCGGCACCGGCACCGGGCTTCGGCGACCTCCGGCGTCCGGCGGGCCGAGCTCAATCGACTGCACGACGATCCCGTCGACGTGACCGTTCCCGACCACCCGCAGCGGGGCCTTCTGGAACACGAATCGGATCCCCTCGGCCTCCGCGCCATGGACCTCCTCGGGGTCGGCCGGCATCTCCTGCCGGCTGCGTCGGTAGACGAGCGTGACATGACCGCCCCGAGATTTCCGAAGCGCGGAGCGCACCGAGTCCATCGCGACATCTCCCCCTCCGACGACGACGATCTCGTGCCCGACGCTCACCTCCTCGCCCCGGTTGATCTCCTTCAGGAATTCGAGCGCGGGCAGGACACCGGGGAGCTCCTCGCCGGGGACGCTGAGGGTTCGGTGCGTGGACGTCCCGATCGAAATGAAGACCGCCTGGTACCCGTCGCGGGTCAACAGCTGGTCCACGGGGAAATCATGCCCGACCTTCGTGCCCTTGACGAACGTCACGTCGAGGTCCCGGAATCGGGCCCGGTCCGTCTCGACGTCCGCGTCGGTCATCCGGTACGCCGGGATGGTCTGCATCAGGCCGCCGTACCGTTCCTCCTCTTCGAAGACCGTGACGCCGTACCCCCGGACGCCCAATTCCCAGGCGGCCATCAGGCCGGCCGGCCCCGCCCCGACCACCGCGATCCGCTGGTTCTTGGGCTTGGACGGAACGTACGTGAGGTCGCTCTTTCCATACTCGAGCGAGGCCCGCTTCAGGTGGCGGATGGCGATGGGGATCCCCTTCTTCTTGACGACGCAGGCGTCCTCGCAGTAGTGGTAGCAGACCTTGCAGAGACTGGTCGCGAGCGGGTTCTCGTTGAGCGTTACCTTGGCGGCCCCGTCAAAGTCGGCGATCGCGACGAGCCGGATGTACTCCCGGGCGTCCTGCGTGATGGGGCAAGCCTCGACGCACCAGGGACGCCGGCATTGGATGCACCGCTTGGCCTCCAGGATGGCGTCCTCCTTCGAGTACGCATGCAACACTTCGCGAAAATCGGTTGAGCGTTCGACCACCGGCTCCTCATGGATGGGAACGCGGACCGGGTTCAACCTGGGTGGGGGAGGCTTCGGTGCGGCGGCCGCGTCGGCACTCATGGAAACCACTCCAATGAGCCCGCGCTGCCGATAAGAGGCTTGCGCGCCACTGCGCAGCACCGTCACACTCCTTGACATATACGGGGGACAATCATTGGGGTACGTCGGCCTCCGGCCGATGGTGGGTCCATGGTCCTCGATTCGCTCGGAAAGTCGCTCCGCGGCGTTCTGCAGAAGATCGCTCGGGGTTCCGTGGTGGACGAAGCCCTGCTCGGTGAGGTGGTCCGGGACATTCAGCGGGCGCTCCTCCAGGCCGACGTCAACGTCCAGTTGAGCCTCGACCTGACGAAGCGGGTCCGGCAGCGGGCGACGCAGGAGAAACCGCCGGACGGGGCGAGCCTCCGGGACTTCCTCATCCGCATCATTTACGAAGAGATCCGGGGAATCCTCGGAAAGGACCGGCCGTTCGAACTCAAGCCGAAGCGGGTCCTCCTCGCCGGGCTCTTCGGCCAGGGCAAGACGACCACCGCGGCCAAGCTCGCTCGATTCTTCCAGAAGAAGGGGGTACGCGTCGGGCTGGTCGCCGCCGATGTCCATCGGCCCGCGGCCATCGACCAACTGGAGCAGCTCGCCGCCAAGGTCGGATGCGAGTTCTACGCGAATCGGGCCGAGAAGCGGGCGGAGGTCATTGTCGGGGAGGCGCTGGCCCGATTTCCCCCGCACCTCGCGGTCATCGTCGACACGGCGGGTCGGAGCGGCATCGACCCGGACCTCATCGAGGAGCTGAAGCGGGTGCGTGCGGCCCTCCACCCGGACGAGACCCTGCTCGTCCTGGACGCGGCGATGGGCCAGAGCGCGGGCCGAAGCGCCCAGGCGTTCCACGAGGCCGTCGGACTCACCGGGGTGATCCTGACGAAGCTCGATGGGTCGGCGAAAGGAGGTGGGGCCCTCTCGGCCGTAGCGACCAGCGGAGCCCCGATCCTCTTCATCGGGACGGGAGAACATCTCGACGATTTCGAGCGGTTCGAGCCAACGCGGTTCGTCTCCCGACTCCTCGGGATGGGGGACATCCAGACCCTTCTCGAGCGGTTCGAGGAACTCTCCGACAAGGAGGCCGCGGAGAAAGCCGCCCAGAACCTCATGTCAGGTCGGTTCACCCTCCGCGACATGCGGACCCAATTGGCCTCCCTAGGAGAGATGGGACCCGTGTCGAAGTTGATGTCGATGTTCCCCGGGTTCAGCGGAGCGAAGATCGACGAGAAGACCCTCGACCAGACCCAGGCCCGGCTCCGGCGGTTCCGGGCGATCATGGACTCGATGACCTCCGAGGAGCTCGACAACGCCCACGTCATCAAGGCCGACCGGATCCACCGGATCGCCCGAGGGAGCGGCCAGCGCCCCCAGGAGGTCCGGGGTCTGTTGAAGCACTACGAATCCACCCGGAAGGCGGCGCACGGACTGGTCTCGAACCGTCGCCTTCGGCGTCAGCTCGAAAAGCAGTTTGGGAACGCCGAGGCCCCCGCCGAGTAGGCTGCCGCGGTAGGGCATGACGGCGGCCAACCTGGGTGAGGCGGCGGCAGGGCTCCTGCTCGTCTTCTTCCTACCAGGATACACGACGACCCGGGCCCTCTTTCCCGAGTGGAGGCTCCGAGGCTCCGAGGCGTGGCGGAGAGGGGTCGAGACGGTCACGCTCGGCTTCGTAATCAGCATCGGGTGGACGGTCGTGATCGCCTACCTCCTTCTCGAAGGTGGGCCGTCCGGTTTCGCGGCTTCTTGGACGGATCCCGCCCTCGAGGCGGCGCTCGCCCTCGTCACGGTCATCGCCTTCCTCGTCGGTTGGTGGGAAGGGGCGTACGCCCGGGTTCCGCCCCAGCGGACGGTTTCGAGCGACCCGGGCGGCGAAGGAGCTTGGGAGCTCACCCGGCGCCTCGAGGACCTAGGTCGCGAGGAACGTCGCCTCGAGCACT
>JAKIWQ010000085.1 GCA_022749935.1 Thermoplasmata archaeon | reverse complement strand
CTCATCGCGCTCGCGCGGGGGAACCGGGACTTTACCCGCGGGGTGGAGTACGGCCGGTGGGCCTTGATACGGTCCGGAAAGGGGGGGCCGTTCCCCGCTCCGACGCGCGACCCGGCCTCGGCCGCCTCAGACAAGTAAGAACGTTGGGAAAGGGTTGGACCGGACCGACCGGTGGGTCTATCCGCAGCCGCAGCCGCCCGAGCCACACCCGCAGCCCCCACCGCCCGCTTCGGGGGCTCCGTGGCCCTCGGAGGGGACGTTGGGCGGTGTGATCTTGAACCCGGAGGCGTTGAGCTCGGTGACGTAGTCGATCCGCGCACCGTTCAGCATCTCGGCGCTCAGGTCGTCGACGACGATCTTGAATCCGTCCACGGGGATCACCTGGTCTCCGTTACGGACCTGGTCGAACGCCATCGCAAACGCAGGGCCTCCACCGGAGCCGCCGCCGCTGCCGCACCCGCAGCCTCCCCCGCCCTCGGCGCCCGAGCCGCAGCCGCCGCTTCCGCAGCCACCACCGCCGCCGCCACCGGACTGGAGAAAGACGCGGACCGCGATGCCGGCCTTCTGGCTCTTCAAGAGGTCCCGGACCTGGTCCTGGGCTTCCTTCGACACTTCCAATTTGATCGAACTATCCGTCATACCCGGGGCCCTCCTTGAGCTACCCCAACGTCGAGACGCCGCGGCCTGTATAAAGACCCGGTTGCCGGAGGGTGCCTATGCAGAGAACGACTTCCCGCAGGAACAGCTCTCTTTCGCGTTCGGGTTGTAGATCTTGAACCCGGACGCCTCCAGGCCGAGGAGAAAGTCGACCTTGACGCCCTGGAGGAGGGGGGCGCTCGCCTTGTCGACCACGACCGTCAGTTGGGGGTCCTGGAAGGCGACCTCGTCGCCGGTCTCCTGCTTGTCGAACGACATGCCGTAGGTGAGGCCCGAACAACCCCCTCCCTGGACGAAGAGCCGGAGCGCCGCCCCGGGGGCGGCGTGCTGCTTCTCCATGATCTTGATGACCTGGTCCCGCGCGGCCGGCGTGACCTCGATAAGCCCCATAGGAACCTTCCGGAGATTTGAGCCCCGGATGCGGTAAAAGACTTGCTGGCACGGAGGAAACCGTTCCATCCCCCGCGCCGACCCTTATTTACCGGCCGGCGGTGCGTCGGTCATGTGCCGACTCTTTGGGATGCTCGCCGCCCGGCCGCAGACCGCAGAACCGTGGCTGGTCCACTCCGACCGCTCGTTGCTCGCCCAATCGAACGCCTCCCCCGAGACCGCCCAGCGCGACGGGTGGGGGATCGGCTGGTTCGACGACGGGGGCCGCACTCGGATCGAGCGGGGGGTCGGAGGGGCGTTCCAGGAAGGGGAGCGGGAACGGTTCGTCCGCGTCGCGAGCGAGGCGAACGGGACCCTGGTCCTCGGGCACTTGCGTCACGCCAGCAACCCCCTCCACCTCACCCCGGAGCAGTTGATCGGCCCCTTGAACTCCCAACCCTTCGGCACCCACACCTGTCTCTTCGCCCATAACGGCGCGATCCCGTTCCCGAACGAGACCCGTCCGTTCCTGGGGGTCCACGAAAAGGAGGTCCTGGGGGTCAACGACAGCGAGGTCCTCTTCCGGCTCCTCCTGCGCCACGACGAGGAGATGCACGACCCGTATCGAGCGTACGTCCGGTCGGTCGAAGACCTGCTCCGGATCTGGGTCGCGATGGGCCGGCCGCGGGAGCCGGCGTACTCGGGGCTCAACGTCCTTTTTGCCCCGAACTCGAAGGAGTTCTGGGCGTTCTGCCTCTCCCAGGGCGACCACGGGTGCGGTCTGCTCGACCCCACGCGCGCCTACTACGAGATGACCTACCACGAAGAACCGCACCGGATCGTGGTCGGGAGCGAACCGTTCGACGGAACTCCGGGAGGGTACTGGAAGTCCCTCCCCACGGGAAAGTATCTGCACGCTCAGCGCGTCGACGACCGGGTCGAGGTTCGCGTCGCCCCACTACCGGACTTCACCCTGCTCACCGCCCCGCTCGGCCGAGCCTGAACCCCCCAAACCTCGCCGCAGCCTCGGAGGACGGCATGGCCCGCGAGATGCTCTCCGGGCCGGACCTCGGAGGGGGGTATCTTCACCAGCTCTCGATCGACCGGGAGGGGGAGGTCACGACCTTCACCTATCACGCCCAGGAAGGGGGTGCGGACGCCGGCGGACCGGCGAAAGGGCCGCTCGACGTGCTCGGGTTTGCCCACCCCGACAACCCCTGTCAATTCGGGGGTCCCCGTTGCTGGCACCGACGCTTTCTCCTTCCGTTCGCCGAGACGGCCAAGGTCCGGATGGCGTACAACCGGTTCCGTTTCGTACTCGAGGCCATGATGAACCAGGCGTACTCCGGGGGCGCCGTCGCAGTCGAGGCGGCGCTCGCCGAATTCGTCCGGAGGGTCGGACCTCCCCTCGCCGCAGAGGGAGTAGACTGGTACGTCGGAGGTTCGACGGCCGCCCTTCTCTTGGGCGCGCGTCTCGCCCCCCGCGACCTCGATGTGGGCACTACCCGACCGGGAGTCGACCGGATCGCCGAGCTCCTTCCCGAGTACCTCATCGAGCCGGTCGGCCCGACCGATTGGCCTTCGTCGGGTATTGTCCGCGGGGCCCGTGCGTTCGTCGGCACGTTTCGGGAAGGGGCCCGGGTCGAATGGTCCGTTCCGATCGAGCCGGGGACGTCCGACCCATCGTCCGAGTGGACGGGTCGACCCGGGGAAGTTCGGACCCTCGAGGTGACCGTCGGCGGAATGCCGGTCCGGGTCACGCGGCCCGAGTACGGGCTCGTCCGCGCCGCAGTGAAGGGGGATTCCCGTAGGACCGATGTGCTTGTCGAACTTGTCCGAAAGGTCGGCCCGGACCTCGAGCTACTGCGCCAGATCGTGGAGAGGTCCGGGCTCGACCCCGCGCATCGGGAACGGGTGTTGCGGTCGGTCGCGGTATAACCGCGGACGCAGCGACGTGCGGGTCGAGCCCTAGCTTCATAGCCCCTTCCGGCCGACCGAGCGACGATGCTCGCACCCCAGACGACTCCGGTGACCGAGGGCCTCACGCCGCACGATCTGGTGACCTACTTCCGGTGCCCGCACGAGATGGAACTGTCCCGGGCGAACCACTCCCGTTTCGCGGGAGGCGCACTCGGCCCGGTCCGGACCCCCGTCGATGTGGTCCCCCTCCGTCACTCCCCGCTCTTTGCCCCACCTCTCGGTCACCTCATCGTCTACGAGGGTCGCCTGGACCTTGACGAGAAGGATTTGCTCGTGTACGAGGACGCCGGCGAGGACGACCTGCCCGTACTTTTCCCGCCGGAACGGGTGCGTCCCGACGTCCGGTTCGCCGGAAAGGGCGCGACGCTGGCGGACCCGGAGCTTGGGCTCCGCGGTCGGCCCGACCTCATCATCCAGCGGGCCGACGGCT
>JAKIWQ010000084.1 GCA_022749935.1 Thermoplasmata archaeon | reverse complement strand
GAATCGATCCATCTGGCTGTGACGAGTCCCCCGTACAACCTCGGGATCTCATACCGGGGGTACGGGGATGCTCGGACCCCCGAGGACTACCTGAGCTGGCTCAAAGAGGTCTGGCGGGCGCTCGAGCGGGTCCTCGTCCCGGGCGGTCGATTCGTCCTTAACGTCGCGCCGACCTCCATCAAGGACTTTCGCCCCATCCATCACGACCTCTCCCGCGACCTCCGCGACCTCGGCTACATCATGCGGACCGAGATCATCTGGTACAAGCAGACCATGGGCCGCCGGACCGCGTGGGGCAGCTGGCGGAGTCCCTCGAATCCCCACGTGATCCCCTCGTGGGAGTACGTCCTCGTCTTCTCGAAGGGTCAGTGGAAGCTCCCGGGCGATCCCGCTTCCGCCGACATCTCCGCGCACGAGTTCGAGACCTTCTCGGACGGATTCTGGCACATCCCGCCGGAGCGGAAGCGGAACGGACATCCGGCCCCGTTCCCCGAGGAACTCATCGAGCGGGTCGTGAAATTCTACAGCTATCGGGGCAACGTCAACCTTGACATGTTCGCCGGCACCGGAACGGTCGCCGCCGTCGCCCGCCGGCTCGGTCGCCACTACGTCAGCATCGACTCGTCGCACGAGTACTGCTGTCTCGCCCGGGACCGAGTACGTTCCGTACGTCCTCCCGTGGGAGCCCCGATCCCGCCGCCGGCCCGCGGGGACGATTTCGCGTACCCCCGAGCAGCCGCCCCCTAAGCGGGCAGTCCCGCCCGACGCCGGGCTTCGACCCGGCAGGTCAGGGAGGGGACGAAGAGGTACCCGAGGGCGTACACCGCCGCCCCCCACGTGTCCAAGGTGAGGGCCCGTTCGGCCGGGTGCCGGTCGAGAAAGCGGGCGTACTCGATCGCCAGCCGAGCGACCTCGCGACGGTCCGCCCGGTCCCGGACCCTCGAGACGAGGGTCGCTCCCCGGTACATGCGGTCGAAATGGTCGGCGCGGGCCTCGAGCCAGTCCCCGAACTCCGGTCGTCCGAACTCTCGGGCGGCCCCTCCGGCGCTGCGATAGGAGTGGGCGGCCGCGGCGAGCCAACCAATCCGACGCGTGACGTTACCCTCGTACCGTCGGAATCGAGTGAGCCGTCGGTCGTCCAGGAAGAGACCGTACGGCCCGAGGACCCCCGCGAGAAAGAGGAAGAGGTCCGGGGTCTGGGTCTCGGCGAAAGCCGTACCCAGCGAACCGGTGAGCAGTTCTCGCCGGACCACCATCGTGCTTGAGTTGAACGAGCTGTGCGTCCGTTCCGTCCCGAGGGCGAGGGCCCCCGCCTTCGGTCCGGGGGGAAGGAGGATCGGTCCGGTCCCATCGAACTCGAGGTCGGTCTCGATCGGCCGCCACCGGTCGACCGGGACCGGGCGGCCCGAACCGTCGATGACGCGGACCCGGTTGCGGTAGAACCCTACCTCCGGATGCTGGCGAAACACCTCGAGGACGCGTTCGAGGCGTTCCGGCTCGAACTCGTCGTCGTCGTCCAGGAACGCGATGAGGGGCGCGCGCGTCGCGGCGATCGCCCGCCCGAGCCAGGTCCCGATCCGGGGGTCCGCATCGACCGTGGAGGGGATGCGAAGCTCGGCGAGGGCCGCATCGACCTCGGGGTCGGCGAAATCCTTGGTCACCCGGATCTCGACCCGGTCCCGGCCGACGGTCTGGGCGAGCACCGTACGGACGGCCCGCAGGAGGTACTCGCGTCGCCCGTAGGCCCCCACGATGACCGCGACCTCCGGGTCCCCGGGCATCGAACGACTATCCTCCCGCCGAGCGCGAAGCCCACGGTCCGAGCAATCGCCCCTCGAGGTCGGCGCAGGCCCGTTCCAGGAGGGGTTCGAGGTTCACCGTATCGGCCCGGTTGTACCGGACGAGTCGGTCGAGCGCCGCGCGACTCCCGCGTCGGTACTCTTGCCACAACCGGACGGCGTCCAGTCCGTTGACGCCCTCCACACCGGTTCGGTCCCCGATCCCGAGTCGCTCCTCGATCCGCTTCAACCCGCCGGCCAGCCCGAGTCGGTAGAAGACGAACCGCAGGTCGATGTGGACCGGCGGGGCGACGAACGAGGGGAAGCAGGCTTCGAGGAAGGGCACGTCGAAACGACGGCCGTTGAATGTGACCAGGATCGGAAATCGCCGCAAGTACGCCGGGAGCTCTTCGAGGTCCTCGCCCGCGATGAACGACCGGGTCGTCCCGCCCCCGTGGACGGCGACCACCGTCACGATCCCCGCGAACGGGGAGAGTCCGGTCGTCTCGATGTCGAGGAACGCGGTCCGCTCCTTGAACTCCGAGTAGAGGCGCCAGTGCTCGGAGTCGGGGAGGCGTCGGCCGAACCACGGCGCGTTCTGGTCGGCGAGCGCCCGTTCGCTCGCGGCGAGCTCCCGGTCGAGGGGCGCACCGCGGGTCGTCCGGACCCGCTCCAAAGGAAGCCGCTCGGCCAGTTCCTTCCAGTCCTGGATCCCCTCCTGCCAGAGGGCCGCCTCGGTCGCGGGACCGATCCCGGGAAGATGGAGGAACGTGGCCCGGATCATTCGGCGGCGGACGTACCCGCGGACCTTAAACTAGCGACCGCGGACCGTTCGAGTTCCGTCGGGTGGGAGCGTTCGGTGGGAAGTGGAAAATCTACGGACGGGGGTCGGCCCCCTCGACCGGAAGGGGGCCGAGCGGTGCGATGAGGTCTTTCACGGCCGCCCAGAATTTCTTGACCTCCGGGCCGGCGAGCCGGCGGTCGTAGAGCGGTTGCCGGCATTCCGCCTCGAGGACCTCCGGGTCGTCCGCGTCCCAGACCAGACGGACCACCCACTCTTCCCGCTCTTCTTCGTAGGCGTACACTCGTTTGCGCGGGTCGGTGGTCACGGGGTTCGGGACCAGGATGTCGAGCGGCGGGTTCGGGGGCGGTGGGAGGCCGGGCATGAGCATCATCACGGGAGGTTGCGGGGGAAGCTTGAGGCGGATCCACGCCACGACGGGCCAGTGGGACCGCGCGGCTCCGAGGCTCGGCACGAAGTATACGAGTCCGGTCGATGTATTGACGCCAACGGGCCGGTGGGCGGTGGAGCGAGATTAGATCGAGGAATAAGGGAGCGGAAACGGGGGTCACCGGACCCCGACCGAACGTCGTGGCCCTCGCCCCGTCTTCTCAACTTCACACGCGTTCTGTTTAACTGCCAAACGCCATCAGCTTACGTAGCTGCGGACGTTAGTGGCTGCGGGCTGAGTAGATCGCCCGAAGGCTTTCTACGTACACCCCAGCTCTATCGAGCTCGTCTTTTACGAATGTCCTTGAAGGTCTCTCTTTTTCGAGGGGGTTTCGAGCTTAGATGCTTTCAGCTCTTATCCCGTAGCGCGTGGCTGCTCAGCGATGCCCTGCCGGACAACTGATGGACTAGAGGCGCCGATTCCCCGTTCCTCTCGTACTGTGGGAACCTTCTCGTCAGAGACCCATACACTTCCGCCAAAAAGCAACACACCTGTCTCGCGACGGTGTAAACCCAGCTCACGATCCCTTTTAATGGGCGAACAACCCCACCCTTGGTAGCTGCTGCACCACCAGGATAGGCAGAACCGACATCGAAGTAGCAAGCCT
>JAKIWQ010000083.1 GCA_022749935.1 Thermoplasmata archaeon | reverse complement strand
CTCCCCATCCTCAAGTGTTGGCCGGGGGACGGCGGTCGGACCATCACTTTTCCGATCGTCATCACGAAGGACCCGGAGAGTGGGGAATCTCACACGGGGATCTATCGGCTGCAACAGTACGGCCCGGACACGCTCGGGATGCACTTCCAGGTCCATCGGGTAGGGGCGAACAACTACCGGAAGTGGGCCGCCCGCGGGGAGAAGATGCCCGTCGCGGCGGTCATCGGGGCCGACCCGGCGACGGTCTTCTCCGGCCTCGCCCCCGTGCCGGAGGGACTTTCGAATTTCGTCTTTGCGGGGTTCCTTCGCTCCGACCCCGTCGAGCTCGTGCCCGCCCGGTCAGTGGACCTCGAGGTCCCCGCCCAGGCCGAGATCGTGCTCGAGGGGTACGTCGACCCGGCCGAGCGCAAGGTCGAGGGCCCCTTCGGGGACCACACCGGGTACTACTCGGCGCCCGAACCGTTCCCGGTGTTCCACGTCACCCGAGTGACGCGGCGCGATCGGCCGCTCTATCTCGCGACCGTCACGGGAAAACCACCCACCGAGGACGCCGTCCTGGGAAAGGCGGTCGAACGGGTCTTCCTGCCCGTCATCCGGCTCGTCCTCCCCGAGATCGTGGACATGAACCTCCCGATGGAAGGCCTGTTCATCAACGTCGGGATCGTCTCCGTCCGAAAGCAGTACCCCGACCACCCTCGGAAGGTCATGCATGCCCTCTGGGGCCTCGGCCAGATCATGTTCCTCCGGTACCTGATTGTCGTCGACGCCGACGTGAATGTCCACGACCTCTCCGAGGTCCTCTACCGCGTGGGTTTGCAGGCGGATCCGGAACGGGACCTCGAGCTCTCCCACGGCCCCGTCGACCAGCTCTCCATCTCCAACCCCGTGGAGAACCTGGGCGCGAAGGTCGGCCTGGACGCGACGCGGAAGCGACCGGAGGACGGGTTCCCCCGGCCCTGGCCGGAGGAGATCCGTTCGGACCCGGCGGCGCTCGCCGCCGCGGACCGCGCGATCCGTGAGGACCCGGTCCTCGCCAAGTTCCTTCGGCCCCATCCGTGAGCGCGGCCGCCCCGGACCGCGGACCGCTCTACGAGCTCGGCCGGTTCCTCGAGATCCAGAATATCGGTCTCAACCTACCGTTCGCCCTCGCCTTCCTCGTCCTCGCCTCCGGAGGGCTCCCCTCGCTCTGGGTGGTTCTCCTCGTCGTGGTCGCCTTCGTCGCGGCCCGGAACGCCGGCCACAGTTTCAACCGCTGGGCCGACCGGGACCTGGACGCCGCGAACCCCCGGACCCGTTCCCGCGCGATCCCCGCCGGGCGCCGCTCCCCCCGCTCCGCCCTGCTCATCGCGGCGCTCAGCGGGGCGATCCTCCTCGGAGCGGCCTATCTCCTCAACCCGCTCGCCTTCGTCCTCGCACCGGTGGCCCTCGCCCTCGTTTTCGGATACACTTACACCAAGCGGTTCACCGCCCTCACGACCCCCTTCCTCGGGCTGGTCGAGGCGGTGACGCCCGCGGCCGTGTTCATCGCGGTCCTCGGTCGACTCCCCTGGGTCGTACTGCTCGCGGTCGGTGGGCTCCTCGCGTGGGGGACCGCCTTCGAGACGGTCCATAGTCTCGGAGACGTGGAGAGTGACCGGGCGCTCCATTTGCGCTCGTTGCCCGTCCGCCTCGGGGTGCCGGCGTCCGTCCGTCTCGTGCCGGTGCTCCATGCCGTCGCCCTCGGACTCCTCGCGACCTTCGGTATCGCACTCGAACTCCGGGTCCCCTACTTCCTGGGTCTGGCCGGCATGGCCCTGCTCGCCGCGCTCAGCGACCATGAGCTGGCCCGCGCCCCGACCTCGCCTCGCGGGCCGTTCCAGCGACACTTCATCATGGCCGGTCTGTACTTGGCCGGCGTGGTGGTCGCGCTTTTCCTCCCTCTTGGGCCGCAGGTTCCGGGCCTCTAGGGGCCCGCGGCCCGTGCGAGCCCGCCGACTCTCCCCTGATTTTCCCATCGCTCGGCCGCGGGTCCCCGGCGGCGAGCTAAAGACTCGGACGGCTTCGCGAGCGTCGTTCCCATGCCGCAGGTGATGATCGGACTCTCCGCTCGGGACTACCGCACGACGAACGAGGTCTGGCGACTCGCCAAGCGCCATCTCAATCCGGCCGTCCGTCGGCGCATCGGTTGGCGCGGCCGCTCGAGCTTCTTGCGCCAGCTGATCCTCTACGGGTTCGAGAAGGCGAGCCAGAACCCCGGAGAGTTCCTTCGGGAGGTACGGGACACCCACGACCCGCTCTTCGGTCGACGCGGTCGCTCCGAAGCGGGAGCGGAGCACCGCGAGGCGCTGATCCCGGCGTGGGAGACGTTTTTCCCCACACCCCCTACCGCCGTTCGACGCCGCAAGCGTACCCCCAAGACCTCGGGGACCGGGTGAACCGGCACCGTAGGGGCCGGTCGCGAGGGAGTTGTGGGCCGGACCGTTGAGCGTCTCGAGGGACTCGCCCTCATCGGGGCCGCCACCCTGGGGGACGTCCCGCTCGCGACGCCGGGTCTCCTGGAGAGCCGCGGGGCCGGAGCGGTGGGAGGAGGGCTCTCCCTCCGGGCCTTGGACGCCCCTCTCGGGCACCGTCACCTCGAGATCTCGGACGGGACTCGCCGACTCGACCTCGAGTATCCTGTTCCGGCACCGGAGGTCGTGGGCCCGGTCGGAGGTGCTACTGCAGTGGGCGCCCACGCCCTCCTCGTCCGGCCCCCGTTCCCGCGCGACCTGCCCGAGACTCTGCGGACCTCCCACCCGGACCTACTCATCTGGGGGAACGCTCGCGCGCTTTGGTCCGAGGGGCTTCCGTTCGTCCACGGTCTGCGCGAGATCCGCGCCCTGTTCGGTGCGGCGCCGGTCCTGTGGGCACCGCGGGTCGCCCTACCGCATCGGGTCCCCCTGCTCGCGTACCTCGGGGTCGACCTCGTGGACTCAACCGCGGGCCTCCTCGACGCCGCGCGGGGAGCATTTCTCGACGCGACCCTGGGTTCAACCGACGCGGCGGTCGCGAGGACCGAAGGGCTCTGCGAGTGCGCGTCCTGTGCCTCACGATCGGAAGGGTCGGCCGAGGGGCACACCGTAGCGGTCTATCGTCGGGCGATGGCCGAGGTTCGTACCGCGGCGCGCACGGGACGACTCCGCCAGCTCGTCGAGTCCCGTCTCCCGGCCGAACCGGCCTTGGCCGAGATGCTCCGGTACGCCGACCGGGACCTCCGGGAAGTGCTCGAAGAGCGGACTCCGGTCACCGGCGCCGGGACCGTGCCGTACGTTCTCCTCGAGGCTCATCGACGGCCGGAGATGGCCCGGTTCCGCCACCGGCTCCTGACCCGCTACGTGCCCCCCACGTCGAAGTCGGTGCTCCTGATGGTGCCCTGCTCCCGTACGAAGCCCTACCGCTTGTCGCGCTCCCACCGGCGGTTCTACGGGGCCCTTGAGGGGCTCTTCCCCATCGAAAGGGTCCACGTCGTCTCGGTCAGCTCACCCATCGGACTCGTCCCTCAGGAACTGGAGGACATGCCGCCGGCCCGGCACTACGACATCCCCGTCACCGGGGACTGGGAAGACCGCGAGCGGGCGAGCGTGGTGGACGGCGTACGCCACCTGCTTCGAACCGGTCACTATCGGGCCGCCGTGTTCCATCTCGACCCGGTCGAGTACGCGTTTCTCCGGGAAGCGCTCCCGCCCGAGTTCCCCGTGCAATGGACGTTGACCGGCCGCCGCACGACCTCTCCCGAAGGGCTCGCCGCCCTCCGTGCGGCAGTGGACTCGG
>JAKIWQ010000082.1 GCA_022749935.1 Thermoplasmata archaeon | reverse complement strand
CGTGGCCGCACATCCCGAGGTAGCCGGCATTGTTGAAGAATATCACCCCGGTAGAAGAGGCGGGGTTGATCGGTGGAACCAGGAGGGCCCCTACGACCACGCCCGACCCGCGCGGTTCGTTCACGAGGGCACGACGGAACGCGTCATGTTGTTCTCGGAATCGGCGCACCTGAGCGTCCAGGGGACCTCGACCGAGGTCTGGGCCACCTGAGACGACGACCCGGGTCGGCTCGCCGGCCGTATGGGAGTCGACGACTCGAACGCTCCGGACCGTCAGGAACCTGCACCCCCGCCCGGTTGGGTTCCGGGGTCACCCGGAACCGGCAAAGGCAGGATAGGCTTTCCGACGGCGAGGGTCGACCCACCGAAACTCCGCACCGAGAGTATGGCCTATATACACGCCCCCGGGTCCTGAGGCGTGGCGGACGACGGCGCCGCATTGTTCTGTCCACTCGAGTTCCGCTACGGACGCCCCGAGGTCCGCGATCTCTTCTCCCGTAAGGCACGCCTGGGGCGCGCCCTCCGTGTGGAGGCCGCCCTCGCGCAAGCGGAAGGCGAACTCCAGATGATCCCGGCCGACGCGGCCGAGGCGATCGCCCGCTCGGCGACGACCGACCGGGTCTCGCTCGCACGAGTGGACGCGCTCGAACGCGACCTGAAGCACGACGTGATGTCGATCACTCGGGCGCTCGCCGAGGCATCCGGCTCGGCCGGTCGGTGGGTCCATTTCGGAGCTACGAGCGCCGACATCACCGACTCCGCTCTCGCCCTCGAACTGAAGGAGAGCGCGGTCGTTCTACGAGAGGACCTCTCTGCCCTGGCGCGGGCCCTGGTAACCCTTGCTCAAAGCCACCGCGCTACGCCGGAGGTCGGCCGTACCCACGGCCAACACGGCGTCCCGATCTCGTTCGGATACAAGATGGCCGTGGCGGCCGCCGAGGTCATGCGTCACCGTCGACGGCTCGATGAGCTCCTTCCTCGCCTGACCGTCGGCAAGATGGCCGGTGCCGTCGGAACGGGTGCGGGGTTCGGGCGCCACGCCGTGGCGGTGGAGCTGGGTGTCATGCGACGCCTCGGGATCTCGGCCGACGAGGCGCCCACGCAGATCGTCGGCCGCGACCGGATCGCCGAATTCACGAACTGGCTCGCGCTCGTCGCCGGGACGGCGGAGCGTCTCGCGACCGAGGTCCGGAATCTCCAACGGACGGAGATCGCGGAGGTCGCCGAGCCGTTCGACGAGGGCCGGCAGGTAGGGAGTTCAACCATGGCCCAGAAACGGAACCCGGTGCAGTCGGAGAACGTCACCAGCCTGGCCCGCCTGATCCGGGCGTTCGCCCTTCCCCCGTTAGAAAACATGGCTCAGTGGCATGAGCGGGACCTGTCGAACTCGGCGAACGAGCGGGTCGTGCTTCCTCACTCGATCCTGCTCGCCGACGACGTGCTCACTAAGCTCACCGGGGTGTTCGAGGGATTGCGCGTCGATACGGCTCGGATGGCCGCGGAGGTGAACCGGTCCGCGGGAGGGTCGATGACCGAGAGCCTCATGCTCGCGCTGACCGGTCGCGGTCTCGCCCGCACGGACGCACACGAACTGTTGCGGCGATTGACCAAGGACCCAGGCTCCGGACCCTCGCTCGCCGAACGCGCGAAAAAAGACCCGGCGATCCTCCAGTGGATCGATGCTGGAGAGATCGACCGCCTCCTCGACCCGTCGGCGTACGTCCAGGCCGCGGCGGAGAAAACGGACCGCGTCCTGGCCTCCATCGAACGAGACATTCGCCAGTGAGCGATACGGATCCCGGCTGGACCGCGGTCATTTCCGTTCGAATGCCCCGTGCGGAACTGGCCACGTGGCTCGAGCGAACCCTCCTCCCAGAGGCGTCGCGGGAAGTGCCGAGAGCGAAGGCGGCGGTCGCCCGGCCCGCACCGGAGGTGGTGGAAATCCGGCTCTCCGCCCGAGACACCGGCTCGGTCCGAGCCGCGATGAACACCTACCTCGGTTGGGTCCATCTGGCCCTCGCGACCCTAGCTCGGGCCCACCCGCCGCCCAAGGACGGACCGGCTCCGTCTCCGTGAACGGCAGCCTTCCCGAAGGTGTTATGTTCGGCACCGGGTGGCACGCCCCGTGGCACTCCCCGCGAAGCTCCAGAACGACATCAAGCAGTTCCAACGGCTCCAGCAGGAGTTGGGCGCGATCCAGCAGCAGCGGCTGCAGATCGACCTCCGGGTCCGAGAACTCGGCCACACAGTGGACGAGCTGAAGACCCTCTCCGACGACTCCGTCGTCTATCGGCCGATCGGGGGCCTGCTCATCCGGGCGAAGAACAAGAAGGAGGTGGAGGACCTGTTGACCGAAGACAAAGAAACCCTCGAGGTGCGGCTGAAAGCGATCGAGCGCCAGGAGAACCACCTTAAAGAACGGTACACCTCGATGCAGCAGGAACTCACCCAGGCCCTGCAGGCCCAAGGTCTGGCCTCCGGCGGGCCGGCCGCCTCCAGCGCGTCGTCCGAATAGGCGTCCGGCAGCCCTACGAACTCCGGTGGACCAACCGGTCGCCGATCTCTCGGAGCAGCGGTTTCCCCCGAGCCGGAATCTGGCGGCTCGACTGGAGTCGCGCAAACGCTCGCTCGGTCAATTGGGAGATCCGACCTTCCGAGTAGGCGAGGCTGCCGGTCGCCCGAATCACCTCGCGGGCCCGGTCGACATCCTCAGGAACCGCCTGCGGGTGGCCGAGTACGCGCTCGAGGCGGGACCGGTCCTGGGGGCTCCCCTTTTCCCACGCGCGCGTCACGAGCAGCGTCCGTTTCCCCTCGATGAGGTCGTTCGAGCTTTTCCCGGACTCCTCTGCGTCAAACCCGGTACCCAGCACGTCGTCGCGCAGCTGGAAGGCAACGCCGAGGTCCGTCCCGACCGCTTCGAGGTCGGTCAGTCGGGCCGGCGACGTCCCGCCCAGGACGGCACCGATGCGGAGCGGGGAGACGACCGTGTAGATCGCCGACTTGAGCCGATGCACGTCGAGGACGTCCTGCTCGCTGACCTCGCCGGGGGGGAGGGTTCCGTTCCGAATGTCGAACAATTGGCCGAACGCTGTAAGCCGCGTCATACGAACGTACTCGGAAAGTGCGGCAAGGCGATCGGTCGCTCGGACCTTGGACTCGAGGATGGCGCGGACCGTCAACGGCTCCTCGAGGTCCCCGAGGGTGATTCCCATCCCGACCCCATAGTCGTCGCTCGCTCCCTCGAGGCCGGACTTCGCGTGCTCCACCGCGAGGGAGCGGTGGACGGCGGGTCCTCCCCGGCGCACCTCGGCGTGGTCGATGATATCGTCGTGGATGAGCATCCAACTCTGGAAGTGCTCGAGCCCGGCGGCCGCCGAGAGGGCCGCTCGGGGAGCGCGACCCGTCGCGAGGTGATATCCGGCGAGCACGAGGATCGCCCGGAACCTCTTCCCTCCTCGGAGGGTGAATTCGGAGTTGACGTCCAGAAGCGGCCGGAGGGAGGGGGGTGCCTCCCGACGAGCCAAGGTGTATTGTCGGGTCAGTTCGCGTTCGAGGGAGGGGAGATAACGGTAGAGCGCAGCGAGGTTCACGGCCGACTGCCGGTTGACGGCCATCATATTTAACACACCCGGCGTTCGGAGTGACGATGGCGACCCCGGCGTTCGTCGAGCTCGCAAGCGGTCTCATCGAAGCCATGGGCCAACGACTCGACGCCGCACGGCCGATCCCCGAGGGGTTGACGATGCGGACCGGCGACGGATTCCTCTATGCGTTCTTCGAGGACCCCAACTTCGT
>JAKIWQ010000081.1 GCA_022749935.1 Thermoplasmata archaeon | reverse complement strand
TTCGGTGGAGGACCGAGCGACCTCGGTGTAAGTGGGTGTAGCGAGCCAAGCGAACGAGCGTTCCAGGGCATCCAACGGGGGGTCTTCCGGGTCCCACATCGGGTAGGGGGCTTCCGAACGGCATTTTCTCTGACGGTCCGGCTGATAACCGGGAGGTCGTCGGTTCAAATCCGACTGGGCCCACTTCTCGTCAAAGAATCGCTCCTTCACCAGAGTTGAGCAGGGCGTTCGGCCGCTACGATTCCCGCGCCGGTGTTGCGAGGCACCTTCCGGCCGTCGACACTCCCTAGGCGGCTTCATAACGCTCCGTCCCGTCCCCGTCACGACGGGGTTCCCCTTTGCGAGCCCAACACGAGGTCGCCGGCGCCCGGCGCCACCCGGTCCCTGACGGCTGGGGAAGCGCGGCGCTTGTCGTCGCGGTAGTGATGATCCAGCTCACGACCCTCCTCCTGGCGGCGAACGGAGTCAGCGTTCCCGTGACCTCGAGAGTCGTCTCGGCGAACGCTGCACGGCTACACGAGAATAGCCCGACCGAATCGTCGATCCTCTCCGAAGCGCAAGGGTCGTTGGCCTCGTCCGGCCCGCACTCCGGTAGCCCGGTGTCCCCTCCCGCTCGCATCGGAGGGGTGATGGCGAACGATCCTCCCTGCACGGCTCTCCTTTTTGGCGGACACAACAACACCACCTGGTTCAACGACACGTGGGTTTGGTCGAAGTGCACGCCCGGAGCTCCCGGGTTCTGGTCCCATCTCTCCCCTCGACATTCACCTCCGGCGGGAATGGACCTGGCCATGACCTACGACTCCAGCGTTCAATGCCCAGTCCTCGTGGACGGAGCTCAGACGTGGCTGTTCCTTGCCGTCTTCCATGACTGGGCGCTCAATGGGGGATCCTCCCCTCCGGCCCGGGAGGGTTCTGGTTTCGCCGATAACGTCCGCGATGGCTACTCCGTGCTCTTCGGAGGGCACAACACGACGGGCGGCTTCCTGAACGATACTTGGAAGTTCCACCTGGGTCACTGGACCCAAATCCACCCGCCTACCCTCCCGGAGGGCCGGGCGTTCGCGGGCATGGCGTGGGATGCGGCGGACGGCTACGTGGTGTTGTTCGGAGGGTGCCAAGGACAGTGGCCATGTTCCACGGGAGGCTTCCTCAACGGGACCTGGAAGTTCGCCGACGGGACCTGGGCGAAGCTGTCGCCTGCCGTGAGCCCGTCTCCTCGGGCCGGGGCGGTGATGGCCCAATTGGAGACGACCCGCGGGGTTCTCCTCTTTGGTGGATCGAACCATCCGGGTTGGTCCCGCTCGTTCAATGACACCTGGACGTTCTTGGCCGGGGTCTGGACGAAGTCGGCCGCTTCTCCATCCTCGCTCACGGGTCGATCGCTGGCGATGATCAGTTTCAACCCAAAACAGGGGTGGGTCCTGCTGTTCGGCGGCGCCGGACCGCTCTCGACGCCGTTGAACGATACCTGGAAGATTCGGGGTGGTGGTTGGGGTGAACAGTAGTCTCCTGCCGGCAGGGGACTCCCGGGCCTAGACCGAGGGTCGCCACCGATACGACCATTCCTTGGCTCGCACCGCTCGACGCGACCGAATTCGACCGAGGGTCGGGGCTACGGACTTAGGATGGGCGGCCCGCCCAGATCGCGGGTGCGCGGTAGCCTCGGGGAAGGTGCCTTGCGAAAGGGAGTGCATCGAGTCGGCGCGTCCGGCGGTATAAGAGGGCCACCGGCCTGTGACGCCTTCGGTGACTCCCTCCGATGGGACGCCTCCACCATTCGAGCCGTACCGTACCAAAGTAGTCGAGCGGATTCCCGACCCGTCTCCCGCGGAGCGAGAGGCCGCGCTGCAAAGGGCACACTTCAACCTGTTCCAATTGCGATCGGACGAGATCCGGGTGGACCTGCTGACCGACTCTGGAACGGGAGCGATGAGCGACCGACAGTGGGCGGCGCTCATGTTGGGCGACGAGTCCTACGCGGGGAGTCGTAACTTCACTTACTTCGAGACGGTGGTCCGGGACCTTACCGGGTTTGCCTATGTCTTTCCCACCCACCAGGGCCGCGCGGCGGAGAACCTCCTCTTTTCGACCCTGTGCCGCCCCGGATCCGTAGTGCCCAACAACATGCACTTTGACACGACCCAAGCCCACATCCTTCACAACGGCGGACGTCCGGTGAATCTGGCGGTTCCTGAAGCGTACGACCCCGACAGCGAAATGCCCTTCAAGGGGAACGTGGACGTCGCCGCCCTGGAGAAGCTGCTCGATCTCGAGGGAAGGGAACATGTGCCGTTGGTGATGGTGACGGTCACCAACAACACCGGCGGTGGCCAACCGGTCTCGCTCGCCAACCTGCGTGAGGTTTCGAGCCTCGCCCACTCACGAGGAGTCCCTCTCTACCTCGACATGTGTCGTTGGGCCGAAAACGCCTACCTGGTCCGCGAGCGGGAGGCCGGGCTACAGGGTCGGTCGATACGGGAGATCGGCCGAGCGTTCTTTGACCTCGCCGACGGCGCGACCATGAGTGCCAAAAAGGATGGGCTGGTCAACATCGGCGGGTTTGTCGCGACCCGGGACCCGGCGGTCGCCGAGCGACTGAACGAAGCCCAGATCCTTTTCGAAGGGTTCACGACGTACGGAGGGCTGGCCCGACGCGATCTCGAGGCGATGGCCGTCGGGCTGGTCGAAGCCACCGACCTCGACTACCTATCCCACCGGATCGGCCAGGTGCGGTATCTCGCGGAGCGGCTCACTGCCTACGGGGTCCCCCTCCTCCGGCCGATCGGCGGTCATGCGGTCTACCTCGACGTCCGACGGTTCCTCCCTCATCTTTCCCTCGAGGAACTTCCCGGCCAGTCGCTCGTGGTGGAAATCTATCGCGAGGGGGCCATCCGGTCGGTCGAAGTAGGGTCCCTTATGTTCGGCCCGCCCGAAACAGGCGCCCGTTCGCTCGAGTTGGTACGGCTCGCGGTGCCCCGGCGGGTCTACTCGTCGGCCCAGCTCGCCTACGTGGCCGACGTGGTCGGACGGGTCTATGCTCGGAGGGGGGAGATCCACGGAATGCGGTACGCGCATCGGCCCGCCCACCTTCCCCATTTCACGGCCCGGTTCGCTCCCGCGGCGACGCCGACCCCTCGGGCGGGCTAGGGGCCGAGGATGCGGACCACGTCTCCCGGTCGCACCGTCCCCTCTTGGAGGACCCGGCAATACCAGCCCCTCCGTCCCACCATCGTCTTGAGAAACTTTGGACCCTGCTCCCGCCCCACGTAGGGGAGGAGGAACAGGTTGGTACAGGGGTCGCACGGCTTTGCGATGGTCACGAGCACCGGACCGATCGCCACCCGCTGGCCGATGCGGAACGCGTGGTTGGGGATTCCCGAGGTCGTCACGTTCTCCCCTAGGTCCGCGGGCTGTACGGGCCAACCTTCCCGGTTCAACTGCTGCAGGATCTCCACTGGGACCAGGAGCAATGCCATGTTCGGGTCGTCGCGTTTGTCCTCGTGCCGGTAGCGGTTGAAATCCCCTGCGACGCCCTGAGTTGTGACACGGGCTTCCTTCGTAGGAATCTTCGGGAGGCCGTGCTGTCCTGGCACTTCGGGCTTCACGTTGACTTGCAGGACCGTGCCTTGGGCCGGGGTGGAATCCATGCTGCGCCGATCCTCCGGAGGGAGGTCGCGCCTATAGGGTTAGGGTCGGCGTGGATAGCGTTCTCTGGCCAAGCGCGCGCTTCGGTGCGCGGAGACGGCGTCCTTCGGACTACAGTCGCTCGAGAAACGCCGTGAGGGCGCGCCCGAACGACTCCGGTGCCTCCAACGAGGGGAGGTGCCCCGCACCGGGAATCCCGACGCCGAAGCTCCCCCGAACTCGAGTCCTCATCGACTGAGTTTGGGCCGGCGGAATGAGCTGATCCTCGTCTCCCCAG
>JAKIWQ010000080.1 GCA_022749935.1 Thermoplasmata archaeon | reverse complement strand
GAAGGTCGACGTGGTCGTACCCGACGATCCCGAAGTCTCGCGGAGGGGATTTCATCCGTGCGTCCGCCCTCGAAAAGCCGGACGTTCGGGGCAGGCGTTATCGCCTATAAGGGGGCGCCACCCGCGTCGAGGGGTCCTAGACCGGTCTTCCGGGAGAACCGGGGCGCTCCGGGTTCCCGAGTGAGCACGCGCCGTGCACTACGATTAAGCATACTCCGCTCTTGGGTCGCTCGTTCATGCCGGACTTACGCGACTTCGAATCGGAAATCGACCGGATCCTGATGCGCCTCGAACGCGCGGCCCCGTTCGCCGAAATTCTGGGCCAGAATGTCGTCGGCCAGGGGGTCCGATTGGACCGGAAGTCGACGACTCCTTCGAGCAAACCTAGACTCCACGGCGCCGCCCTCCGGGCTTGGGCTGGCACGCGGTGGGTCGAGTCGGCGAGTTCCGACTTGAGCTTGCCTGGTTTGGAAGTAGCTCTCGACGGAATCGAACGGGCGTTGGAGTCGACCCTCGTTCGGAGCGCTCCGCCAGGTCCGTCGTCCACCACGGACGCGCAAGCTCTGACGAATCCACCCCACCCGGCCTCCGAGCTCGGGGTCGAGGGGATGCTCTCTCTCGGCAAGGATGTCCTGGGCTGGGCAACCCAGGTGACCGACATTCGCGACGCCTTTGTCCGGATCGCGTGGGAGGACGAGGAGCGCCTCTACGTCAACACGGCAGGTGCCCGATGTTATCAACAGATCTCCCGGGTCTCCGGATCGGTCGCGCCGCTAGCCTTCGAAGGCGGCCGAGTCGAGTTTGATTTTATCGGAGAAGGGGGCGTCGGCGGGGTCGAACGGCTCGACTTCCTAACCGAACCCAAGGTCAAGGAGGCGGCCGAGGGAGCGCGAGCGCTCCTTCGAGCGAAGGCCCCGCCCACCGGAGCGATGACGGTCATCCTCGACCCTGGGGTCGCCGGGACCTTTGCCCACGAATCGTTCGGTCACGGGACCGAGGCCGACCAGTTCGTTCGCGACCGGTCGTATCTCAAGCCCATCCTCGGCCAGATGGTCGGACCCGACTACCTCACGATCGTCGACAACGGTTCGTACCCCGGAGGATGGGGCAGCATCTACTTCGACGACGAAGGGAACCCGGGGCAACGGACGGTCCTGGTCGAGCGGGGAAAGTTCGTCGGGGCGCTCCACGACCGGGAGACCGCCCAGGTCCTACATGCCAAACCGACAGGGAACACCCGACGGGCCGATTTCCTCAGTCGGCCGTTTGTTCGGATGACCAACACCTACGTCGAACCGGGCGACTGGAAGCTCGACGAGCTGGTCGTGGAGGCCAAGAACGGGGTCCTTCTCGAGCGGGCTACTTCCGGGATCGAAGACCCTCTGGGGGGCCAGATGCAACTGAAGGTCAAGAAGGGGCGGATGATCGAGAACGGAAAACTCGGCGATCTGGTCACCTCCATGGCCCTGTCGGGGAAAGTCCTCGATTTCCTCCACGGAATCCGGGGAGTGAGCCGGTCGGACGACTTCATCATCGACACCGGGTACTGCGGGAAGGGACACTCCGACACCCTCCCGGCAGGTACCGGTGGAGCCTACCTGCTGTCCGACGCCATCGTGGGGCCGGCATGAGGTCCGCCGAGCCCACGGGATCGGTCGGACAACGCGTCGCCGATCGGCTCCGGACCGAGGGCCCGTGGGAGGTCTTCGGAGAACGGATCCGTCGATTCGAGTTCCATTTCAACGGGCGGATGGTCGAAGCGATCCGTGGGCCGCTGTGTGTAGAGGGGTACGGTCTGCGTGTTTTCCGGACCCACGGCGACCGGATCGGTCGTGGATTCCAAGCATCGACCGACTTCACGCCGGAGGGCATCGCCGAGGCGGTTCGGGACGCCGACCTGATCGCGGTCCATTCCGATTTCCCCACCAAACACGTGAACCTGCCGACCACGGCACCTCAGGGAACGGTCGACGTGGTGGACACGAAGCTCTGGGAAGCCCCCCTTCCGCGGCTCGCCGCGTACGTCGCCGGCCTGCTCGCGCCGTTCGACTCGATCAAGGACGTCGTTCCTAGCTTCGGTTCGGTTCGGGCCACCCTCACCGAAACCTCGGTCGCGAACTCGGGGGGACTTCGGGCCGATTACCGTCACACGATTGTCGCTCTCGAGCTCGCCGTCAAGGCGTTCGGAGGCCCGGAGGGTGCCCCTCCTGGAGAGTACTGGGTCAACCAGCTCGACCGACGGGTCGACCCCGATCATGCGGGAGACCCGGTCGCCGCATGGTGCCAGTACGCCCGAGACGCGCGCCGAGCCAAAGCCCCGCCCAATGGGGACCTTCCTGTGGTCCTGCCTCCCCACGTCCTTTCCGGGATCCTCCCCGGGGTGCTCGCCTTCCGGTGTACGGGGGCGGCCCGTCTCCAGGAGGTCGCCCCCGAGGTAGGGTCCATGCTTGGCGCCCAGAACTTCACACTTCACGACGATGGGCGGTACCCCTGGGCCGTCAACACCGGCCCTCTGGATGATGAGGGGACGGCCACGGGGTCCCGTGCGCTGATCGAGTCGGGAAAGGTCACCGGTCTGCTCTACGACGTGCTCCACGCGGGGGCGTTCGAAGTTGCGTCGACGGGCAATGCGTTTCGCGGGGCCGGCTTCGGGGCGCGCGACTGGATGCGATTCACCTACCCTCCCGGGGTCGGAGCGTCCACCCTCGTGGTGAAACCCGGCTCGGGCGGCACTGATGAGGAGATCGCCGAGGCCGCGGGCGAGGGGATCTGGGTACAACAGCTTGGCTGGGCCAGCCCCGACCCTCTTTCCGGGTTCTTCGGTGGGGAGATTCGGATCGGCTATCGCATTCGGAACGGAAAGATCGCCGAACCGGTTCGCGGCGGTACGGTCGGCGGGACGGTCCTGGGGCCCCCGGCGGCCCCCTCCCTCCTCGCCAACATCGCCGCCATCGGGTCGAAGGGGACCCTTTCGGACTACCTGTCGGCCCCGACCCTCCTCGTGAAGCCTCTCACGGTGGCCGGTGAGGCCGCTCCGTGAAGGCTACTTCGGCAGACTCAGCGTGATCGTCCGACAGGTCTTGCATCGGACGCCCGGCAGGTTGGCGGAGTAGGTTCCCCCGAACCCAGTCGGAACCAGAACCTCAAGGCCCGTGGGTCGGAGCCGACTTTCGGCCCGGTCAACCGCCCAGAGCAGCCCCGAACCGTTGGTGGTCGTCACGAATCCGGCCTCAAGCTCCCCGTGGCACACCGGACATTTCGAGTCGACCATGCGTTCTAACCGGGTCGACCCACCCCGTCGGGGTATCTGGTCTTTGTGGGGGAGGTAGAAATCGAGACCGGGCGAGCGAATCTCGCTTTCGGGGTCGTTGGAAAATACCGACCCCGGCGGGACCGGGTATCCCGCCGGGGCCTAAGACATCGTGAGTTAGTGATCGTCCGGTTCGTTGGTCCTCGAGCGGACGGCGCGCGAGAGGGAGAGGTGACCGGGGACGAGCCACTGGGGCCAGCCCGAGATCCGGAATTCCGGGGCGTTGGGGAGGGGAGCCACGGCGAGAAGGAATTCATGGCTGGAGGTCGAGCCCCGATAGGCCTCGGCGACCGAGTTGGGCTCCTGGGAGCGACTGCCGCGAAGCATCAGACGACCTCCGAAAGGTCAGGCGGGGGGAGCCACGGGACTTCGAGGTGGCGCCCGGTTCGGGAATCGGCCTCGCGCGGGGGGAGGGGAATCCCGCCGAGGGAGAGAGGGATCGGGGTTCGGAGGGGCATGCTGGGCTCCGGTTCGGAGGTCCCTTCGATTTGGAATCGACCGTCCGCGAGGCTGACCGCGGCGAAGTCGTCCGCGACGATCAGAGGGCACGAGCGGGCGCCGCGGTGTTGGAGCCCATAGGGGTGGCTCTCGTGGATTCCGCCGCAGGCGGTGCATGCCCGGGTGTCTCCGAGCATGGTTCCGATGCCTCCGAGGTAGGCACCGCTTTCCCGCGAGCGACTCATGACAAGAGCCAAGGGGGCGTTCCCGAGGT
>JAKIWQ010000008.1 GCA_022749935.1 Thermoplasmata archaeon | reverse complement strand
GGTCGGCGGGACGGTGACCATCACGAAGGTCGATCTGCTGGAAGACCAGACGCGGCCTCCGCGGCGCTACACCCAGGGCTCGCTCATCCAGGAGATGGAGCGACTCGGGTTGGGTACGAAGAGCACCCGGCACGACGTGGTCCAGAAGCTCTTCGACCGGCACTACGTGAACCAACGACAGCTGGAACCGACCTCGACCGGGATCGCGGTCGCCGAAGCGCTCCGGGCGCACGCCCCGGTGATCACCCGACCGGAGATGACGCACCGCCTCGAAGAGGACATGGAGCTGGTCGCCGAGTCCAAGAAGCCGAAGTCGGAGGTGCTGGATGAGTCGCGCGAGATGCTGCGCGAGGCGTACGCTCTCCTCCTGGCCAACGCCGCGGGCGTGAAAGAGACCCTCACGGGCGCCCTCGACCGCCAACATTTCGTCGGGCCGTGCCCGAAGTGTGGCGGGGCGCTCCGCATGGCCCGCAGCCCCCGGGGCGCGCGGTGGGTCCAGTGCTCGAACAACCCGGCCACATGCCCCGTGACCTACTCGCTGCCGGCCGCCGGGTTCATCGAACCGGCACCAGAGTTCCTCTGCGGTACGTGCAAGACGCCACGCGTCAAGATCATCTTCCGGGGTCAGCGACCCGACCTGTACTGCATCAACCCGGAGTGTCCGGAGCATCAGAAGGCCTTCGGCATCGGGACCTGCCCGTCGTGTTCCCATCCGCTGCAGATCCGCTACTCGTTCCGGGGGAACCGGTTCGTCGGCTGCACCGGTTACCCCGAGTGTCGGGTCACCTACCCGCTCCCGCAGCGCGGCAAGCTCGAGAAGGACCAACCCCCCTGCCCCGTCTGCCACGCACCCGTCGTCACGGCCATCGAGGCCGGTCGGCCGCCTTGGACCCTCTGCATCAATCCGGAGTGCCCCACCCGGGTAAAGAAGCGCGAAGAGGCCGAGGCGAAGAAGGCGGCCAAGGCCAAGGCCGCCCGAAAGAAGCCGGTCAAGCGCGTGAAGGCCCCCGCACCGGCCACCGAGTCCACCATCGAGCCCACCCCGCTACCCTCGACGGCCGCCATCCCATCGGGTCCTCCCGCGAAGGCCGCCCGTCGCGCGCCGCGCGCCCGAACGAAGAAGTCGGCCGCCTCGGCGCCGACGGACGTGCCGGCCAAGGTCGAAGCGTCGGCCACTCCCGCGCCCCCTTGAAGGCCCGGGGCGAAACCCACGGGTACCGGTCCCGAGGCTAAGAGGGCGTCCCACCTCTCGGCCGGGGAGTTACCGTTCCTGTACCTCCCGGCCCGGGTTAAATATGGACGCCCGGTCTTTCGGGGGATGCCCACTTCTCGTCGGCTCGCCGATCTCGATTCACGGACGTTCGAGCGGCGGCTTCGCTCCGACCCCCTGGTCATCCTACCGGTCAGGGCCCTCGAGGCCCACGGACCCCACCTGCCGTTGGGAGCGGACCAGATCCAGGCGGAAGCCACGGCGATGGCCCTGGCCGAACGGGTGGACGCGCTGGTCGCCCCCACCCTTCCGTACGGCTCCGCACCGGGCGCCCGGCGGTTCCCCGGCACCGTCTCCCTCTCGATCCCTCAGCTCGAATCCCATGTCGAAGGGGTCCTCTCCGAGCTCGCACGATCCGGCGTTCACCGTATCCTGGTCCTCTCCGGCCACGCGGAGCGGGGCCACATGGCCGCTCTTCGGGAAGCGGCGGACCACTCCATGCGGCTTCACCCGGAGACCCGGATCGCGGTGCTGTCCGACTACGACTTCGTCTACGAGCTTCGAGGGAAGGAGTCGCCCGCGACCGATGGGCACGCGGGTCTCCTCGAAACTTCCCGAGTCATGGCCCTCGCCCCGTCGACCGTCGGCCCCGACCGCCCGGTGGTGGAGAACCGTCGGAGCCTCTTCCTCCCGGGGTCCCCGACCGAGGACGAGTGGCCCGAGAGCGTCATGGGAGACACCCGGCCGGCCTCTGCCGAGCTCGGGCAGCGAGTCCAGGCGCATGTGCTGACCCGATTGGAAGCGACGGTGCGGGCCCTGTGGCCGGCCTAGGGTCGGGGGTCGATGACCGAACCGTCCGAGGCGATCCGCATCCGCGGGGCGCGGCAGCACAACCTCAAGAACGTCTCCATCGACCTCCCTCGAGGCAAATTCATCGTCATCACCGGGGTCAGCGGATCCGGTAAATCGTCGCTCGCCTTCGACACGCTCTACGCGGAAGGACAACGGCGTTACATCGAGAGCCTCTCGGCGTACGCTCGACAGTTCCTCGGGCAGATGGACAAACCGGAGGTCGACTCCATCGAGGGCCTGTCTCCGGCGATCGCCATCGAACAACGAGCGGGTAGCCGCAACCCGAGGTCGACGGTCGGGACGGTCACGGAGATCTACGACTTTCTCCGGTTGCTGTTCGCTCGGGTGGGAGTACCGCACTGCCCGAACGACGGGAACGAGATCTCGCCCCAGTCGGTCGACCGCATCGTGGAGGCGGTGAGCGCCCAGGCCCGGGGCGAGCGGATCGACCTCCTCGCCCCCGTCGTACGCGGCGAGAAGGGCGAGCACAAGGAGGTCATCGAGCGGCTGCGTAAGTCCGGCTACCGCCGATTCGTGGTCGACGGGGTCGAAGTGCGCCTTCCGGGCGCGGAAGTCCGCCTCGAGAAGAACAAGAAGCACACGGTCGAGGTCGTGGTCGACAGCTTCGACGTCGACGAGTCCGAGGGGACACGCCTCGCGGAGGCGGTGGAACTCGCCCGGCAACTGTCCGACGGTCTGGTCATCGTCCGGGGGACCAAGGGGAAGCGTACGACCTTCTCCAGTCGACGTGCCTGCCCGGAGTGCGGGTTCTCGATCGAGGAGCTCGCACCCCGGATGTTCTCGTTCAACAATCCCCAGGGAGCGTGCCCCGAATGCCTCGGGATCGGGGCGACCCTGCATGCGGACCCCGATCGGATCGTACCGGACAAGGACAAGCCGATCGGAAAGGCGATCTCCGTGTGGGGCCTGACGCCCACCTACAACGCCCTCGAGCGGTTCGGCGCGGCGTTCGGCTACAATCACCGGCGCCCGATCCGCGAGCTCTCCGAGAAGGGCTGGAAGGCCCTCATGTATGGGAGCGACCGGAGCGCCGGCCTCTCCGGCCACGGGATGGGGGAGTGGTGGAGCAGCGGCTGGCTCCGCGAGGGGCTGGTCGCCGCGGTCGAGCGCCGGTGGAAGCAGACGAAGAGCGAGGGAGCGAAGGAGTACTACCTCGGGTTCCTGGCGTTCGTCCCGTGCCGGAGCTGCGGAGGGAAGCGGCTCAAGCCCGGCGTCCTCGCCGTGACGGTCGAGGGCCGGTCGATCGCCGACGTCGCGTCGATGACGGTGGCCGATGCGGTGCACATGTTCCGAGACCTGAAGCTCGCGGAACGCGACGAACAGATCGTCGGCCAGGTCGTCAAGGAGATCCGCGCGCGGCTCGGGTTCCTCGAGAACGTCGGGCTCACCTACCTCACGCTCGACCGGGGTTCGGGTACCCTTTCCGGAGGGGAGGCCGAGCGGATCGCCCTCGCGACCCAGATCGGGTCGGGCCTGGTGGGGGTCCTCTACATTCTCGACGAACCCTCCATCGGGCTCCACCCGCGCGACCATGCCCGGCTCCTCGCGACCTTGAAGACGCTCCGCGACCTCGGCAACACGCTCCTCGTGGTCGAGCACGACGAGCAGACGATGCGGGCGTCCGACTGGCTCGTCGACCTGGGTCCCGGCGCGGGGGTCCACGGTGGGGAGATCCTCTACTCCGGAATCCCCGAACGGATCGGCGGCACGCCCCGCTCTCTCACGGGGGAATTCCTCTCCGGACAACGGTCGATCGCGCTCCCGGTCCGGCGAGCTCCCCCGTCGGGTCGCTGGCTCACGGTGCACGGGCCGCTCGAACACAACCTGAAGGGCGACGCCGTGCGGATCCCGCTCGGCCTGTTCGTGGCTCTCTCCGGGGTCTCCGGGAGTGGGAAGTCGACCCTGCTCGAGGAGATCCTGTACAAGGCGGTGCGACGACATCTCGGTCTCGGCCGCGATACGCCGGGCAAGCACGGGTACATCGAGGGGATCGACGAGGTGGACCGGGTCCTTCTCATCGACCAGGCGCCGATCGGCCGGACGCCCCGTAGCAACCCGGGCACGTACACCGGGGTCTTGACGCCCATCCGGGATCTGTTCGCGGGCCTGCCGGAGGCCCGGGCCCGGGGCTTCCGACCGGGCCGATTCAGTTTCAATGTCGCCGGCGGGCGGTGCGAGGCGTGCGAGGGGGACGGCGTCATCCGGTACGAGATGCACTTCCTTCCGGACGTCTACGTCGCCTGCGAGGAGTGCGGCGGGAAGCGGTTCAACTCCGAGACGCTCGAAGTGAGGTTCAAGGACAAGTCGATCGCCGACGTCCTCGACATGACGGTGGACGAGGGGCTCGACTTCTTCCGGAACCACCGAAGGATCGAGCACCGGCTCCAGCTCCTCCAAGACGTCGGTCTCGGCTACATCAAGCTCGGTCAGAGCTCGACGACCCTCTCCGGCGGAGAGGCCCAACGGATCAAGATCGCATTCGAGCTCGCCCGGCCCCCGACGGGCAAGACCCTCTACCTCCTGGACGAGCCGACCACGGGACTTCACTTCGCCGACGTCGACCGTCTCTTGCAGATCCTCTTCCGACTCCGGTCAGGCGGCAACACGGTCGTCGTCATCGAGCACAACCTCGAGGTGCTGAAATCGGCCGATTGGCTCATCGACCTCGGCCCGGAGGGCGGGTCGGCCGGGGGCCATGTCGTGGCGGCCGGGACTCCGGAGGATGTGGTTCGCGGACCGCCCGGCCACACCGCACAGTTCTTGGCGCCCCTGGTTCGGACCCCGGTGCCGGTCCCCCGCATGGCGCGACGATGAAGACTCCGGCCCCCTCGGGCCTCCCTGCCTTCGTGCCGGCGAGCGAGCTCGCGGCGGCGACGGGGGAGGGGTTCCGGCGCGGACCCGACGCTCCGGGCGTCTACCTCTTCCGCTCGGCCCGGGGGGAGGTCATCTATGTCGGCAAGGCCCGGAGCCTCCGCCGTCGGGTCCTCGACCATCTGCGGGCGAAGATCGAGAAGGACGGGACGATCGTCGCGCAGAGCGCGAGCGTCGAGTTCGTCCCGACCTCGAACGAACGGGAGGCGCTCCTGCTGGAGGCCAATCTCGTCAAGCAGTACCAGCCCCCCTACAACGTGCTCCTCAAGGACGACCGGAGCTACCCGTACCTGATGGTCACGGTGGGGGAGGAGTTCCCCCGGGTCATCCTGGTCCGACGGCCCCGTCGCCGGCCGGGCGTGCTCCTGTTCGGCCCGTACACGAGCGCTCGGGAGGCACGGAGCGTCGAGCAACTCCTCGGCGACCTCCTGCAGCTGCGCCGATGTGTCCGCCTCCCGAAGGAGGCCTGTCTGTACTACCACCTCCACGTCTGTGCGGCCCCGTGCATCGGGGCCATCGACCGGGACGCGTACCGGACCCGGATCGACCGGGCCGTTTCCATCCTCCGGGGGAACGTCGCGCCGCTGCGACCGGAGCTCGAGGGCGAGATGCGGAATGCGGCCGGCCGGCAGGAGTTCGAACGGGCCGCCCTGCTCCGCGACGCGCTGCGGGGGCTGGACGCCCTCGCCGAACGCCAGCACGTGATCGGCCGCGGTGCGGGGCGGTCGGACGTGCTCGCGCTGGCCTACCCCCGGGATGCCTCCAGCCTCCGCGTCGCGGTCGGCGTCCTCCGGGTCGAGGACGGCGAGGTACGGGGCACGGAGCCCCATCTCCTGCAGGTTCCCGCGGACGACGTACCGGAACCGGGGGAGGTGCTGCGGCAATTCCTCTGCCAGTACTACGGGGCCCAGATCGAGCCCCCGGCCCGGATCTACATCGCCGGACCCCGGCCTGCCGGGCTGGACGCGACGTTGGACGAGCTGTTCGCCCCCCGGGGGATCGAGGTGCAGTTCCGCCCGACCGGTCGGTACGCCTCCCTCGCGAACCTGGCCGAGCGGCTCGCACGGGCCACGGTCGACCAGGTCACGCCCGGTCCCGCCCCGCGCGAGGTGCTCCGGGCGGTCCAGAGCCTCCTCGAACTCCCCACCATCCCGAACCGGATCGAGGGCGTCGACATCTCCCTCTTCCAGGGGTACGAGGCGGTCGGGTCGCTGGTCGTCTTCGAGCGGGGGGTCGCCAAGAAGTCCGAGTACCGCCGCTTCAAGATCCGGGGGGTCGAGGGAACGAACGACTTCGCGATGATCGCCGAGGTGGTGCGCCGCCGGTTCCTCCGGCGGATCGCCGAGGAGGAGATCCTCCCCGACCTCCTCCTCATCGACGGCGGAGCGGGTCAGGTCGCGGCCGCCGTCGCGGCCCTCGAGGAGATCGGGGCGGGCGAGCGGATCCCCGTCGTCGGTCTGGCCAAGCGGGAAGAGGAGCTCTACTTCCCCGGCCGCGCCGTTCCGTTGAAACCGAACCCGAACGCCTCGCCGATGCTCCTCCTCCGCGCGGTGCGCGACGAGTCGCACCGATTCGCGGTCACCTACCATCGAACCCGGCGTCGGATCCGCCTTCGCGAGGAGTTCGAGGGCCTCGCGCGGCACGACCCGGGCACCGCCCCGAGCTGAACGAACGGCGCCGTGGACCCCGGGCCGTCCCGCGGCGGACGTCGATCCACGTCATGTCGGGCCACCTCCGGTCGTCCTGCCAAAGGGCCCCGACGATCTCACCGAGGTGGTGCGCCTCTTCGAACGTCGCCGGGAGGATGCGTCGGCGACCGTGTACCGTCCCGGCATCCAGGGCGCTCGAACGGTCCGACGGAGTTCACGGGAGGTGAGCGCGCCGACGTACCGGTCGACCTCAGCCCAGACCCGGGTCGCGTACGCATGGAACGCCTCCCAGTCCTTCGGGCGTCGGTCGGGTTCGCGGAACCGTGCCGGGAGCTTCCGCACCCGCCCCGGAACGACGTACCCGATCCAGGCCTCGTGGACGTTGAGGATGTGCCGAGCGAATCGAAGAGCGAGAGATGTCCGATCCCTCGCGAGGCTTTCGCCGGCAGCCGCTCGACCCGGACGACGAACCGGTCGAAGACGTCCCGGTTGTAAAGGAACAAGGCGCCGACTCCGTCGCGCGTCAGGGGGGAGGAGGGGGATTTCACGGAGCGTCCGGTCTTCGGGCGCGGTCCCTCGGGTGGGTTCCCGAGCGTCTAACGGCCGTTCGACTTCTTATCGGGGGCGCCGATGAACGGCATCCCCTGGACCCGCCGGGCCACCTCGCTGGAGGGGAGGCGGCGCAGCTCCGCGCCGGGCTCGAGGATCGCGACATCCAGCGCCTCGGGCTGGAACGGAGTGGGGGATCCCTCGGCGACCGCCTGGACCGCGAGCTTGAAGGCCGCCTCTTCCGACAGGTGTTCGCTGACCTTCTCTTCGAGATAGTCCGCGACCGCGCGCCGGTTCCGGCCGATCGCGTACGCCTTCCACCCGATGGTCGCGCCGCTCGGGTCGAGCTCGATGAGGCCGGGGGCGTTGCCGCTGAACCCACCGAGGAGGAGCGAGACCGCGAAGGGCCGGGTGCCGCCGAACTGGGTGAACTGCTGGAGGAGGGTCCCGAGCGCGTGGCCGAGGACGGTGTAGGGAGCGGTCTCGCCGAACGTGAGGCGGTGGCGCTGGGCTTCGACGCGGAGGAACTCGACCAGGACGCGCGAGTCGGCGATCAGCCCCGCCGTGACGCAGCCGAGCCCGGTGTCGATCGCGAAGCTCTTCTCGATCGAGCCCGACTCTGCGAGGGAACTGGTGGGAAGGTTGCGGAAGGCGACGAAGATGATGCCGGAGTCGTACGTCACCGCGACGGCGGTGCCGCCCATCTGGATGGCTTGCAGCGCATACTCGACCTGGAACAGACGGCCGTCCGGCGAAAACACGGTGCTCGCGCGGTCGTAGGCCATCTGGCCCGGTTGCATCTCCATGAACGTCCTGCCCCCCCGAGTGCGGGCGCGACCAGTCGGGTCGGGGATTTGAACCTAAGCCTTGCCCCTCCCCCCACCCCACTTGGTGGCGCGACGCCACCAACGGTGGCACCGGTGGGCCGGTTTCGCCTCACCCAAACCGCTAAAGCGGTCCCCTCGGGTCCCCGCTCTCCATGTCCGCGCCCAGCCTGCACCTCCTTCCGATGGCCTCGAGCTACCGGGGGGACCTCTCCCCGGCCTGCACGCAGTGCGCGGAGGGGCGCAAGATGGTCCTGTTCGTCACCGGGCTCTGCCGCTTTCGCTGCTTCTACTGTCCCGTCTCCCCGAACCGAAACCAGAAAGACGTCGTGTATGCGAACGAGCGGAGGGTGGTGACCGACGCCGACGTTCTCGAGGAGGCACGCTCGATCGGGGCCGGAGGGACCGGGATCACCGGCGGAGACCCGCTCGGGGTGGTCGACCGCGTCGAGCACTACGTTCGCCTGTTGAAGACCGAGTTCGGGCCCGAGCACAACATCCACCTCTACACCCACGAACCCCACCCGGAGAAGCTCCAGCGCCTGGCCCGGGCGGGGCTGGACGAATTCCGCCTCCACATCCCCCACTACCTGTGGGGCCCGCTCGCGTCGGAAGGAGGGGCGTACCGCGCGGTCCTCGAGCAGGCTCCCTCCTGGGGGATCCGGCGGGGCGTGGAGATCCCGGTCCTCCCCGAGAAGGAGCCCGAGCTGCGGCGCCTGTTGCGGACGCTCGACGAGATCGGGGTCGACTTCGTCAACCTCAACGAGCTCGAGTTCTCCGAGACCAACGAGGACCAGCTCCACGGTCGCGGGTACCGAGTGGACCCGCAGAACGGCTGGGGCGTCAAGGGGAGTCGGGCCGTGGCGGAGCGGGTCGTTCGAGAATCGTCCCTCTCGATGCCCGTCCACTACTGTTCGTCCCGGTTCAAGGACAGCGTCCAACTCCGACAACGATTGTTGCGACGGGCCGAACGGACGGCCCCGTCGTTCGCGGAGCGGACGCCGGACGGCACGGTGATCCTCGGGATCGTCGAACCCGACCGGGCGGTCGACCTTCCCCGCTGGGCCCTCTCGGTGGCCCGAAAGGTCGGGATCGGGAGCGACGACTACCGGTTGGACGTCGCCCGCCGGCGCGTGGAACTCGGGCCGGAGGCGCTGCGTCGCGCCGCCCGCCGTTTGCCCTGGCCCGCCTTTGAGGTCGAGGAGTATCCGACCGCCGATGCGCTCGAGGTCGAGCGGATGCCGCTCAACCGCGCCGCGCTCGCGAAGGCGGGTGTGGTGGTCGGCGGCGTGTAGTTCTCGTCGCACTCGTGGCCGCCCCACGTCAGGTACCGGTTGGCCCCGCGACGGTTCTTGATCGAGCAGGGCCCCCAGCCGTCGTCCTCCCCGCCGTACCACATGGGGCAGTCGCGACAGTGGAGGTCGATCGGGGACTTGGACCGTCGGGGTGTGGGCGTCACGGCGCGGGCCCTCCCCCCGGCTGGGCCTGCCACGACCGGACCGTGCTCCGCATGAGCTCCGCGACCGTCACCGGTCCGACTCCCCCCGGCACGGGCGTGACCGAGCTGGCCCAGCCGTCCAGCGACTCGAGGTCCGCGTCGCCCACGATCCGGACGCCAGTCGCCCGGCTCGGGTCCGGTAGGGTCGAGAGCCCGATGTCGATGACGGCCGCCTCTTTCGGGACGACGGACCGGTTCAGGAGATTCGGGGCACCGGCACACGAGAACACGGTCCGGGCGCCCGCGAGGGCCCGGGCCAGGTCGCGGGTTCCGGTGTGGGCCACCGTAACGGTCGCGTTCGGACCCGGACTCCGTTGGGCCAGGAGGAGCGCGAGGGGCAGGCCCACGGTCCCCGAACGGCCGATGATCGCCACCGGCGCCCCGTCGAGCGGCAGGTGGTAGTGGCGGGCGATCGCGAGGGCCGCGAGCGCGACCGCCGGGGCGTGCTCGGGCCGGCCGCCCACCAACTGGCCCAGGTTCTTCGTCCCCACTCCGTCCACGTCCTTCGTGGGCCGGAGTTCGTCCACCGCCGACTGGAACTCGTACCGGGTCGGGAGCGGGTGCTCCACGAGGACCGCGTGGACGGAGGGGTCGCCGTCGAGGGACCTCGCGCGGGCCCGAAGACCCGCCGGGCCCTCCGACGGCGCGAGCGTCTCCTCACGGAAGCGGATCCCGAGCGTTTCGGCCGCCCGGCGTTGCCGGTTCAAGTAGAGTCGAAAGGGCCCTTCCAGGCCGCGGTGGATGCTCGCGAGACAGGGAGGCGTCCCTCGTTCCCCGCCCTCCCGAAGGGCCTCCCGGGTCGCCCGGTCGATCGTTTCCGCGACCGGCGCCCCTTGGAGTCGTTCGGTCACGCGCTGCCCGGGCGGCCGAGTTCCGTCCGATAGATAACGCCCGACCCTGACGGCCCGACGGAGTCGTCCGGAAGTCGTCGAGCCTCCTTCGGACCTTACACCGGCGCCACGTGCTCCTATAGGGATTTATACAGACCCCCTCTGCTTCAAATGGCGGAACGAACCTCTAGCGTACGGGGGTCGGGACGCCGAAATGACTGAAGACGCGGGCACACCGTCCGGAGAGCCGGCAGAAACGTCGCCGCCTCCGCCGCTCGACAAGTGGGGGGAGAGTCTTCCCTACGCGTCCACCGCCCAAGTCGAGGTACCCCCCCGTCTCCTCGAGCAGGTCATCGGACAGGACGAGGCGGTCGAGGTCGCCCGCAAGGCGGCCACCCAGAAGCGCCACATGATCCTCATCGGCGACCCCGGGACCGGCAAAAGCATGCTCGCCCGGGCAATGGTCGATTTCCTGCCGAAGGAGCCGCTGCAGGACATCCTGGCCTATCCGAACAGCGAGGACTCGAACGAGCCGAAGATCCGGGTCGTTCCCGCGGGCAAGGGGAAGGAGATCGTCGCCGCCCAGAAGCTCGAGGCGGCCCAGAAGAAGGAGCAACGGACGATCCTGTTCATCGTGGTCGCCCTCGCGATCATGGCCTTCACGCTCTATCTCGTGTTCACCACCGGAAACTACGCCGACCTCCTCTACGGCCTCCTCGTCGTCGTGATCATCTACGCGATCGTCCGACTCTCCGGGGGACGGAGCGAGGCGGGCGCGAATGTCGCCAAGCTCCTCGTCACCCACACTCCGGACGACAAACCCCCGTTCATCGACGCGACCGGGGCCCACGCCGGCGCCCTGCTCGGCGACGTGAAGCACGACCCCTTCCAATCGGGGGGGCTGGAGACGCCCCCGCACGAGCGCGTCGAGGTCGGAGCGATCCACAAGGCCAACGGCGGCGTGCTGTTCCTGGACGAGATCAACCTCCTCAAGATCGAGAGCCAGCACTCGCTGCTCACCGCCCTCCAGGAGCGTCGGTTTCCGATCGTCGGTCAGTCGGAGCGCTCCGCGGGCGCGATGGTCAAGACCGAGCCCGTCCCCGCCGACTTCGTCCTCGTGGCGGCCGGCAACATCGATAGCGTCCAGACGATGCACCCTGCGCTCCGCTCGCGGATCCGGGGCTACGGCTACGAACTCTACGTCAAGACGACCATGCCCGACACGAGCGAGAACCGGATGAAGATCGTCCGGTTCGTCGCGCAGGAAGTCCTGAAGGACAAGAAGATCCCGCACTTCGACCGGGAGGCCATCGTCGAGGTGATCCGGGAGGCTCAGCGCCGCAGCGGCCGGTCGGGGCAGTTGACGCTCCGTCTCCGGGAGCTCGGGGGCCTCGTCCGCGTGGCCGGGGATATCGCCCTCTCCGAGGGGCTCCCGATGGTGCACACGGAGCAGGTTGTGAAGGCCAAGCGGGCGAGCCGCTCGCTCGAGCAGCAGATCGCGGACCGGTACATCGAGCGACGCAAGGAGTACCGGATGTTCTCGACCGAGGGAGCTGCGGTCGGGATCGTCAACGGCCTCGCGGCCATCAACGCGCAGACCGGTATGTCGGAGTTCTCCGGGATCGTCCTCCCGATCGTCGCCGAGGTGACCCCCGCCCAGACCCGGGATGGCGGCGTCGTGGTCGCCACGGGCAAGCTCGGCGAGATCGCGAAGGAAGCGGTCCAGAACGTGAGCGCGCTCGTGAAAAAGTACACGGGCGAGGACATCTCCCGGTTCGATATCCACATCCAGTTCGTCGGGACCTCGGACGGGGTCGAGGGGGACAGCGCCTCCGTCTCCATCGCCACGGCCGTCATCAGCGCGCTCGAGGGCGTCGCGGTCGACCAATCGGTCGCCATGACCGGTTCCCTGTCCGTGCGCGGTCAGGTGCTCCCCGTCGGGGGAGTCACCGCGAAGGTCGAGGCCGCGGCCGACGCCGGCCTCCGCCGGGTCCTCATCCCCGAGGACAACCTGGACGACCTCGTCCTCGAGTCGCGCTACCGGGGCGTCATCGAAGTGATCCCGGTCGGCACCCTGCGGGACGTCCTCAAGTACGCGCTCGTGGGCGGTGCCGGTACGAAGAAGGATACGCTCCTCGAGCGGCTCGCCGCGATGGTGCTCGCCACCAGCCGGTCCGGGGACGATCTCCCGTCGCCCTCGAGCACAACGGTCCCGCCGAAAGGTCGGCCCGCGGGGTCGTGAGAGGCACCTTTCGCGTCCCCATCCATCCGCCCGGGCCGGCACGGCCCCCTCCGTTCCCCGATGAGGGGGAGGACGACGAGGAGAAATTCACCAACCGCCCGTGCTACGAATTCAACGGGCGGCTCGGGCCCTCGTTCAACGACCGCCACTGCCGGCATTGCCGCCACTACCTGACGGCCCGGTGCCCTCATCTCGAAGATTTCCTGGACGACGTGGAAGACCTCTCTCCCGAGTGAACCGGCCGTGCGAGGCCTGGTGGTGGGCCGTTTCCAACCGTTCCACGGAGGCCACCTCCACCTCGTGCGGGAGATCCAGCGACTCCGACCGAGTGCGGCGCTCCTCCTCGCGATCGGGAGCGCCGAGGAGTCGTACACCTGGAAGAATCCGTTCACCGCCGGGGAACGGTTTGAGATGATGGACCGCGCCGTCGGAGAGGGACCCGGGCCCCGGGTCCATATCGTCCCGGTCGCCGACATCCGCCGGCACGCCCAATGGGTCCGGTATCTCGAGTCGCTCCTCCCGTCGTTCGACCGCATCTACACGAACAACCCGCTGACCCGTCTCCTGTTCGAGCGGGCCGGCTACGCGGTCGAGAGTCCTCCCCTGTACCAGCGGTCGAAATTCGAGGGGGAACACGTTCGGGCATGCCTTGCCAAAGACCGGGGCTGGCGTCCCCTCCTCCCTCCCCCGGTGGCCAAGTACCTCGCCGAGATCGAGGCGCCGCACCGCCTCGCGATGCTCCGGGACCGGGCCCCCTCTTCCGCCCCCTCGGGTCGTCCGGCATGACCGAACCCCCACCGGGTCCCCCACCGAAGCAGCGGGTCGCCTTCGACCCGATCCCGGAGTGGGCCGGGGTGACGACCCGCCTCGTCCACGGCGGCCGACGGCCCGAGCTCAACGCCGGGGCCGTGGCCCCTCCGATCTATCAGACCTCTACATTTCACTTCCCCGCGGCACACTCCGAGTCGGCGGACCGCGGGGGGCTCTACCTCTACAGCCGCCTCGAGAACCCTACCGTCGAGGTCGCGACCGAGATCCTGCGGCAACTGGAAGGGGGCGAGGAGGCCCGCCTCTTCGGCTCGGGGATGGGGGCGATCTCCTCCACGATCCTCTCCCTCACGCGCTCGGGGGACGAGGTCGTCGCCTTGCAGGACCTGTACGGGGGCACGATCGACCTATTGACCGACCTCCTGCCCCGATTCGGGATCCGAGTTCGGTTCGTCCCCCCCGAGGCGAACGACGCGCCGGAGACGGTCCTCCGCCCGGAGACTCGTCTGGTCTGGCTCGAGAGCCCGACGAACCCCACCCTGACGGTCGTCGACATCGCGCGATGGGCGAGGGCGGCCGACGCCGTCGGCGCCCTGTTGGTGGTAGACAACACCTTCGCGACTCCGATCAACCAACAGCCGCTGTCGTTGGGCGCCGACCTGGTCGTGCATAGCGCGACCAAGTATCTCGCCGGCCACGGGGACCTCCTCGCGGGAGCCTTGGTCGGACCGGAAGCCCTCCTTCGAAGGATCGACACGAAGAGCGTGTTCGGAGCCACCCTCGACCCGTTCGCGGCCTTCCTCCTCGCCCGCAGCCTGAGGACGCTCAGCCTTCGGGTGGAGCGACAGAATGAGAACGGTCGCCAGGTCGCCGCGGCCTTGGCCCGCCACGCTGCGGTCCGCCGCGTGTTCTATCCGGGACGCAACAGCCCGGTCGAGGAGGCCATCGCCGCGCGCCAGATGCGCGGGCGCGGCGGGATGGTTTCGATCTCCCTCCGGGGCGGCGCGGAAGCGGTCGACCCCTTCCTGAAACGACTTCGGCTCTTTCACGTCGCCTCGAGCCTCGGAAGCGTGGAGAGCTTGGTGAGCGCTCCCGGGATCACCTCCCATCGCCACCTCAGCCCCGAGGAGCTGGCCGCCCGGGGGATCGATGGGTCGGTCGTCCGATTCTCGCTCGGCATCGAGGAACCCGATGACCTGGTCCGCGACCTCACCGAGGCGCTCGACGCCTCCGGGTAGGGCCACGGCGGCACCATTATAGGCCGACCCCGCTCGTCAGCCGGCCGCGCCACTGTAGCTCAGCGGCAGAGCGGCTGATTCGTAATCAGCAGGTCGGGGGTTCAAATCCCTCCAGTGGCTGGCGTTCCTCACGATCACGCCCCCGCTCCGAGTCTACCAGCCGGCTGGGAGGGACCGAACCGGCGTCCGGTCGGCCCGCGCATCGACGGCGGTACGGGGAGGGGAGTAACTTCCCCGCACGACGCGGGTTGGCCGGACCCCTCGGTCTTCCGCAAAATGAATCACGGTTCGCTGGTATCCGCCAGAGATGATTCCTGACACCAAGTACGCGAAATCTGGGCGCGTGTACATCGCCTACCAATCGTTCGGGAAAGGGCCGCCCGACGTGGTGTTGGTCCCCGGATGGGCTTCCCATCTCGAGTACGCCTGGGAAAACCCGCTCAACGTCCGGTTCATGGAGGGGCTGGGTTCGTTCGCCCGGGTCGTCTCGTTCGACAAACGCGGTACGGGCCTTTCCGACCGCGTGGCAGGGTTGCCCATCCTGGAGGAGCGGATGGACGATGTCCGGGCGGTGATGGACGAGGTCGGCCTGGAGCGGGCCGCGCTCGTCGGAATGAGCGAGGGGGGGTCGATGAGCGCGCTGTTCGCGGCGACCTACCCGCAACGGACCACGGCCCTCATCCTCTACGGCGCCTTCGCCAAGCGCGTCCAGAGCCCCGACTACCCGTGGGCGCCCACCCGGGAAGAGCGGGAACGCTGGATCGAGAGCCTCGAGGGAGGCTGGGGAGTCGGAAGTGAGCTCACCACGCTGGCCCCTTCGGTCGCCCACGACCCCGCGATGCAGCGGTGGTTCGCGGCGTACGGCCGAATGAGCGTCACTCCGTCCGCGGTCGTCGCCCTCGCCCGCATGAACACCGAGATCGACATCCGGGCGGTCCTGCCCGCGATCCACGTCCCGACGCTCGTGCTCCACCGGAAGAAGGACCGGGACGTCGCCGTGGAGAACGGGCGGTACCTCGCGAAGATGATCGCCGGGGCCCGCTTGGTCGAGCTCGAAGGGGAAGACCATGTATGGTGGGCGGGCGACGGAGATTCGATCCTCGGCGAGGTCGAGGAATTCTTGACCGGTGCCCGCACCACCGGGACCGCCGACCGTCAACTGATGACGGTGCTCTTTACCGACATCGTCCGATCCACGGAGAGCCTCCACGCCGTAGGGGACAAGCGATGGAGGGCCCTCCTGCTCCGTCACAACGAGTTGGTCCGCAAGTTGCTGACGCGGTATCGCGGACGAGAGGTGAAGACCACGGGGGACGGCTTTCTTGCCACGTTTGACGGACCGGCCCGTGGCATCCAGTGCGCCTGCGCGATCCGGGACGGCGTCAAGGAACTCGGCCTCTCCCTCCGCCTGGGGTTGCACACGGGAGAATGCGAGGTCCTAGGAAGTGACGTGGGGGGAGTCGGGGTACATCTCGCCCAACGGGTGATGGCGCAGGCCGGACCCGGGGAGGTCCTCGTTTCCGGCACGGTTCGGGACCTGGTATCCGGATCTGGGCTCCAATTCGCGGATCGGGGAACCCACACCCTGAAGGGCGTCCCCGGCAAATGGCACCTCTTCGGAGTCGTCTGACCCTGTGCCGTGGTTCGGGACCCGCCCGACCCTGCCTCCCCTTCGGGCGGGCGGGTCCCACCGAGTCTCCGGGATCGTAGACCACCGATTCCGGTCGCTGCAGATCACCGGGCGCGCGTCGTCGGCGCGGACCGCCGTTTCTTCAGGGGCGAACGCGGGTCAGGGCGAACGCGGGTCAGGGCGAACGAAATCTCCCCGCGCCGCACCCGGCCATTTTTCTTCGTCGAGCTCTGCCCGTCGGTTCGAGGAACCGACCACCCGGTTGGTTTCGGCCGATAAGCGACCTCGAACGGGGAGCTCAGCGTCCGGGACGGCGCGCCCGGGGGACGGTCGTCCCCTCCCCACTTGGAGCCGAAATGGATCAGCGTCAGAAGCACTGGGAGAACATCGGCCCCTTTCGGGGACAACTCCCATTTCGTGTACGCTCGCCGTTGCTCCGCCCGGAGGATGAATCCCTTCTGCTCCAACTCACGGAGTCGCATCGCCAGGATCCTCTTGCTCATCCCCGGATTCCTTCGGAGGAGTTCATTGAACCGTTGCGCCTGGGAGAGGGCGATGTTCATGAGGACGAGGAAGGCCCACTTCCGACCGAGGACCCCGAGACTGGATTGCAGGGGGTACGCGGAGAAGCCCACCTCGACCACGATGCGGTCGCGGCGGCCCGACCTTGGGCGCGGGGGTGTCCTAATTCTGTTCCCCTACCGACCCATATACTCCGCTTCTGATATGAGATTTCAGGAAAAGGTGAGCCCCCATGGTCTACATCAAGGACGAAGGAAGCACATTCGACGCACCGGTCGATCTCGTTTGGACGTACATCCGCGACGGCGAGGAGCACGACGGGTCCCACAAGACGACTCGCAATCCGAAGTTCGAAAAGGTCTCCGACATTACGTTCATCTACGCATCGGACCGGAACTTCCGTGGCAAGTGGGCACCGGATCGGATGCGGATCTCGATGATCCCGCCCATCGCGATCGTGACCGAGTGGCTGGAGGGTCCCCTCGCCGGTTCGAACTTCGTCTACCTATATTCCCCCAAGGGGAAGAAGACCCAGATCGACGTCTACGGCGAATTCACCTCGACGACGCTCCCTCCCGACGAGGTGGAACGGGCCGCACGCGAATGGCTGGAGAGCGAGTACGGTGAGGACGCCCCGGCGATACGGGCGATGGCCAAGCGGAAGTAGGTACCGACCTCCGAACCTCGTCCACGGCCGGTAGTGCGTGGAGCCGACCCGGTCCTCCTCTCGAATCGGCCGGAGTCGCACGCGAGCCGGCGAGTCGACCGCCGGAGCCCTCGGGACAGTGAGCGTGGTCGCGGAACGACCGGAGGGCGCGGGACGTTCCCGATTCCATCGGGCTGGCCGCCGGGCTTCGGACCGAAGGGGATGTCCCCGGCTCGGGGATCGCGGGACCGAACGAAGGGGGGCCCAGGGTGGGCCCCCTGGAAGGGGTTGTACTTCGTCGCCCGCGCTCGACCTATACCACCTCGAAGTTCAGGTAGGTGTTCGTCCCGAGGTCCGCCGACGCCTGCCCGGCGGCTTGCGCCGCGGTGAGCGAGGCGAGCGAGGTGATCCCGTGCGTCCCCGCCAAGTTGGGGAACACGCTGGGGTCGGTCACGAGGACCACGATCAGGCTCCACCAGGTGTCGGTGTGGTGGAACGCCTCGGTGATCAGGTGGTCGTGGCCCGGCAGCGGGACCACTCCCAGACCCGGGACGTCGATGGTCGCGGGGTGGTCGTAGCAGAGTGCGATCGAGTCCGGCGCGCACATCAACTTGATCCCGTAGGCCGCGGGGTTGTAGGCGGGTGCGTACGGCGCACTCGCGGGTCCCCACCAGGGAACGAGCACGATGAACGCTGGCTCGTTGGCGTTGGAGATCGGGTCGTGGATATCCGGGGCCCCAACACCGGCCTGCGACAAGAGCGGTTCCATCCCGAAGGTTCCCATGCGGGGCGCGTTGCTGCTCGTGAAGTAGCCGTTCTCGTAGAGCGTGTTGACGACCCGTCCCTTCAGGAAGGCCGGCATCTGCTCGGAGAGTTGCAGCGTGCGACTCGCCGGCGGCTGGGTGGGGTTGTACGCGCCACTCGGGCTGGCCACGGCGAAGTTCAGGAAGTCGTTCGTCCCGAGGGTCGCGCTGACCGCTCCGACCGCCTGGGCGGCGGTCAGTGCCCCGATCGACGTGATCCCGTGCGACCGTCCCCCGTTCAAACCGGGCCAGTACTTCGACTCGAACACGAGGACGACCTTCAGGTTCCACCAGGTGTCCTTGTTGCCGGCTGCAGTTCCGATCAAGTGGTCATGGCCGGGCAGGGGGACCGTACCGAGTCCGGGCACGTTGATCGTGGCCGGGTGGTCCCAGCAGACCGCCACCGTGGCGGGTGCGCACATCTCGTGGATTCCATACGCCGCGGGGTTGTACGCGGGGGCGTAGGGGGTGGCCGTGGGGCCCCACCACGGTACCAGCACCGTGAAGGCGGGGATGTTCGCGCGGGCCGTGGGGTAGACCGTCGGTGTCACACCGATTGCCGGCTCTCCGGCCATCGGTTCCATCCCGAAGGTCGAGTTCTTGGCGTTCAGCGTTCCCACGAAATTCCCTTGCAGGTAGATCGTGTTCACGATCGAGCCGTTTAGGAAGGCGGGCATCTGTTCGGCATCGCTCAGCAGGTGGTGGGGCGTCGGCTGGGGCGTGAGCGGCGGCGACGCCATCATGCCCGGCGAATTCGTCACGAGGCTAGCTCCGGCGTTGGGGACCGCCAGCAACATCGCGAGCGCAAACGTGGCGACTACGCTCGCGAGCGCGACTCCGGCGGTCCGATTTCTCGACTTGGTCATTCGACCGTCCTCGAGAGGCGCCGACCCGATAGTCGGGGATAATCGTACGTTGTACACTTTTTGTACCACAAGGCGTCCTGAGCATTTTCGCTCGACAGTGGCTCCTCGGGGCATCCCGGCGGGACCGGGGGAGGACGTGAATCCGGCGCCCCCCTCCGTCCTCGGGCGAGCGCCGCGAGCGCTCCGTGCGGGAGCGGGCTCGTCCCGCACCTCGTCCGAGGAGACCCACGGGCCGGACTTCGATGTGGGTCCACCGTCCCCCCCTCGTCGGTGCCGACCCCGAAGGGTGAACAACCGTTTCGTTCGGTCCGAGGGGTCTCCGCAATCGGATTAATAGCCGGAAGAGATGGCCGAGCACCGGCGGTGGCCGGTGTGGGCCATGAAGATCTTAGCGGTCCTATATCCGGGCGGCAAAGCCGCGCGCGGGAACCCCGAGCTCTTGGGTGCTGCGGAAAATGCCCTCGGCCTCCGGAGGTTCCTGAAGTCCAAGGGCCACGACCTCGTCGTGCTGACCGAGAAAGAACGGGACCTCGACCGGGAGATCCGCTGGGCGGATGTCGTCATCACCACACCCTTCTGGCCGGCGTACATCACCACGGAACGGATCGACAAGGCCAAGAAACTCAAACTGATCCTGACGGCCGGGGTCGGTTCCGACCACATCGATCTCGCGGCCGCGGCGAAGCGGGGGATCATGGTGGCCGAGATCACCGGGTCCAACGTCGTCAGCGTGGCCGAGCACGCGGTGATGCAGATCCTGACCCTCGTCCGAAACTACCTCCCGGCCTACAAGCAGGTGCTCGAGGGACGGTGGGACATCGCCGAGGCGGCCGCGCGCTCGCACGACCTCGAAGGAAAGACCGTCGGCATCGTCGGTGCGGGCCGGATCGGGCAACGGGTGGCGTTGCGCCTTCGGCCATTCAACGTCACGACGCTCTACTACGATTACCGACGCCTATCGACCGTGGAGGAGGAGGTACTCGGGGCAGAGTATGCCCTCCTAGATGACCTCGTGCGCCGGTGCGACGTGATCACGATCCACTGCCCGCTCACTCCCGAGACCGACGGGTTGTTCGACAAGAACCGACTCTTCCGGATGAAGAAGGGCGCCTGCCTGGTGAACACCGCTCGGGGCCGGATCGTGAACACCGAAGCGCTGGTCCAAGCCATGGAGAAGGGGCATCTCGCCGGGTACGCCGGCGATGTGTGGTACCCCCAGCCCGCGCCCCCGGACCACCCCTGGAGGACGATGCCGAACCACGCCCTGACGATCCACGTCTCCGGGACCTCGCTCGAGGCCCAGAAGCGGTACTCCGATGGGATCCGGGACTGTCTCGAACGGTTCTTCCTGGGCAAACCGATCGAGCGCGATTACCTCATCGTCGATGGGGGAAGGGTCGTGAGCCCGAGCTACAGTTACGCCTTCAAGGGCTAGCGGTCGGTCGATGTCCCGACGTTCGCGGGCCTGTCGCCGCGGCCGCCGGCCGCATCAGTTCCTTCGGTGGACCCGGGACGCCCCCGCAGTCGATCCCGTTGGAGGAGGAAAAGGCCGAGGAGGATGACCACGAACCCGGCGGCCTCGAACACCCCGACCCCCTCGCCGAGCAGCAGCGCGCCCACGAGGATCCCGGCGACCGGGTTGACGTAGGTCACTACGTTCGCTCGGGCCGGCCCGACGCGGTGGTGAAGACGATAGTAGATCCAGTAGCCAAGGACCGAGGAGATGCCGACCAGGTACGCGAGAGAGAGGAGTACGTTGTCATTCCAGGGGAGGGTCAGCGGAACCCCCGTTCCCAGGGAGGCAACTGCCAAGATGGCCCCGCCGGTAGCGAACTGGGCGGCCAGGGTCCAGAGGCCCTGCGGCGTCGTGAGGGTGCGTCGGAGCAGGACGGAGCCTGCCGCCGCGAACAGCGCCGCCCCGACCACGGCGAGGGGACCTTCGACCGTCCCGATTCCCTTGGCCAGCAGGTCGGGAAGGAACAGGAGGGTAACGCCCCCGAACCCGATGATGATCCCCGCGGTGCCGATGCGACGGAATCGCTCCGCAGGGAGGAGATAGTACGCGACGATCGCGCTCCAGAGCGGGACGGACGCGATGAGGACCGCCGAGAGGCCCCCCGGGGTCGTGGCCTCCCCCCAGTAGAGCAGCCCTGCGTAACCCCCCACCATGAAGCCGCCCCCCCAGAGCGCCGATAGTCCGAGCGCCCTCCAGCTGGGGAGGCGTTCCCGCGAGGCGGCGGCCACCAGGGCGACCGTGGCGGAGGCGAGAACCATCCGAATCGCGGCAAAGGGAAGAGGGGAGGCTCCCGCGAGCAACCCCAGCCGGATGATTGGGAAGGCGGCTCCCCACACTCCGCCCAGGAGGAGCAGGAGACCGAGATCCCGGTCCAGCCAACGGGACGCGGGTGAGTGCGAAGTCGCTGTCCTCGCCATCGGACCACCGCGCGGGTCCCGGAGCACCTGGCTACTTGAAGGGAGGCTCCGAACGCCCGGTCCGGCCTGGGCCGGCCGCCGATACGGGCCCCCGACGGCAATCGGAAGGTTCTTAAGGGGGTAGACGGCGGTAAATGTGATGCGAGTGGTATGTCCGGCCAGGTGTACACCTACCCCCGTCGGGTCCCCCCGCTCTATCGGTTGGCGCGGGCGTTCCGTCGGGCCTCGGTTCTCGTGCTCGTACTGCTGATCCTGTTCACGGTCTCGGTCATCTATTCGACCAGCGAGCTCACCCAATCCTCCTCGCACGTCGGGTCGTTCTCGGTCGCCTTCGGGTCGAACGGGACGATGATTCTCGCGGGCAGCTTGACGCTCAACAATCCCGGATTCTATCCGATCCAGGCCCTCTCGCTCGAGGCCCGCGTCGTGAACGAGACCGGGGGCTTTCTCGGCACGTTCGGGTACGGCCCGGTGAGCCTCGGGGCCCAGGCCACCACGGAGTTTCCCATCGAGCTCTACCTGCCGGTGTCCGCAACCGGTCCGGGCGCTTCCTTGCTCGTGGAGACCCAGTACCTCAACGTCTCGGTCTGGGGGAATGCGACGTTCGGGTACATGTTCCCTGCCTCGGTCACCCTCCAGGAGCTCCGTCACTGGGGCGCGCCGTTCGACCACCTCGCCTTCACCGTCCAGTCCCCCGACCCGAACGGGAGCATCCCGGTGATGCTCTCCTTCCAGAACGAGGCCTCCCTCACGGAAGCGGGCATCCTTCGGATCTCGGTCGTCGCCGCGAACGGGATCACCTGTGGGACTACCTCCTGGCCGATGAACGTCGCTCCCGGCCAGCAGTTCTCCCAGACGCAACCGATCGCGCTCTCCCCAGGGTGCTCGCCCGTCGGGGGGACGGTGACGGGGGAATTCGTGACCCCCGCCTACTCCGTTCCCCTCCCGACCGAGGCGATCCCGTGAGCGCCGCCGGACCCGCACCCGGGTACCGGGTCCCCTCGTTGGGATGGCGGATCGTCGTGGCATCCCTTCGGCTCATCCCGCTCATCATCCTGTTCATCGGGCTGCCGATCGCCGCGCTCAGCTTCCTCACCTCCCATTCGATCCCGCTCCCGCTCTCGATCGCCGCGGTGACGATCGCGGGAGCGGTCATCGTGGCGCTCTCGACGGCCCGCTACATCGCCAAGCCGACCGGCGTCTACGGGCCTCTCTCCATCGTCGCGAGCGCGTTCGTGCTGGGGTACGTGTTCTACCTCCTCGGCCAGTCCACCTACCGTTTCCGCTTGCCCGGGTCGAGCGTGACGATCGGGATCACGTTCACGACGCTCGTCGAGTGGTTGCTGATCGTGCCCGCGCTCGCGCTCGTCGCGGCGTTGGTCACCACGATCGAAGACGCCCGAGCGCCCCGGGAGCGGCTCCCCTTCGATTTCCCGCCCTAGACCCCGGCGAGCGTGGCTTCCACGATCCGGACGGGGGTCTTCGGTTTGTCGTTGCCGTCCCGGGGGAGGGCGGCGATCTTCTCGACGACATCCATCCCGCCTCGGACCCGGCCGAACACCGCGTGCTTGCCGTCCAGCCACTTGGTCGGTGCGAGCGTGACGAAGAACTGGCTGCCGCCGGTATTCGGGCCCGCGTTCGCCATCGACAGGATGCCGGGCGAGTCGTGCCGGAGGGAGGGGTCGATCTCGTCCTTGATCTCGTACCCGGGACCCCCGGTGCCGTCCCCCTTCGGGCAGCCCCCCTGAATCATGAACCCCGGGATCACCCGGTGGAACGTCAATCCCGTGTAGAACCCCTTCTTGGTCAGCGTGATGAAATTCTCGACGGTCTTCGGCGCCTTGTCCCGGAACAGCTCGATCCGCACATCGCCGAGCGTCGTCCGGAGCGTGACGGTGGGGTTTGCCATGGGCGCCCGACACCGACGGGGCCTATAATGCGGTGGGAGCGCTCGCCGATCGAGCCCCCGGCTTATGGGCCCCCCGCCTCTTGCGGGAACTTCGGGAGGGGACGCATTCGGGCCCGGTCATGAACCGGTCGATGGTGACGGTCGCGGGGATGCTCCTCCTGGTGGCGGGAGCGTTGATCAGCTTTCCGCTCTGGGCGCTCGGGAACGAGCAGTTCGATTGGGAGCAGGAAGCGGGGATCTTGTTCCTTCCCTTCGGACTCGCGATCATGCTGGTCGCCGTGACCGCCCTCGACCCGCGGCTCACGACGGTGGGGGGGACGTTCGGGAATCCGGAGTTCGACCCGGCTCGCCCGAAGGGACCGTCCTCGTCGGCACCGCCGAAGCGACTCGCCTACGAACCCCGCGAGCCGGTGAACTGCCGGTTCTGCCGAACGGTCATCACGGCCGACCTCTCTCAATGCCCCCGATGCGCCCGGGCGCGCGGGTGTCGAGGGTGCGGCCGGCCGCTCGGGATGGTCCTCGACCGCCCGACGTGCCCTTCCTGTGCCCAGGCGGAACCGTTGTGTAACTGTCCTCTGCTGCCCCGGCGGTCCGCGGTACCGGCGGCGAGCACCCGGGGACGGAAGATCGCCTGAGGAGCGCGATGGACGACCAAGTACTCCCGCGAGGGATCGCCTCCGCGCCGGAGGAGCCGGTCGTGGTCCACTTCGATGGGGCGTGCGAGCCGGCCCGGGGAGGCGGAGTGGCCACGTTCGGTTACACCATCGAGGGAGGTGGGTGGGACCTGGAAGACTCCGGGCTCGCCGTTCGCCCCTACTCCGAGCATGCGACGAACAACGTCGCGGAGTACGTCGCCGCGATCCAGGCGCTCGAACGACTCCACGGGCTCGGATGGCAGGGGTCGCTCGAGGCGCGAGGGGACAGCCAGCTCGTCGTTCAGCAGATGCGGGGGGAATACGCCGTCCGTGCCCCGCACCTCAAGGAATACCACGCTCGACTCACCCAACTCGCGGGGACTTTTGCCGCGGTCCGATGGGTCTGGATCCCGCGCGAACAGAACACCCGTGCCGACGCGCTCTCGAAACTGGCGCTGGCCGAACACGCCGTGGGGGCCGAACGGCTTCGGCCGAGCGGGCCGGTGCCAACCCCGGAAGAGGACCCGCCGCCGGGCTAGCCCCAGCGAACGGTGTAGACGAGGGTACGACCCTCGATAGCGGCGCGGGCGCGGGCGCTGTCGACGTACGTGGCGAAGGCGGCCGCGGCCTCAGGCGAGAGCTTGGGTCGCTCGCCGTACCCTCGCGGGGTGCCGATCCCAAGCATGACCCGAGCCGGCGGCGCCGGGGGCGTGCCCCTGTCGAACGAGCGGGTGCGCGGGCCGCTCACGGACCCTCTCGGAACGGAACATAGGTGGCCCGTTGCAACGGCTCGAGACACGGAGCCGCGAGGAGCGGGACCCACAGCGTGTCGTCCCAGCGAGCCTGGATCGGGGCGGCAGCCAGTAGGGGCGAGCGGTCGAAGATGTCCGACATGGTCTTGGACCCGTGTCGGACGCATGTCATACATAAACCCCGGTGTTCGAGACGCACTCTACTGAGCACCGAGCGGCCGCCGAGCTCCCTGCGCCGTCGAACGGGGCCCCCGCGTCGGGTCCGCCGAGCGCCGCGTGTTGTTTGATAAGCCGGTCGTGTGTGAGGTGCCCTGCAAGGTGGTACTGCGATGAGCTCGGACCTTCCGGCGCCGGCGTCCTTCCTCCGCGCCGCGGAAGACGAACTGCTCGAGCTCTCGATCGAGACCTCCCGGGCCGATTGGGTACACGCCACCTACATCAACGACGACACGCAGTCGCTCGCGGCCAAGGCCAATGCCCGCCTGATCGCCACCACCGTTCGGCTCGCGAAGCAGTCGATGACCCTACGAACCGAGTCGCTCGGACCGGAGGACCAGCGCAAGGCCAAGCTGCTCCGCCTCAGCCTGTCGTTGGTCGCCCCCTCCGACCCGAAGGAGGGAGAGGAACTTACCCGGATCGTCGCGGAGATGCAAGGGGCGTACGCGAAGGGTCGTCACGTGCCGCGCGGAACTTCGGAACCGGTCGACCTCCAGGCCCTCTCCCGCATCCTGTCCGAGAGCCGGGACCCGGTGGCGCTCGAGGATGCCTGGACCGGTTGGCACCAGGTCGGACGATCCATGCGGGCGCCGTTCGTCCGGTACGTCGAACTCGCGAATCGGGGGGCCCGGGAGCTCGGGTTCGCGGACACCGGCGCGATGTGGCGGTCGAAGTACGACCTCGAGCCCGAGGCCTTCGCGGCGGAGGTCGAGCGTCTGTGGCAACAGGTCCGGCCCCTGTACCAGTCGCTCCACGCGTATGCGAGGATGCGGCTCCGGGTGACGTACGGGCCGGACCGGATCCCCGAGAAGGGTCCGATCCCCGCCCAATTCCTCGGGAACATGTGGGCGCAGTCCTGGGAGGGGACCTACCCGCTCCTCGCACCCCCCGAGTCCGACCCCGGGGTCGACCTCACGAAGATCCTGGTCTCGAGGGGGACGTCCCCCACGGAACTGGTCCGGTACGGCGAGCGGTTCTTCACCTCGCTCGGCCTCGACCCGCTCCCGCCTTCGTTCTGGGAGCGCTCGATGCTCGTCCGACCTCGCGATCGGGAGGTGATCTGCCACGCCAGCGCGTGGGACCTCGACTTCGTGGACGACCTGCGGATCAAGATGTGCATCGAGATCACGGAGGAAGACTTCCACACCGTCCATCACGAACTCGGCCACAACTTCTACCAACGGGCCTATTCGCGTCAGCCGTTCTTCTTCCGCGAGAGTGCCCACGACGGCTTCCACGAAGCGGTCGGCGACACGGCCAGCCTCTCGGTCACTCCCGAGTACCTGGCCCGCATCGGGCTCCTCGACACCGTGCCCGACGCGAGCCGCGACATCGGCCTGCTCCTCCACCGGGCGCTCGAAAAGGTCGCCTTCCTTCCGTTCGGCCTCGTGGTCGACCGGTGGCGCTGGGACGTGTTCGCAGGCCGGATCGCTCCGGCGGACTACAACCGGACCTGGTGGGAGATGCGACAACAGTACCAGGGGATCCGGCCCCCCGCTCCGCGCGGGGAGGCCGAGTTCGACCCGGGGGCGAAATACCACGTGCCGGCCAACGTGCCGTACATGCGATACTTCCTCGCCCACATCCTCCAGTTCCAGTTCCACCGGGCCCTCGCCCGGACCATCGGGCACACGGGCCCCCTCCACCGGGCCTCCATCTACGGCTCGAAGGAAGCGGGCGCCCGGCTCCGGACGATGCTGGAGATGGGGGCGCACCAGGAGTGGCCCGACGCTCTCGAGGCGGTCACCGGGGAGCGCCGCATGGATGCCCAGGGGCTCCTCGACTACTTCGCCCCGTTGCAGCGCTGGCTCGACCAGCAGCTCCGGGACGCCCCCAAGGGTTGGTGAACCCTTTCCGGTTCCCAGAACTCCGGCGATCTCGCTCTACCCTCACCAAGAGCTAAGTGCCCGGCCGACGGTCGAGAGAGGGCCGATGTTGCTCCAGGCGGGCGAGAACGTCCTGCGGAGCGAGTACGCGGTCCTGCTGGAAGGGGAAGGCCCGGGAATCATCACGCGGTCGGCGGGCGTGCTCTACCTCACGAACCACCGCTGCGTGTACGAGACCAACCCCTCCCGAGGGATGGTCCGCAACCTCGTGCGGGGTCGGGAGACCGTCACGATCGTCGACGCTCCGCTGTCCTTCGTCCAGAACGTGACCGTGGTCCGTCCGAAGCTCGGCCGCGTTCGCCTCCACCTCGAGGTCCCACGGGCCCGGGTCACGTTTGACGTCCTCGACCCGGAGGCGTGGTTCCGGGCCATCTCCGACGCCCGGCGGGCCGCACCCACGGGACACGGGTCCCCGGTCGTTGCGACCCACACGATCGAGCGGCAGGTCATCAAGGTCCGATGCCGATTCTGCGGGAGTCTCGGGAACGAGGTCGACGGCCGGTGCCCCTCGTGCGGCGCGCCGCTCTGACCCCGGGCTAGAACGGCAGCTCTCGGAAGAGGCGGTCGAAGCCGGTCCGGGCCGAGAAGAGCCCGACCCCCAAGGCCACCGCCGCGACCCCGAGACACACGAGGGCGGCTTCCAGTCCCGGAGACCCCCCGGCCGAGAACGCGAACGCCCCCGGCACCAGGACCCCGAACAGGACCGCGACCCCGGAGATCATCGCCCCCGCCATCGGCCCGGGTCGAAGGTACTGCGGGCGGGGCCGCTCCTGGAAATCGGAATACCGCGCGGCGAACGCGAGCCCCAGGAACGTCGCCGCCACGGCGGCGCCCGAGGAGACGACCAGGATGCCGACGCTCTCGGTCGCACTGAGCCCGAAGAGCACCGTCCCGGCGAGGGAGGTCGCGAGCGTGAAGAAGAGCGCCGGAACCAGGACGGAGACGGTCTTGGCCCGGAGGACCGAGCGACCGGTGATCGGGGCCGCGAACAGGGTCTGCAGGGCCCGACGCTCCTGGCCGACGCAGGTGGTCGCCAGGAGGAGGGCGAGGAACCCACCGGCCCAGCCGACGATGACGACCGCCCAGATGGACGCCAGGGCGGTCGACGAACCGGCATCCTCCACGAAGATCACGATGAGGATCACGATGGGCACGACGAGCATCGGGAGCATCTCCCGGCGTCGCGTCAGCCCGTGGAAGTCCTTGGTCACGATGGACGCCTCCGCGGCGGACAGTCCGAGGGCGGAGAGGAACGCGTGCCGTCGGGCGTACTCGTGCGCCTCGAAGCTGAACTCGGTCGCGGCGACGACCCAGTAGCGAACGCGCAGGCGCGCCGCGAGGCCGAGGAGGACTCCCGTGAACGCCACCTGCGCGCCGACGAACACGAGGGCGGTCGCCGCGTCGCCCGCGAGCCACAGGGTGACGGCGTGGGTCGCCCAGAAGAGTGGGATGAAGGCGGAGAGACTCCCGAGGACGGCGAGACCGTGGAGCGACTCGAAGAGGAAGACGGGGTTGAACGCGAGCTGGAGGGCGAGGATGAGGAGGAGGAGGGCGGCCCCCCGTGCCACGAGGGCGACCCGACCCCGCCGACCGCCCACCGAACCGATCCGCTGGGTCGCGGACCGGACCATCTCGACGAGGAAGGCCCCTTCGAAGAGCCCGACCACGCCGAGCGCGGCGACCAAGACAAGGCTCCCTCCGAGGCCGACGGCGAGGGAGAGCGCGGCGATCGGACCGAGGATGAGGGCGAGCGCCGGCGAGTAGGCATAGGCGATCGCGGTCGCCGAGGCGGCCACGTACTCCCCCGGGGTGAGGGGGAGCCAGTTGACCGCGTCGCTGCCCGCGAACTTGGCCGTCGCGGTGAGTTCGAACATCACCCCCGCGACGAGGACCGTGGCGACCGCATAGAGCGGGATGAACGGGAGCGCCGTGAGGAGGAGCGGCAGGGCCACGGTCGAGAGGCGAGGGTTCGGGGCGACCGCCACGGAGGTGAGTCCGAACAGGGTGACGAACAGGAGGATGTCGAGGAGGCCGAGGAGGAACGGTCGGCCAAAGAGGCTCCGGGGGTCGGAGGTGCTCCGTCCCGCCCGGATCTGGCTGGCGACCAGGACCCCGGCCAGGCGGCCCACACGGTGGAGGTCCATCGGGTCCCTACTTCGAGAGCGCCTGCACCACGTCGGAGAGGTCTCCGGTGCCCGTCAAGCTCAGGAAGACGTCTTCCAGGCCGGAGCCGGCGAGTCCCGCCCGGTCCCGGAGGGCCTCGACGGTGCCCGACGCGACCACGCTTCCGCGGTGGAGGATGATGATGTGGTCGCAGATCGCTTGGGCGATCTCGAGTACGTGAGTGCTGAAGAGGACCCCCACGCCATCGTTCCGGGTCAGGCTCCGGAGCACCTCCTTGACGACGTGGGCCGAGCGTGGGTCGAGGCCGTTGAGCGGTTCGTCCAGGATGAGGAGACGGGGGTGGTGGACCAGGGCCGCGATGAGGGCGACCTTCTGTTTCATGCCCTGGGAGTAGCCGCTGATGAGCGAGTTCTCGTGCCCGGCGAGTTCCAGGCCGCGGAGGAATTGGCCGATGCGACCGGTTCGGGTGCTGGGGTCGAGTCCGTATAGGTCGGAGATGAAGTCGAGGTACTCGGCCCCGGTGAGGAACTCATACAGGGAGGGCGACTCGGGGACGTATCCGATCTCCCGTTTCGCCTCGATCGGGGCAATGGCCACATCGTGTCCCAGGACCCGGATCGACCCGGAGTCCGGACGGACGAGGCCGAGAATGGCCTTCATCGTCGTCGATTTTCCGGCACCGTTCGGGCCGAGCAAACCGACGATCTGCCCGGCCGGTACTGAAAAGGTCACCTCGGAGACCGCACGCACCGGGCCATAGGACTTGGTGAACCGTTCGACCTCGAGCATCGCCCGGTCGGCGCGCAACGGGGAGGACGGCCCGGTTCCGAGGGATATCGCACCGGCCAACGGACCCCACTCCCCGAGAAGAGCGAGCGGGGGTTCTTTACTCTCGCGTCTTTTGGGACTCGTCAGTTGTCTTGGAAGGGAGAGAGCGAATACCCGTCCATTTCAGACGAGGGACGATCGGAACGGTCGGGCTCGCCGCCCGCCTCTAGGAACGCCACCGGTCGCGCCGGGCCGCTCGGCCGGAGCGTGTCGGCGACCGCGACCAGGAGTTCGTACGCGGCGTCCTCGGAATCCCCCGAGTCGCCGGTGGCATCCCCGGAGGTGGTGTAGATCCGAAGCGCGCCCCCTTCGGCCCCGAGCAGCACGGTGCCGCTGCCGTCGCGGTGCGCCCAGGAGAGAAGTCGCTGCGGAGGTCGCTCGACGACGCCGACCCAGCGAAGACCTCCGAACCAGCGCCCCGTCAGCCGCGCGAGGATCGCGTCGGGGTCGAGGCCTACCGGGACCTCGATGCGGGCCACGGACCGGAGTTCGGAGCCCTCGGCTGAACCGATGGGACGGGGGGCGGTCAGGGCCCGATACCCTTCGCTGGATCGGTCGACCAGCCCCTCTCGTTCCAGGCGACGAAGCGCCCGGGCCAGCGATTCCGGGTGCGCGCCCAAACTGCGCCGAAGTCCACTGAAGGCCATTCGCCCGTGCATCTCCTGCAAGGTGACGAGCACTCGGTCGTCCAGCCGACCCGGCGACGTCGTCTCTACGTCGTGACCCGGTCCGGACACACTCCCTGGAACGGGGAGGAGGGATTTAGACCGTCGGTCACCCCGCCGTAATCAAGTGACGTGCGCACGCTCGGTTCGGGACCCACCGGGTGTGACCGACCTTTCTGTGACTCGCTCAATATCCCCCGTCCCGCCGTAAACGGTTCGGAGCCTCAAGGTTCCAGGAAAACAAGAACATGGGAGACCAGGGAGACTGTGAGCCGGGATTCGCGAACGGGCCGTGGATGTGGACCGCCTACCGGGCCTACAACGAACTGCTTCGGGACAAGCTGAAGAAGAAGTTCGAGGCGCAGGAAGGACCGTGGATGGACAGCGTCGCCGAGGTCCTCGCGCAGATCGTCAACGCGCGTTGGGAAGGCGGCCGAAAAGAGGAGAAGGCCGGAGAGGAACTCTTCGCAAAGCTCGAAAAGCTCCTCTCGGAGTAGACGGGATGAGCGCCCCCCCTCCGACTCGAGCCGCTCCCGGTCCGACACCGGGTGGGCCGCAACCCTCGCTGCCCTGGCCGGGCGGTGGAGGATTCCCACCGCTTCGGCGCTGAGACCGCGAGGTCTCGGTCGGCCGGCCCGATCGGTTCGGATCGGGTGAGGAAGTCGAACCCCTTCCCCGCCATCACCGGCGGGTCCCTCCTCCCGCGGGGCTTTAATCTCCCGGGGAGTCCCCGAAACGAGGGAGTTCCCATGGTGGTTGAGTTCGAGTTCAAGAAAACACCGGCGTATCGTGTCGCGTCCATCAAATGGAAGGGTCCGTGGAAGGATGCCACCATCCGCCAGAACTTCGAGAAAGTGGCGAAATGGGCCAAGTCCAACGGATACCAACCCGGGCTCTGGATCTTTCGGGAGCCGGGCACGCGAACGTGGGAGACCGGCGTCGTGGTCAACGGCCGGGCCCGGTCCGAGGGAAAGGTCCGCGTACGCACGCTGGCCGCCACGCGGGTCGCGAGCGTGGTCTTCGACCCGGAGGTCGTCTCGCCCTCGGTCGTCTACCACGGATTGACCGATTGGCTGCGCTGGCGCAAGAAGGACAAGGAGATCCGTCGCGTGGTCTCGTATCGTGAGGTCTACCGGGGCAACCCCTGGACCGACAAATCCGCCCTCGCCCACACCGACGTCCAGTTCACGGTCCGGTAGGCCGACGGGCGCCTCCGCGGCCGTGGGCTTGGGGTAGGTACTCGGTCCCACCCACCCCCCCACGCTCCGCGGCCCTCGGACCTCGCTCCCGTGAACGAGATCTATCTGGCGCTCGCCGGCGCGGCGCTCGGGTTCAGTCTGGTGATCCCCCCGGGGCCGATGAACGTCCTCATCGCGAACCGGTCGATGCGCTCCCTCCGAGCCGGCATCACGACCGGGCTCGGAGCGATGGCCGCGGACGGAGTCCTCGGGACGATCGTGTACGCCGTGCACGCGACGATCCAACTCGGAGCGTGGGTCCGATGGATCGAGGGGGCCGGGGCCCTCGTCCTCTCGGGGATGGTCTATCGGCTCCTTCGGGAGCGGCCCGCGGCCGAATCCGTCCCCTCCTCGGACGTGCGGGTGTTCACGGTAGGGCTGATCGTCGGCGTCACCAACCCCTTCCAGATCATCTGGTGGGTGACGGCGGGGCTCGCATTCGCCTACGTCGGTGGGGCCGTCCTGTTCGTCGGTCTGTTCGCCGCGATCGGGGTCTGGGTCGTCGTCTTTCCCGCGCTCTTGACGGTGGGCGCCCGAACGGACCCCCGAATCCCGCGCGTGGTCTCTATCGTGTCGGCGGTGGTCTTGGGCGGGTTCGCCGCCTACTTCGCCCTGGTCGCCGTCGGAGTACCGCTCTAACGCGCTCGGACGGGGGCCGGAGTCGTGCGCAGTCGCTCGGTGTAGTGCTTACGGAACTTGGCGACCTTCGGCGCGATCACCATCATGCAGTACCCCGCGTAGGGGTTGCGCTCGAAGTAGCGTTGGTGGTACTCCTCCGCCGGGTAGAACACGGCGAGCGGAAGGACCTCCGTCACGATCGGGTGCTTCCACAGCTTCTGGCCGTTCAACTCTCGGATCACCGCGTCCGCCGTCGCCCGCTGTTCCAGACTGTGGACGAGGATGATCGAGCGGTATTGGGGACCCGAATCGTTGCCCTGGCGGTTGAGGGTCGTGGGGTCATGGGTCGTCATGAAGATCGTCAGCAGGTCCCGGTAGCTGAGCTCGGCCGGGTCGAACGTGACCTGGACGACCTCCGCGTGGCCCGTCCGCCCCCCGCACACCTGGTCGTACGTCGGGTTCGGTACGGCCCCGCCGGCGTAGCCGGGAAACACGGACCGGACGCCCCGGACCTCCGAGAACACGGCCTCGGTGCACCAGAAGCACCCACCGCCGATCGTGGCCTGTTCCGTGGGAGCTGTCGGCCGGGGGGTCGGTGTGGCGGTCATGGCCCTCGGGAGAGTTACCGGGAGGGGATGAGGCTGACTGGGTCCATGGGCCGGGAACGCCTCGCGCCGCCGGGTCGGCCCCTCCGGCGTCCCACGGACAAGCCTTGCACGGGGGGCGGGGCTCATCGGCGCGCCGGTACGCGGGCGCCGACCTCTTCGGGGATCCGGACCCGTTCGAACGCCGCGAGCCACGCGTGACCCTCGATGGTCGGGACGATGGTGGCGAACCGTGCGTCCCGGATCCACCGAACTCTCCACCCGGTCGAGAAGGAGGCCCGAAGTTCATCTTGGGTCACCCGACGGGGTCCGCCCCAGTCGGTCGATTCCCTCTCCGAAAAGCAGAGGAGGAAAAACCGTCCGCCCGGGCGGAGCGCGCCCGCCACGCTCGCCGCGTACACGGGCCGTTGTTCGTCCGTGAACGTGTGAAAGAGCCCGCTGTCGGTGATGGTATCGAATCGTTCCGCGAGGTCGGAGAGCTCCAGGGCGGAGGCTGCCATGAATCGAACCGCGAGACCCCGCGTCCCCGCCTTCTCTCGTGCCCGTCGGATCGCGGTCGGGGCGAAATCGACGCCCCAGGTTTCGTGTCCTCGCGAGGCGTAGAAGAGCGCGTTCTCGCCGGTTCCGCATCCGACGTCGAGAACCCTTCGGCGGATCTCTCCGGTCTCCTCCAGACGGACGAACTCCGGCTGAGGACGTCCGATATCCCACGGGGGACTCCCGTCGTACGCGCGGTCGAAGAACTCCACCGGCCTACGCAGGCCCACGGCACGTTTAGTCTCGGCGAGGGACCGGGCGGAACGCGCGTCCACGCGGAACTATATCAGGGAGGAAGAACGACTTCTGGGCGCCATGGCCACCCCGACGGTGACGATCCGGCCGGAGGATGTCCGGGGGTCGCACCGCATCGCGGTCGGCGCGGGACTAGGAGTCTTCGCCGCGGCCCTCACTCTGCTCCTCCCCCTCGCCCTCCTCTGGCTCGCACTCTACAATCCCGGCGGGTTCTTCCGGGTCACCACCACCTTCGTCGAGACCGTGACCCTGTTGATCCTCGCCGGGGCCATTCTCTTCCTCCTTTCGCTGATCCTCTACCACCGGGGATTCGTCGCGATGAGCGCGGTCGACCCGCGCTTCAAGGTCGCCCGAGTCCTGTGCCTGGTGGGGTCGCTTGGCTTCCTCCTCCTCTTGGTCGCGGTGGTGGTCGTGCTCGGTTCGACCAGTTCGCTGGTTTCGTGCATCGGAGGGCAACCGTCGCACGCGCTCTCCTGTCTTCGATCGGGCCAACCGCTCGGCGCCTTCACCGGATTGGCGGGATTCTGGCTCGGATGGCTGGGGGGCGTCGGCCTAGTCCTAGGGATCGCCGCGGCCGGTCGCCGGTTCGGCCGGGGCGTCTTGTACGGCTCGGCGGCCTTGTACTCGCTCCTCCTCCTCGCCCTGGTAGGTCCCTTTGTCGCGCTCCTCTACCCGGTCCCCGGAGCGCAGTATTTCCTCCTCGCGGTCCCGGTGCTCGCGCTGTTGGCTCCCGCCCTCGCGTACGCGGGAGCCCGCCGACCGCCAGTACGGATCAAGACCGGCTAGCCGGCGGGTTCGACGCGGCAACGCTCAAGCGGGGCGGCGCGGTTCGCGTCGCGATGGTCGATCGCGTCGAACTTTACTACCTGCCGCCGAGCCACTATTGCGTCTCCGCGGAGCGGATGCTCGCGTTCAAGGGGGTCCGGCCGAAGATCACGTACGCCCCCTACAACGACCGCAGCGAGTTGCTCCGCCGAACCGGTCAGGACTACGTGCCGACCCTCATATGGAACGGGAAGGCGGTCCCCTGGCAGGACGTACCGGGGTTCCTCGACCGGGTCCGGCCGGACCCCTCGTTGGTACCCCCCGGACTGGACGGGGTCGCCCGCACGCTCGAAAATTGGGGGCACCAGGTCCTCGAAGAGCGGGTCTGGCGCGCGGTGGTCACCCAAGTGCCGAAGACCTTGCGTACCGAGGTCGAGCGTTGGGTCTTCGAGGAGATGCAGACCCGGTCCAGGGGTCCGTGGCACGTCCTGAAGGGTCGGCGGCCGGAGTTCGTCCGCGACCTCATGGAGTACTTCTCGTTCGTCGACGAGATGGTCCAGGACAAGGAGTGGATCCTCGGTCCTCCCTCGCTCGCCGACTTCGGGATCTACGGAGGGCTCTCCCCGTGGATGCTCGTGGGCGAGAAGATCCCGGCCCGATTCAAGGGGCTCCGAGCCTGGGCCGCCCGGGTCGAGGCTTTCTAGCGACCTGTCCGACGGACGCTCCATCACCTATCTGAGAAGGACGGCTTCCGCTTCCGACGCCCGGAGCTCGACGTTTCGGTAGGCCCCCTCGAGCTAAGACCAGTTCATGGACTGACCGCATCCGCCGCGTGCGGACGACCTACTGTTCGACCCACGGGATGTTGGAGTCGCTCTCCCCGGAAGAGACGAAGCCACTGGGCATGGTACCCTCGGAAGGTTGCCGCGACCAAGGGTCAGGGCCGGCGACGGCGTACCCGTCCCACCGTCCCTTAAGTAGCCCCCGAGGAGTGCGCGTCCGAGGGTGACATGCGAGTAGGAATTCTCGGCTCGGGGGACGTCGCCAAGACGCTGGGATCGGGGTTCGTCGAGCTCGGCCACGAGGTCAAGCTCGGGTCCCGAACCCCCGAGAGCGACGGCCTGGTCGCCTGGAAGAAGGCGGCGGGAGAGCGCGCGACGCTGGGGACGTTCGCGGATGCGGCGGCCTTCGGCGAGGTCGTGGTCGTCTCGACCCGTGGAGTCGAGAACGAGAACGCCATCCGTCTCGCGGGCCTCCCGCACTTCGCGGGCAAGGTCGTGATCGACACGACCAACCCACTCAAATTCGTCCCCAACGCGATGCCGACCCTCGCCTACGGCGGGACGGACTCCGCGGGCGAACGGGTCCAGAAGCTCCTCCCCGAAGCCCAGGTGGTGAAGGCCTTCAACTCGGTCGGGAACGTCCACATGTTTCGACCGAAATTTTCGGGTGGCCCGCCCGACATGTTCTACTGCGGGAATGACGCCGGGGCGAAGAAAAAGGTCGCCGAATGGCTCCGGAGCTTTGGCTGGAACCCGGTCGACACCGGCGGGATCGAAAGCTCACGGGAGCTCGAGTCGCTTTGCATTCTGTGGGTGACGCTGGGGGCCCTCGGCGGGAGCTGGGACATCGCCTTCAAGATTCTCCACAAGTAGCGTCGCGCTTTCGGCCGTGGACGGCCGAGGGCATGCTCTGACTACGGGAGCATCCGCTGGAACAGGTGGACATCGATCCATCGACCGAATTTGAAACCGACCTCGCGCATGACTCCAACCGGGCGGAAGCCGAGGCTTTCGTGGAGGTGCACACTCACGGAGTTCCCGTCGGCGATCCGCGACAGGAGGGCGTGCAACTGGAGTTCCTGACCGGTCGAGACGATCCCTTCGAGGAGGTGGCGTCCGATCCCCCGGCCCCTTTCTTCGGACCGGACGTAGAACGACACTTCCGCCGTTCCGTCGTAGGCTCTGCGATCGGACCACGGGCTCAGGGAAGCCCATCCCACGACGTGACCCTGCCGGTCGGCCACCAGGACGGGATGCCCCGGATCGTGATGGTGGAGCCACTCTCGTTGGGCGTCCAGCGACCGGGGTTCGGTGTCGAACGTCGCCACTGTCGTCCGGACGGCTTCATTGTAGATTTCGGCGATCGAGGGGACGTCGGCCTCGGTCGCGCGTCGTAGCGTTACTTGGGTGGTCGGCGAAGAAGACGCGTCCCCGCTGTTCATCGGACCCGCCCTCCGCCTCCCGGACTCCGCACGTCAATCCAGTTCATGGGTTCGGCCCCCCCCGAGTTCCCACGATATTCGAATCGTAAATTCCTTAGGCGCCACGGAACAGCCGGGGCAGGGCCGGGATGCGAAGTCGACCCGAACGGTGGATCATTCGTCGTTCGCGACCCGTTCAGGAATGCTTCGGAGTAGGGCTGGAGGGCTGGGGGGCCCGCCCGGTACCGCCGAATTGGCGGAGGGTTCTGGTGGTGGCGAGGAAGTAGTACTCCCGGGCGATCGCCGCCGTGAAGCCGACGAGCACGAGGACGATGAGCCATGCCTGAGGGTTGCCCGACAGGAGACCGGCGCCCACGTTGGTCGTCGTGACGACCCGCTGGGAGAGCAGCACGAAGGCTGCGTACGACGCCACCAGAAGGTAGCCGTACCCCATGAAGAGGACCTCGCGAATGACCTCCCCTCTCGACAACAGGGCGGCCTTTCGCAGTTCGACCGCCTCAACGGTTCCGCGGAGGCGGGCAAGGTCGCCGACACCGGTCGGGCCTCCCTGTCCGAGGCGGTACTCGAGGAGCGCCCGTCGGACCAAGTTGTAACGCATGAAGTAGCTGTGCTCCGTAACCGCGAGCGAGAAGAGCGGCGTAAGGAACACGGAAACGAAACCGGCCGCGAGCCAGGCGACCTCCGAGTTGTACCCCTGCGTAACGAGCACTCCGACGAGGACGGCCGCGACGATCCCATGCGCCCATTCGATCATCTGGTTTCGGTGTTCGAGGCCAGAGTCCGCGATCCGGCCGACGTCGGCGAAGTACGCGTCTGAGAGAAAGTAGGGGTCAGGATTTGCCGGCTCCGCCATTCGACGACCCATTGAGTACAGGTTGATAATTGGCCGCCCCAGAACCCGATTGAGGGCCACTTCCCGGCCGCCGGTCGGGGCTCTTCTCAGCGAGGAACGACACGAGCCTCCGAGCACGTCCTTCGAGGCGACGCCGGGGCGAGGGTCGTCAAGCCGCCGACAGGGGCTCCACTTCGAAGACCGAGTGGAGGATTCCGAACTCCTGTTCCATCCGGGTTCGGAGCTGGGTGATGACACGAGAAGCTTCGCTGAGCGGCATTTCCCGCAGCTGGACGTGCGCCGTCATGCAGACCAGGGTCGGACAGACGGCCCACACGTGAAGGTCATGAATCTCAGAGACTCCCGGCACTTCCAACGCGCTCCGGGTGATCCGCTCCGTCGAGAGATTTCGGGGCGTTCGTTCGGTCAGGACCTCCCAGGCCTCCCGGAACAGTGGGAGGGATTCGTAGGCGAGGACCCCGGCGATGACCAGGGCGGCTCCAGCGTCCACCCACCAGTAGGAGGGACGAAGCAGCAGGACGAGTCCCGCCGCAAGGATCGCCCCGGTGATGGCCACATCGCTGGCGAGGTGTAGGACGACGCTCGCCAGGTTGAGGTCGCGGGCGCGACCGGGGATCCGCCCGAGGACCGAGAGATTGATCGCACGGAGCGCGAGCACCGGTACGGCCACGACCAGCAGCCAAACTGCGTCGACCGGACCGGCGAAGCTCGCTCCCCGAAGGAGGCCGGCGAGGGCTTCGTACCCGAATGCGAGGCCGGTACCCAGGATCAGGACCGCGTTGAGCAGGCCCGCGAAGACCTCGAACCGGTGCGTGCCGAACGTGTACTTTCCGGTCGCACCTGTCTCGCAGGCGCGGAGCGCGGTCCAGGAGACCGCGAAGGCGAGGAGGTCCGGGATGTTGTGGACGGCGTCGATCGTAAGCGAGAGGCTTCGCGAGAGGAAGGCCCCGACCACTTCGAGGACGAGGATGACCAGCGAGACTTCGAGGGCGAGCCGGAGTCCATTGAGGACCCGGACCTCGGCCTCTCCCTCCCCGTGGGCGAGCTCAGGCATGGAACATCTCCACGAGGTCTCGGCCAGGAACCATCACAGGGCACTGGCGACGACGTCCCTCAACTCGAGCACGGTCGACCGGGCGGCCGGACTTCCGCGGACCGATTGGACGCAGTCGCTCGTGAGGTCGTCGACGATCACCTGGACCACCGCATCGATCGACGAACGGACGGCGACCAACTGCTGGACGATCTCTCGGTATCCCCGGCCCTCGTCGACCATTCGGTGCAGCGCATGAAAGTGGCCCTCGATGGTTGCAAGGCGGCTTGCAACCACACCCCGCTTGTCGGCGACCATGTCCCTCACCCCCCCCAGGGGGGAGGGGGGGTATACCTCTATCGGTGCCCTACGAGGGAGCGCCGGTCGCTAGAATTCTCTTCCTCCGACGATGGCGGCGTCGGTCGTGGTCGAGACTCTCAACCGCCTCGAAAGGCCCCCGGACCACGGCTTGAACCGGGTTAAGCACCCGTTCATGCACGCGGCAACGGACGGTTCCGCCCGAGAAGGTTTGCGAAGGGACAACCATAACCAATACCCGCGTCAATCTCGAGCACCCGTACCGAATGGCTGGAGTGATCCTGGTCCTCCTGTCGTTTGTCGTCCTCGCGTTCAGTCTGGGCATCCTGGCCCGCTGCGGACATGGGGAGGGGCTGTGTTTCGATACCCCTACTCATGCTGCAGGTGACGCGGGGCTCGTGCTGTTCGTCCTGTCGTTCATCATCGGAGTCGCACTGATCGCGGCCACCGGTTCGACCGCCTCCTTCCAGACGCGGACCAAGACCCCTGAGGCCGCGCCCCCCTTGATCACCAACGTCTACCCCGCCGCGCCCGCCCCTCAACCGACCGTCACCAACGTCTATCCACAGGCACCCGCCCCTCAACCGAGGGTCACTAACGTCTCCCCAAAGGCGCCGGTCGCGCCGACGACCACGGTCGTCGTAACGCCTCACCCGTAGGCGAGCGCCCTTCATTCCCCCAGGGGCAGGGAGCGTACCCTTGCCCCGCTGTGCCAACTTGTTTGAGGGGGGCAGGCCGGCCCAGCTGTCTTCGTTGGCTCGAGATTGGAATTCAGTTGGCTCGGGTCGTTCACGTCAGGGGGGGCGGGGGACAAAGATCATCGAGATGGAATTCACGCAATGCCTCGTGTTCTTCGGAGTGAATCCCTCGCCGAGGAAGACGTGACCGAGGTGGCCATCGCATTTCGCACACCGAATCTCGATCCGCGACCCGTCGGCGTCCGGTAGGCGCCGGACGGCTCCTGGAATCTCCTGGTCAAAGCTGGGCCAGCCACAGCGGGCGTCGAACTTGGCGACCGAGAGGTAGAGCGGGGTGCCACATCGCTTGCAGACATAGGTCCCGGGGGCGGTATTTTCCTCGTATTCCCCAGAGAAGGGGGCTTCGGTTCCCCGGTGGGCAATGACTCGTTCCTCGGCCCGGGTGAGCTTTCGCCATTCGGGGTGCACTGCGTCCGCCACACCGGGTACAATGGTCCACCGTTCTTAGGTTCGACGAGGAGGGCTCGACCCGCGACGTCCCTTGCGTTCAAGTTCGGCGGGACCGGAGGCCGTCCCACCGCTGTCCCGATTCGGTAGAAGTTGCCCGGTCCGGTCTCGCTATATAGGATGGCGAAGCATGGACGCCCAGGCCGCATGAAATCGATGATTGCCCCCATCGTGGTTTTCCTCGCCCTCTCGTTCGTGCTCGTCGCGGTGCTGCCCACCGCATCGGCGTCCTCGCCGGTCAAGGGCTCGGCCACCTCCTGTACCGGGATCGAGACGTGCAAATTCTCCCTGGCGGGAGGTAACGGCAGCGGCTGGGCCGCTACGAATTGGGCCTGGGGGACCTCCCGATACGCGATTTCATTCCAGTTGTCGGGCGAGCCAAACGCCACCCACGGCGGCCTCTACGTGGCCAAAGTGGTCAACGTGTCCGGAAACGTGAGTCACGTTCTCGGAAACTTCTCGGCGGTTGATGTCAACAACGGCAAGGTGGTCTTGGGTTCGACGGATACGAACGTGACCGTTACGACCCACTGCTACCACACCGGGTGCAGCCACACCTACTTCCTGAAGGACGGGACCATCCAACTCCGCACCACGAAGTACGATGGGACCACCACGACGGTGTCCTGCAGCCCGTCGAGCTTCTCCGCGGGCGGATCGACCGTCTGTACTGCGACGGTGACCGACCTCGCGAACCACTCGAAGGCCCCGAAGGGTAACGTTTCCTTCTCGACCCTCTACAGCAGTTCGGGGACCTTCAGCAAACACGGGGTTTGCACGTTGATCTCGGGGAGCTGTTCCGTGAGATTCTCGTCGGCAGATGACACGGTCGGCACCGTTTCCATCTATGCGGCCTACAACGGGGGGCGGACCTTCTACAAGAGCTCCTCGAGCACGTCGATCTACATCTCGGGCAGCGGGTAGCCGGCGTTCTAGCCTTCGAACCATTCCCACCCGGTGCGGGGGCGATTACCCTCTCCGACCTGACGGGCGACGAGCGCCAATTTCAAGCCCACGGGCCCCTAGGGACAACCGATGCGGTTTGAAAATGTAGGGCTACGGGTCACCGACCTGAAAAAATCCCTCCGATTCTACACAATCGCCCTCGGATTGCGCGTGGTCCGGAGGGGTGACACGCGGAGTTGGGGTGGGGGACTCTGGGTACTCCTTGAGGATCGCCGATCCCGTAGAAAGGTCGAGCTCAACTGGTACCCGAAAGGGTCGACGTTCGGTGGCCGCTTCGCCGCCGGGGACGCGGTGGACCATTTGGACTTCACCCTCGGGGTCGCAACTCGAAGGGAGCTGGAGCGCGTCTATCAACGGCTCTTGAAACACGGAGCCAGGCCGACCGGTTTCGACCCCTCCACTACCGGAGGCTGGATGGCCAGCGTCACTGACCCCGACGGAATTTGGATTACCATCGGCCGCAGGCCCACCGCCGTGGAACGCGGGTAGAGCCCCCCTTGGGACGTTGAGGTCGACTCTCCCCGACGCATCCGAAGTTCGAGGGAAAGCTAGGCAGGGTGCGTGGGTACCGGCGAGGAGTCCCATCGAAAGGGTAGGGCTAGACCCCTCGACCCGGGATCGCGTTCACGGACGACGAGTGGGTGGAGGTGTGAGGTATCCAGGGGAAGATCCGCTTCGCGGTTGCGACTCCGCCCGCCGACGCTACTCCGCCCATCCAGAGCTACGGAAGGCCGTTTGATGGTCGCTCGCACGGGCGAACCCGAACGGGTCCCTTGAGAATCCGGATTCGTTCCTTGGACCATGGGGTCCTCGGTGGTCCGGCTCACGGCGATTCCGGATGAGGGTCGATCGGCTGGCGGCGAAAATAGGGGGGGCGCTCAGCTCGAACCTTGGGACGCCGGTCCCCGCTCCACTTTCTTGGACATCAACAAGTTTGTCGCGACGTAGCCTAGCTTTTGGTAGAGGGAGAGGGCGACCCGGTTGTGGCCGAAGACGTGAAGCGAGACGGTATCGAACCCCAGCTCACGTGCCTTTCCCTCGATCAGGCCCATCGCTTGTTTCCCGTACCCCTTTCCTCGGAACGATTCGTAGACGAGCAGGTCGTAGATGAACAACACCGGCGGGCGAGGCGCATCCGGGCCCCGAGCGGCCCGGAACCAAATGATGCCCACATGTTCGTGGCCGTCGGGATGCTCGAGTGAGTACAGGTAGTGTCCGGCGGTCTTCATGCCTTCCGGAAGGAGCTTCTGGAATTCCCCTTCGGATTTCTCGAGGGCGCCCTCGAGATCCCAGTTTCCGGATTTGACATGCTCGTCCGCGTATTCACGGACCGATAGTTTCCACCATGCGTCGTACTCCTCCTGGGGGATGGGTGCGAGGCGTAGTTGTTCGACCATCGGGGTGAGCGTGCGATTCTCGTTGGGTATTTCAGCGCTCGGAAGGGGGCGGAGGGAAGCAGGGTGGGGTCGGCCCGGAGGTCCTCGAGGGCTGCGACCCGAACTCCTGGGTTCCCTGCCCCCGAAGCGGTCCGTAGTGGTTCCCCAGAAATCAAGTAGGCGTCCCATCTCGGTCCCTCTCACATGCGACCTCCGCCCGGGCCGGTTGTCTGGGAGGTACGTACCGGGTGACGACCGCCACCGTGAGCCCGGAGCGTCCGAGTTTTCGACGGGCGCTCCGAAGTCGTCCGTTTCTTCTCCTATGGCTCTCCCAACTGATCTCTCAATCTGGTGACTTCGTCTTCGAGGTGGCCCTCCTCTGGCTCGTCCTCGAGGTGACCGGATCGGTCTTCGCCGTCGGGCTGGTGGTCGCGGTCACCCTCATTCCGGCGGTCGTACTCGGACCCTTCCTGGGAGTGTACATCGACCGGTGGGATCGTCGGACTATCCTGCTCCTCACGAACGTCGCGGAGGGAACGGTGGTGGCCGCTCTTTCGGCTCTCCTGCTCACGCACGCGGTCGGCCTGTCGGTCATCCTCGTGATCGTCTTCCTCCTCGGGACCGGGGGCCAACTCGTTCGAACCACGACCGGCGCCATGGTCCCCCAGGTCGTGAGCCGGGACGACCTCGCGCCCGCGAACAGTCTGCAGACCTTCTCCGGGTCCCTCAACCAGATCCTGGGCCTGTCGGTCGGTGGGGTCGTGGTCGCTCTCTTCGGTGTGACGCTGCCGATCGAGTATGACGCGGTCTCCTTTTTCGTCGCGGCCCTGATCATCGCGGGAGTCTCCCGCGCCTACAGCCACGCGGCCGACGCCGACCCGGCCGGCAAGAACCGGTTCTTCACGGACTTCGGAGAGGGGATCCGTTTCATCCGGGAGAATCGGTTCATGGTCGAGTTGATTCTCCTCGGGATCATCGTGAACTTCTTTGGAAACGCCGCGGCGGCGCTCTTCGCTCCGTATGCCAAGCTCGTGCTGCACGGCGGAGCCGCCACCTACGGGTTTCTCGGAGCCGCCGTCGCGGTCGGGGCCATTCTTGGAGCCGCGGTGATCGGCAAGGTCGATACGCGACGCTCCGCCGGCAAGTTCCTCATGGGGGGTGGGGTCGGGATCGGTCTCGTCATCGCCGCCCTCGGACTCACGACGTACGTCCCGTTCGCGTTCGTGGAGATCCTCGCCCTGGGCGTCGTCATCTCGATCACCAACATCCCGCTGTTCGTCCTCGTCCAGGCCAAAGTACCGGGGCGGCTCCTCGGACGGGTCACGGCCGCGTTCCTCAGTTTCATCGTGGCCAGTGGCCCCTTCGGCGCGTTCTTCGCCGGTTCGTTCGCCGCGGCGACCTCGGTAGGGCTCGTGTTTGTCATCTCCGGCCTGGTGGTGGTCGTCTCCATGCTGCTCGCCGTGGTCCTGATGAAAGAGTTGCGTGACGTCAGTTACTGACCCCGTCGATGGGTACAGAGTCGGAGGGGTCGGGAAGTACCCGGTCGGGCCCAACCCACCCCTAAATGCGCGCCGCGCGGGGGCCTCCGTGCGGCGTTTTCGCTCGGCGAGGACGGTCGGGGCGCGCCCATCGAGTCCCGAGGTCGACGGTTCGCGTCGGCCGCTGATAGTCTTACTTATACCCTTCGGCGGCCGTTATATAGCCGGAGAACAACATGACCCCGCTAACAGAGCAAGAAACCCGCCAGTTTTTCGCCGTTGTGAACACCCGGAATGTCGACAAGGTCGTGGAGCTGTACGCGGAGAACGCTACGTTCCAAGTCCCGAACCTCGACGCCCCCGTCGTCGGCAAGGAAGCCATTCGCTCGTACCTCACGGGCGCCTTTGCCGCGTTCCCCGACTGGACGATGGACATCGGCAAGGTCATCGTGTCGGGCGACGAGGCGGTCGTCGTCAACTCCGTCCATGGGACCCACACGGGCCCCTACACGACGAAGGACGGAAAGACGGTCGACCCCACGAACAAGAAGCTCAACCAAGAGCAACTGACCCGAGTCGTGGTCGATTCGGGCGGCAAGGTGTCGCTCCTCCGGTCGTACGGTAACCCCTCGGCCCTGAACCGGATGCTCCGGCCTCCTCAGCCGACGGTCGTGACGCACACCGAGACGACGGCGACCCACACGCGCCCGATGCCGACCCAGTAGACCCGCACTCCCCAGTGGATCGATCCCTCGCGACCAACCCCTTCCCGGCCCGGACCTCCGGGCCGGGCGCCAACCTCCAGAGTTAGTTCCCAAATCGTCTCTCCGATTCATCGGTCCGGGCCCGGTCACCGGGATACGAACCTGGCCCCGGGCGATGTTCCGGTCCGGTCGAAGGGCTCGCTGTAGGATCCAGCGGTTCCGGCAGGGTTTCCACCCGCCCGTCGAGCCATGCGTCAGTGGGCGAAGTGGAGTCGGAGTCGCGCTACCCTTCATTCCAGGGGGGAGGATCCCCGCTCTGAGTCGCCCCGGGGGGCGGGACGGGGGCGGGAGGGGGGGGTCCCGCCGGGGAGGCGGGCGAGACGATGACCTCCGGCGGAGGGGGCCGGCGGCGACCCACCACAATGGCGACCACCACCAGGACCAACAGGACCGCGAGGAGCGCCAGCTCGAGGTACTGAAGGGTCGACGAGGACGACGAGGTGCTCGTGGAGGATGAGGCCGCGGCCGCGACGGTGACCGATGCCGTGGAGGAGGAGGTGGACACGCCCGCCCCATCGGAGACCCTCACCTGGACCGACACCGATCCCGACCCGAGACCGGAAAGTTGCAGCGTGTTCCCGGTCGCCCCGCTCTGCGTCGCCCCGTTGACCGTCCACGCGTACGTCAGGGGGGTCGTTCCGCCGGTCGCGGTGGCAGTAAATGCCGCCGCGCCGGGGGCGGTCGACGCGGTCACCTGGTCGGTGAGGGCTACCTGGAGCGCGGGGTTCACCGTCACCGAGGTAGTTCCGGTCGAACTGCCCCCGTTGGAGTCGGTCACGACGACCGATACCTGGGCCGGATCCGTGGCCGACGGGGTGCACACGATCGTCGGAGAGTTCACGGCCTCACAGCCGGTCGGTAGCCCGGTCCACGCGTACGAGTACCCGCCGGAGCCGCCGAGGATGTCGGCCCCGAGAGTCAAGGTCTGACCGACGTCGAGGGTGCCCGCCGAGGTCCCCACCGTCGCCCGGCCGAGAGCGGGCGAGACGAGGAAGGTCGTCGCGGGCGTGGTCGCAGACCCGCCGTTCGAGTCCGTGACCGTCGCGGTGGGCGCGTAACTGCCGGGCGTGTTGGGGGCGCACGTGACGTTGGAGGCGGTGGGGACTGAGGCGGTACAGCCGCTCGGAAGGCCCTGCCAGGCAACGGTGTCGCCACCGGAGCCGGGGGTCGAGACCACGTGGAACGTTACCGACTTCCCCGCATCGATCGCGAGCGTCGGCGAGTTGGCCGGGGTATCGATGGTCAGGGCGCTGGCCGCAGGGGCCGCCGACACGACGACCGAGCCACTGTAGGACTTGGCGACGATGCCCCCGTTCGAATCCCGGATCGTGACCGAGGGGACGTACGTTCCGGTTTCCGTGGCGGGAACGGCGCAGCTCAGGAGCGCTGAGTTCGCGTTGCACGCGGCCGGTACGCCGGACCAGGCGAACGAGTAGGGACCCTGACCTCCGGAGGGGGACACTCCGACCGACAGCATCTGGCCGGCGTCCAGCGTCGCCGTATTCACCGTAACACCCGATGACCCGGGAGCCGCGGAAACGACCAAAGTGCTCGCGGGCGAGAGCGCGGAGTACGCCGCGTTGTCCGTGGCGGATCCCAGGACGGACCAGACACCCAGGTCGGACGGCGTGAGAAGGCACGAAAACAGCACCTGAGCTAAGGACGACTGAGCGACGACGCAACCGGGGGGCGCTCCCTGAAGCGCGAACCGGTACGGCCCCCAACCATTGGACGCGGTGACGGCATAGTACACGGTCTGCCCGACATCGGCGGATGAGGCCGACCCGTTCAGGATCGCTATGGTGTCGCGGGCCACATACAACCACTCCAACTGACCCGAGGTGATCTCCGGGAATCCGTTCGAAGCGTGAACGACCACGCTCGGGCCGGCGAAGAAATCGTACCCGACCACGTAGTTGTAGTAGAACGTGAATCCGGGCCCCTGCGGCGAGCACGAGATCGATGAGGCCCCGGAGAACGCGGGCGCGCATCCTTGCGGCAGGCCGTTCCATTCGTAGGAATAGGTGCCCGTCCCACCCCCGCTGGCGCCCACATTGAACTGAACGGCTTGGCCCACGTCGATGTACTGGGGAAAGACGGTAGGACCGGCCGAGGACAGGAAGGGACCCAGGATCCAGTCGGCTTTTCCCTCGTAACTAGTGATCCCATAGGCTTCCAGGCCGCCCCTGAGGATAGTGTAGCCGTCGATGGGATCGAAGGCGGAGGCCGGGAACAACGGGAGGGGCGCGAGCCCAAAGTAGTAGTTACAGGAGTACGCCGGGCACGAGTACCAAGTGCCTCCCTGGAACCCGTACGTGCCGCCCCTCAAGCCGCCTCCGAAGGGACCGGTGGTCCCGCCCGTGACGAGGACCACTTGCTCGGCACTGTCGTACACCATCGAGAACGAGGAGCGCGAGCTCGGAGTGGATCCGCTGCAGGCCAGCTGACCGGGTCCGCCGCAGCTTCCGACCTGGCTCCAGCCCGAATAGAGGGACGTCAGCACCCACGTGTCGCCGTAGGCGCCGGAATGGTTGGCCCCCCCAAAGAGGACGTCCTCACCGTCGCGCACATCGTTCACGAACCCGGAAAAGGCCCGCGCACTCGGGTGTTGAGGGAAGCCCAGCTCGAACGACGTGTAATTGGACCAATAGTTCCCGAACCAGTCCCACGTTTCGTTGAGGTACCGACTCCCGGTGTACCCCCCGAACAGCACCATGGTCTGGCTCGAATGGTCATAGGCCAGGCTGGCCCCTTCCCTCGGGCTGGGAGCGTAGGTGGAATACGGACCGCACGTCACCGGCCCGCCCGTGCAGAGCTGGGTCCAATGCCCGCCGGAGAATTCCCAGGTGTCGTTGACGAAGCCGAAGCTGTTGCCCCCAAAGAGGAGCACATAATCGGAGGCCGGATCCCAGGCCATGCTCGTCCAGAGCCGGGCCCGTGGCGCCACCGATTCTGCGAGGTGGGTCCAGGTACCCGAACGGTACGCCCACGTCTCGTTGACGTACCCGACGCTGCCGAAGCCGCCAAGGAAGAGGACGTACCCGTCGGCGGCATCGAAGACCATGCTCGAGCCGTAGGAATTCGGTGGGAGGTTGGCCGGTTGCTGCACCTCGGTCCAGTTTCCCGACTGGAACCCCCAGAAGACATCGGGGGGCGTCTCACCCTCGTACTGCCCGCCATAGAGGAAGAGATACCCGTCGCCGGCCGATCCGTCGAAGGTCAGCCCGGCGCCGAACCGGGACCAGGGAGTCGTGGTCGGGGCGAGGCGGGTCCACGCACCGGCGGAGTACTTCCACGTGTCGCTCATCGTACCGACCGATTGGTTGGTTCCGCCGAAGAGCACCGCGTACCCGTCCGGCGGATCGTAGGCAAACGCCCCTTCGGTGCGAGGGCCGGGCGCGGCCGACGCCGTGCAGTTCCCGGTGACGTTGTTGCCGCAGGGCGTCCCGCCGGTTGCCACTTGGCTCCACGTGCTCCCGTCGTAGGTCCAGGTGTCCTGACAGTACCCGCTGGGTTGGAGGCACCCGGAGCCGCCGTAGCCCCCGAACATGACCAGATACCCGTCGGCGGTGTCGAAGGACATCGATTGCTCGTACCGCGCGACGGGAGACGTCGCGGGCCGATCGTGAGCCCAGGACCCGAACGACCAGGACCACGTGTCGTTACAGATATTTCCCGAGACCGCGGGGCACAGCGGAGAGTATCCTCCGAAAAGCACGTCGGAAAACGTGTTGGGGTCGTACACGAATCCGAACCCATAGCGAGGGGAGGGCCCGTTTCCGGTCGGGATTTCGGTCCAGACCCCACCTCGGAACAGCCAGGTGTCATTCAACGAGTAGGCCGTGTCGGGAGTGTAGCCACCGAAGAGGACCATCGACTGGTCGGCGGGATCGTAGGCGAGCCCCGAAGAGTCCCGCCCGATAGGCGTGGAGGCCGGGAACAACTCGGTCCAGGCGCCCTCGTGATAGGTCCAGGTGTCCGCCATGTAGTCGCCGGTGATATTCGAGCCGCCGAACAGGAGGACGTAGTTGTCGAACGGGTCCCACGTGAGCGCGAAATCGATGTATCCGCGGGACTGCGGTACCCCTTGGATCGACCAGCCGAGACCGACGGTGGGATTGATTGAGGTCACGGGTGCCACGGCCGCGTGCGTGGGGGGGAGGCAGTCGGTGGTGGTAGGGACCGTCCGTGAGGGGGAGCACGCGAGGGGCGTTCCCCCCGCCGGACCCTCCCCGCGGGAGAGCGAGTCGCTCGCCCCTTGGATCTCCGTGGAGGACGAAGGTGGGGCGAACGTCGGGGCCGAGAGTCTCGGAGACCCAAACGGCACCGTCGGGTGTCCCACGAGGTGGGGTGCCGACGGGAGGGTGTGGATCGCCACGAGAGCGTGCCCCGTCCTTGACCCAGTGGCTGCGGCAAACTGCGTTGACGGAAGCCCAGAAAGAACTGTGATCGCGACAGCAAGGACGACCGCCGTCAACGTCCACCGCGATGCGCGGCGCGTGGTGGCAACCTTCCTTCGGTTGGGAATCGACGTTGGCCACGCTCTAGTGGTTGCTGTCACGAGTTCACCGGTCCACGTTCCGAGGCCGCGGGCCTCAGCGGGGTTGAGAAATAATGTCGGCTTCGAGTATCTTATACTAGCGTTTGGAGCGGGCCAAACCCGAGGAGCAGGCCCCTCCGGGTCGGCCCGAACACGGGTACTGGGACTTCCGTCCCGGTACTCGCTCGTACATCGTCGGCAGTTCGGATGCGTTCGACGGGAGAATCGGCGTCCGAGCACTCTCCTCTGAACCGGGAGCGAGGTCGGGCTCGATCCGGTGGAGACCCGAGGGGCAGGGTGCACGAGCCGGTTCACCCAACCGACCGGCGACCCCCAGAACGAGCATGGGGGCGGGCCCGAGTCACTCCTAGTGTCGTCTACCCAACCTGCGTGCAGTCAAGGGCCCTGCCCCTCTGAGGTTCAGGAGATTGTCTCGATACGCCGCCGAAGATGAGGACGCGTCCGTACTCCCCCGGTCCCGGTTATACGTAGGGTTTCATTAGGGGCTGGGGCCTGCGTCGCCGAGGCGGGGGAGTTACCGTGGCAGCAGGAATGTTGGGAGCGTATCATCAACGGGCGCGGACCGCGGTAGCCCCGGGGCTCGCTGCGCTGGTGATGGCCATCGTGGTGATCGAACTTCTCAGTTTCGTCCCCGCCGGAGTCTCCGGAGGGATCGTCGGATCCCACTCGAATCCGGTCTCGTTGGGCCCCCATGCCGGCAATGGGGCCAACCTGCGTTCCTCGGAACTGGCGGCGGCCGAGGCCTCCCTCCGGGCCGGCCAGGGCCCGGCGAGTGGGGTTCCGGTCGGTTGCTCGGCCAAGAGCGGAGCGATTTCAGGGATACCCTGCGCAAGTCCTTCGGGGACCGGGTCGTCCGGGAATCTCCCAACCCTCGGACCGACGTGGACCCACGCCGTACAACCCCAACCCCGCATACTCCCTGCGATGACGTTCGATACCCGGGACCAGTACGTCCTGCTCTTCGGTGGACTTAGCTCTGTTTCGAGTGACTTTTCGGATACGTGGGAGTACTCCGGTGGGCTTTGGACCCAGCTGTTCCCGTCCCATTCCCCGAAGTCGAGATATGGGGCGTCGATGACGTTTGACGCCGCGGACAACTACGTGCTGCTCTACGGTGGCTTCCACGGAGCGACCGGCCTGTCCGACACTTGGAAGTTTACGGGGGGTACCTGGACCCAGCTCTCCCCCACTCTGAACCCTGGGGCTTTGGGATACGCGACCATGAACTACGACACGAAAGATACCCATGTCGTGTACTTCGGCGGATTCACTGCGGGGTTTGCTGTGAAGGGCGCCACCTGGGAATTCAAGGCCGGGCAGTGGGCGCAGCTCACCCCCAGTCCCGCTCCTCCTGGGAGGTACTTGGCGGGCATGTCGTACGACCAGAAGGACGGGTACATACTGCTCTTCGGGGGATTGAACTCGACGTTCAACACGATCGGGGACACGTGGAACTTCTCGGCCGGTCATTGGACTCACCAGAACCCCTCGCCATCCCCCTCCGCTCGTTCTGACTTTTCGATGGCGTACAGTGTCAAGGACAGCGAAGTCGTGCTCTTCGGCGGGGCCGCTGGTACGAACTACGTCTCCGATACGTGGACATTTGTATCGGGAGCGTGGACGAAGAAAAGCCCCGCATCTCATCCCTCCAGTCGTGGCGACTTCGCGATCGCCGACGGGACCTCTACCACCTCCATTGTTCTCTTCGGTGGGATCCCCCTATCCAGCAAGTTCATCAACGACACCTGGACGTTTCACGGGGCGGTCTGGAGTCACTCCGTTCCTCGGTCGCCATTCGCCAGATCCGGCACTTCTATGGCGTTCGACGAAGCGGACGGCTACGTGCTGCTGTTCGGTGGCTACGACGGCCAGTACTTGAACGACACGTGGAAGTTCGCTCATGGTCTCTGGACCCCGCTCCATCCCGCTCGCTCCCCCCCCGGGAGGACCGCAGCGTCCATGGCGTTCGATCAAGCCGACGGGTATGTCCTGCTCTTCGGTGGGGTCGACGGTTTCGTGAATTTCGGGGATACATGGTCATTCGTCGGAGACAATTGGACTCTGGTATCCAGTTCCGGGGGGCCCGTACCGCGTTTCGCCGCCTCCATGGTGTATGACTACGCCGACGGCTACGTCTTCCTCTTTGGAGGGTACGATGGGTTCAGCTTCTTCAACGATGCGTGGACCTACTCGGCCGGTGTCTGGGCCCAGACAAGCTTTGGCCCTATCGGGCGCCTCAACGCTCAGATGACGTACGACTCCGCGGACGGGTATGTCCTACTATTCTCGGGGGATGTAGACGCACCCGCCTCGGGGACCTACCCGGACACTTGGGCGTACTCGGCGGGAGTCTGGACGAACCTCACGAGTTCCGAGTCGGTGAGCCCTGCCGGTGTCTTTGCGGGGGGCCTCGTGGACGACACCTACGACGGGTACGTCCTCCTCTTTGGCGGGTACAACGTATCGTTCGGGGACCTCTCCAATACGTGGGAGTTCACCAACGGACAGTGGATCCAACTGATCCCGACGAACAATCCGGCGGCTTCGGACCGGTTTGGCATGGTGTACGACGCAACCGACAGTTCGGTGCTCTTCTTCTCCACGTTCGCCGAGACCTGGAACTACTGAGGGAGGCCGCGAGCTCCGAGGGGGACCTCGTGGCGACGCCGGCCGGCTAGCCCCGGCGCTTCTTGGCCCGTCGCAGACTGGCCGTCCGCCGGGAGAGGAACCGGCGCGTCTCGTCCTCGTCGATCCGGAGCAGACGTTCGAGCTCGGTGAGGGGCCGAAGATGTCGATCCACGCGAAGGTTGGTCCAGTGGTCGGGCCAACTCGGCGGGTACCATCGCTCACGATGGACGACGAGAAGCGCTGCCGATTCCATCCCCCGTCGGTCTCCACCCTCTCGGGCCCCGGCCTTCAGTGCTCGAAGCATTCGGGACCCGAGCGTCCCGCGCGCGGACTCGAACGCCTTCGCCATGGCAGGGACCACGCTCGCGGAGGCGAGCAGGTTTCCTTGGCAACTGTACCCCTCCCCGACTTGATGCAGTGCGTGCTCGAGACACTTCGAGCCGGTCCAGGCCGCCGACCGACCCCGCAAGTCCACTACACCCAGCTGGCGGTGTTCCCGTTGACGATCGGCCCGGGTCAATCTGCGAACCACGTCCTCGGCACTGACCCCCCGATGGAGGAGGGCGAGCCCTTCGGGTCCGTAGTAGTAGTTCGACATCGCCTGGGTCGCGATCGCTCCGACCCGCCATTCCGCCCAGGGGACGACCGCGCCGACACTCGCCGGCTTGGTCGTGACCGCGACTCCCCAGAATCTCCGGTCCGGGTCACACGCGACAATCGAAAATGTCCCGTACTCCCACTTACCGTACACGTCGACCGCGGTCCGATAGCCCTCGCGTAGTATGAAGCGTCCTAGATGGTGGGAGACAGTACGGTCGGTCGACGGCAGGGTAGGTCGACCGCTCTCGACAACGGTTTGGCGGACGTTTTCACGAGTTCGCCGAGCTCCCGACGTTCACTACGCGGTTGCCGTATGAGTTTCAACCTGGGCTCGCCAGGGTGGATCAGACTTCACGACAGTGAGAAGGAAGACAATTGGTCTCCTGCGGCGACGTACACTCTTCCAGGGGCCGCGGCAGGAGTGCAGAAGTGTCCGACCGTCCCCAGCGGGAACGAGAACATTTGCAGGCCGGTGGAGAAGTTGAGCCCCAGCAGGGTCGCGCTGGAGGTATCGATCCCCCAGACGACGTCCCCAGTTACGATCGGAGCTCCGGCGTCGAAGCTCGAGGAGCTCCACGCGACCGAAAACGAGGAAGTTCCCACGACCACCTTGAAGATCCCGTCCACACACGCCGTAAGTACTGAGTCCGCGACGTGGGCCGTCCCGGCGAAGGCCCCCGAGCAAACGTTGCTGGAGTAGATCTGCCCCCCGATTCCGCCGAGGTTAGATCCAGAAAGTACGTATCCGACACCTTCCTTACCAATCTGGAACAGGTCTCCATTCGGCAGGAGGGTGGGTGCCACCGACCCCAAGTCTACGTCCCCCGAGTTCAGTTGGGCCCAGTTCGTGGGAGCGAAATAACTGAGGACCTGAAGCGCGGGAGAAAGTTGGATGACTGCGTCCCCATAATCGAACGTCGTCGTCGCCGCGCTGTTCCCCGTCGCGACATAGAGATCGCCGTTGGCTCCCACGGCTATCCCAGCAGGGCTCCAGATCCCCCCTTCCCGTCCCGTGGGCACTTGGTAGCTGAGCAGCCCTCCGGTCCCGTCGGTCCTCACTCCGACCACCCAACCGTGGTACTGGCCGCAATCTCCGTCCAACCCCCCGAAGGGAATGTAGACCACACCGTTGGCGAGCGCGAGGGCGCCCCGTTCCTGCTCGACGACCGGGTTCGCCCCGATAGGATCGACCACGACGCGGGACCGTATGGTGCCATCGGAAAGGTTCAGGCCGAAGAGGACGTGCTCCGTCGTCCCAAGGAACGCGACCACATAGATCGTGCTCGACGTTCTGTCGATCACAGGGGTGCCAGTGATTCCGCTGGGATCGATGTTTCCGCACGGCAGGATCGACCCCGGTATCGGCGTGCCCAGATGGGTCCGCCAAAGGACGTTGCCGGTGGTCGCGTTCACGGCGTAGACGGAGTCATTCTCGGTCGCGACGAATACTGAATTACCGCACACGAGGGGTTCGGCATAGACTTGCCCGTCGAGGATGGAGGGGGCGGCCCAGGCAGTATGAGCTGCGGTGATGCCGGACATCGGCTCGTCGCCAGATCGGGTCGCATCGCCGTGGTAGGTCGTCCAGTTTCCCGCTGCGGGGTTTGTCGCCATCGAACGGGAGGATGAGGGCGACCCGCAACTGCCCGCTGAAAGGTTCTTAGAGGGAGAGTTCGACGGAGCTGGGATAAGAACGAGGTAGGAGGCGACTCCAGCCACTAGGACCACGAAGGTGATGATCAACGCCTTGGCTGCGTTCCTCACACTCTCCACCCGTTGGCTCGTCCGTACTGGATCATGGTTTCGCTCCGTGACGTGCCGTCGGCCGAAGAACCGTCCGCACATCATATGGATTCTAGCTAGGTGGGTCCGACTCTCTCCTTACCCCGCCGTCCGCCCTTGACGTTTGAAGGCCGGAGGGGCCCCCCTCCCGGTCGTGTTCGTCGAAACCGGAGCCCAGATTCTAGGGCAACACTCCCCGCCGGTCGCGCGAAGAGCTCAATGCCCGGTGTCGTGTTGCAGGTCGGAGTATCGTCGATGGTCGCTGACCCACCCTGGGAGTGGGTGGAGGGTGATGCCCTTCGTTCCTCTCAGTTCGCATTCCTCATGGGAGGGATCCTAGGCGTTGGCTCCGTAGTCACTGGTCTGGTCGTCCTGACGCTCCTTGGATCGGTCGGGGTCCTTAGACAAACCCTCATTCCGGTGTGGCAGGCGAACCTGCTCCTACTCGGGATCTTGGGGCCCGAGCTCAGCTGCCTCTACCTCTTTCCGAGGTGGTTTCCAGTGGTCGCCAGCCTCGGCATCTCTCCGGTCGGTCTCAGGCTTCGCATGGGATTCGTCCTCCATCAATACACCGTAAAGTGGCGATCCGTCCGACGGATTGGTCCCGACTGGATCCAGATTGGACCTGGACTCGGAGACCAACGGTTCAAGTTGACAAAGCACCAGGCGGACCGACTCGCCAGGTTCCTTCGACCCGGACAGATTTGAACCGACCCCCGCCGCGCAGCTCGGGAACTCAGTGCAACGATGGTTACACCCCCCCTCCGTAGTGGGCGGGGTGGGTGTGGAGGAAGGCCGGTCCAGCTTCTGGCGGGAATACACATTCTATCACCAAGAAGGAACCCGGGGTCTCCTGGCCGGAACCCACAACGTTCATCGTCACCTCCATGACGTTCGATGGCCGACGGGTCGATCGAGCCAGGTTCGCGACTCCGGGCTCGACACTTGCCCGGCCACGAAGTGCCGACGGGTAACTATTGTCGAACGAAGTGCAGTAGTTCCCCGCTCGGGTGCCCCCACACTTTCTAAAGTCTAAATGTCCGTCAATGGAACCGTCCCCCACTAGGGTCGACTTGAACGCGTCTCCTGGTCGGAACGCACAACGGTGTGTACGAGCGATTGAGAATGATTATTGACCGGTGCGGAGTCCCACAGCAGGGTTGCCCATGATCGACCGGCGTTACAGTATCCGTCCGTTCAAGGACGTGGACTCAGAGGCACATGCTGCCCTCCACAATCGGCTCGATCCGGAGCATCCGCGGACTGCGGAACAGATTCGGCGGGAGGACGCGGCTTGGCAGGCGCCACCGTTTCATCTCCGAAAGTTCGCAGTGGACGAGGTGAGTTCGTCTCGTCTCGTCGGGGTTGGCGGGTTGCAGAACTCCCCCGACAGTCAGGACCCAACGAGCCTCTGGGTGGGAGGGAGCGTGGATCCGGATCATCAGGGGAGAGGTATCGGGCAGTCCCTAGCTGAACGTCTAACGGAGGAGGCGACCAGGCTCGGGGCCGCACGATTATGGGCGTCCGCTCCGGCGAGGGACGATCGCGCCTGCCGTTTCCTTCAACGGCAGGGATTCAGAGAGCTACGCCGCCAGTGGTTTTCCCGTCTCGAACTCGGCACGGTGCCCGTTAGCCCACTATCGCCTGACACGGAGGATGCCCTCCGACGGGCTGGGGTCGAGATCACCTCGCTCGCCGAGGAGGATTCCAACGACCCCACCCTGGCCCAACGGTTGTATGAGTTCGCTTGCGCCGCACTGGGCGATGTGCCCCGAATGGGAGAATATGTTCCCCCCTCGTTCGAACAGTTCGTCAAATTCAACCTGAAGTGCCCGGGCCTTCTTCCCGAGGGATTTTTCCTTGCGCGAGAAGGATCCCGTTTCGTGGGAATGAGCAATCTCGAGTTGGTGGAGGGAGATCCGACGACCGTTCACCAAGTGTTCACTGCGACCTTACGCGAGTACCGTGGCAGGGGGATTGCCACTCAGCTCAAGCTTCGCACGATCGCGTTTGCCCGCGAGCGCGGATTCCGTTACATCCGGACCATGAACGATTCACTCAACACACGGATCTGGTCCATCAATGGGCGGTTGGGCTTTCAACGGGAGAAGGAGATGGTCTGGACCGAGCGAGATTTGCGTCAGCCCTACCGCTAAAGGTTCCCGCCAGGTGGTTTGAATGCCGATGGGAACGACGTGTGGGAGTACCGTGGGGCGTCCGGAGTCGGCCTCGCCCGAGCCCCCTGGTCCGGTCCGCCCCACGGTCGAGCCCATCGCGGGTCCGCCCTGGGTCAGTCGAAGGGGCGCGAGGGGATTGGTTAGGAGGATCCTCAGCCTACCTGGGAGCAGTGATTGAATGCGCACAGGTGAGGAGGCGAAGTGACGAAAGAGAAACGGACTCCAGGCCCTAAGGTCCTTCGTCCTCCGAGCCCTTCGTCGCTCCTTGCCGCGGTCCGTAAGGATCTGCATGCATCGGCCGACGCACGCCGGGCCGGACCTATGCAACAGTACATGCGCTCGGCCCTGCCGTACCACGGAGTCAACGCCCCGGGACTGGAGGCGATTTGCCGCCATCGATTCGCTGAGTTGGCGTTTTCCAACGCCGCCTCGTGGCAACGTACCACCCTATTTTTGTGGAGGCACGCACGGTTCCGGGAGGAGCGTTATGCAGCTATCGCGCTCTCGGGGATTCGGGCGGCCCGAGCCTACCAAACCCCCGCGGTTCTCCCCATGTATGAAGAGATAATCGTGACGGGCGCCTGGTGGGACTATGTGGATTCGGTCGCCATCCACCGGGTCGGTCCGATTCTCCGGAGTGACAGGACCCGCATGGCACGGACCATGCGGTCTTGGAGTCGGTCCGAAGACATGTGGAAACGCAGAACTTCGATTATCTGTCAGGTAGGTTCGGGGGTCGCGACCGACCAGGCCCTTCTCTACGATTGCATCGAACCTTCCATCGAGTCCCGTGAATTTTTCTTGCGTAAAGCCATCGGGTGGGCCCTTCGGCAGCACGCACGCCTTCACCCCGATGAGGTGGCTCGATACGTGGCCAGGAACGAGAAGCGACTGAGTGGTCTGAGTCGGCGTGAGGCTACGCGCCACCTCAAGCACCCCCCCGCGGCCGCCACCCGTTCCTCACGATAACCGGGGTCCCTCACGGTCGGACTCCGTGCCTGTCTCCGGTCGAGTGAGATAGGGCGCAACCCTCATTCAACCCACTGGCGGCATTTTGACCGGACGCACAAAGGATTGGAGTCGGTCCCGGGGCCGGATCCGGGCGTGGGCCAAATCCGAGTCCTTAACCGGATGCCTGCATTGCGGTCGATCGGCAGGGAAGCGATGAATCTAGGTACCATTCGGCAGAAAGTGGTTCTCCCGGGAACTCCTCGTAGGGTCTACGACGCGTTGATGACCACTCGCGGGCACAAGGCATTCACCGGAGCGGACGCCCGGATCAGCGGCAAGGTCGGAGGGAAGTTCATGGCGTGGGGTGGCTACATTCACGGTACGAACCTCAAGCTGGTCCCCGGGAAGACGATCGTCCAGACCTGGGTGCCCAGCGACGAGACCTGGCCGAAGGGCCATGCGTCCGTAGTTCGGTTTGCTCTTGCGCCGAGTCCCCGTGGGACCAAGGTGACATTCACTCATTCGAAGGTGCCCGCAGAGCACGTGGGTCACTTGAGGACGGGCTGGAAGACTTCCTATTGGACCCCCCTCAGAAAGTACCTGTCAAAGTGAACCTTGCACCTCCGCGTGCGACCGTGGTTGGTGACTTCCTTGCCGGATCCCACTGCCGTCCAGGACGGGTCGGGGCTGGTCGTTCTGGATCGGGCTCCCCGCCGCGTGAGCTCGTTGCGGGCCCCCTCCCTCGCGCGAGACCGATCCCAAAGGGGGGCAATTCTCGTCGAACCCCCCAAACTCGGAGCCCGGAGCTCCGGGACCGCGAGTGCG
>JAKIWQ010000079.1 GCA_022749935.1 Thermoplasmata archaeon | reverse complement strand
TGAAGTTCGACTGATAGACCCCAAGGGACGTGACGTCGATGGCCTGCAGCCCCGTCCCTGAGAACGCCGTGTTCTCGTACTCAAGAGTGAACCCCGAAACCACCTCGCCAACGATCGCGCTGCCAGTGGTGGTCACGTTGTCGCCAAATAGGGCGACATTGCTGGAGAGCACCACTTCGATTCCAAAGTTCGAATGCGAGGCGTCATTGTCGGACAGACTGACCCCGGAGCTCTCTTGAACGATGATGCCGGCGCTGCTGGCCGATTCCACGTAGTTTACGTTGAGGTTCACGAGGCTTGAGTTCTCGACATCGATGCCGACCGTTGGCGACAAGATCGTCATCCCGTCGACGGTCACGTTCGTCGCGTCGTTGACCTGGACGGCGAAGGTCATTCCGACCCCCTCGGTCAGCGAGTACCCCCCACTGAGCAACACGCTGTTGTTCCGCTCGTCCAGAATCGCCCCGATCAGCGGGCCGGTGAGGGTGTAGTTGTACCCCGAAGTGGCCACGAGGGACGGACTGCTTACGGTCCCGTCAGGGTAGATGGTCACGAGAATCCCGACGTGCGGGTGGATTCCCAGATGACCCGGGAGGGCGGGAATCTCCGGGAATGGCGCAAGCAGGGAGGCGAATCCCCGAGGGTCGTGGCCCGAGGGGACCGCGATCGGGCCGGCCGAGGCGACACCCCTAGCGCTGGACGACCCGTGGGAAGGGCCGACGACCGGCGCGGCCGCGGCCGCTCCGACAAAGCTCAGGACGAACAGCACAACGGCAACGGCAGCGGTCAAGCGGCGGGCGTTCATTGCCCGTTTTAACGGGTGGGACCCCATTATAAATCTGCGTATCGCGATACGGAGACCGTTCAAAGGAACTGTCGAGGGGACGGAGGCACTGTTTCCCGAGAGGGGAGTAGCGGAGGGGTCCCCGGTCCCTCCGGGGATTCCCCGTCCAAGAGCGGCTCTGATGCGCCCGGCGGGAGCCGGACCAAATCTCACTTTGTTCCCTCAAGTGCGCGAGGGAAGGCCTGATAACCTAATCGAGAGGTCGGCCCCCGATGCGACCATCCCCTTACGCCCGGCGCCCGACCGCCCATGCGGAAGGTTGGGTGGTCGCCGTGGCCATCCTTGTTGCCCTACCGACCGGGGTCGTGATCGGAATCTCCGGCCACGGCGACTCCCGAACCGGGGCCCCCGACCTGACGGCCGGATCCGGCCCCGGCAGACCCCACGCCTTCCTCCCCCCGCAGAGTTCGGCCAATGACTGGCCCGAACTCCACCAGACCCCTCTCCTCACAGGGTATGCTTCTCACAGCTACCTCTCCTCGGTCAACGCGTCGAAACTCGGGGTGGTCTGGGCAGCCGACCTAGAGAGCCCGGCGCTCGACTCGCCGGTCGTGGCCTACGACTCGACGCTGCACGAAACCCTCGCCTACATCGGGACGGAGTCCGGCGACGTGATGGCCTTGAACCTCGCAAACGGCCAGACGGTGTGGGCGACCTGGCTCGGTTCGGCCATCCGTTCCACGCCCGCGGTCAGTAACGGTTCGGTTTGGGTGGGCACCTTCGAGAACCCGTCGATTTTCCGCTTGAATTCTTCCACCGGCGCGATCCAATGTTCCGTGGTCGCTCCGGGACTCCTCGAGGGGACCCCGACCGTGGTGACCCCGAAAGGGGGGATCCCGACGGTCTACCTCGGGTCGACCGGCGGCTCCCACGGTGGCCCGATGCTCGCCGTGAACGCGGCCAACTGCAGCATCGAGTGGGAATTCAAGAACTTCCCCTACCCCGCCGGTAGCTGGGACGCGGTCTCCTACGCCGTGAACGGTAATGGGACTCCGATCATCATTTTCGGGACGGCCGACACGGACTCCGCGGTCTACGCCCTCAATGCGCTAACCGGAAAGCTGGTGTGGCGATTCCAGTCGTTCAACCCGCCCCCCGGCGTGTACGATATCGGGGCTGGGGCCGTAATCTCACCTCCCGGCAAGAACGGGTTTGCCGATGGGGTCGCCTACGTTCCGAGCAAGTACGGGTTCATGTATGCCCTCGACCTGAACACGGGGTCGGCCCTCTGGTCCACGAACTACTACCAGCTCGTCGGCGTCGCGAACGGCACGGACGGCGGGACCTCGACCGCGGCGCTCGATGGAAACAACCTGGTGTTCGGAACCCCCCACGGCCTCATCAACCTCAACGCATCGACCGGACAACTCTTCTGGCTGTACACGGACCCCTCGGCGACGGAAGCCATATCGTCGCCGGCGATCGCGGGGGGGCACGGGCACGGCATCATCGTTGTCGGTGACATCTCCGGCTCGGTCGACGTGCTGGCCGTAGTGGGCGGGGGCCCACTCTACACGTACCATACCGGCGGGTACATCACCGCGTCCCCCGCCGAGTCCGGCGGGAACATCCTCATCGCCTCGACCGACCAGTTCCTCTACGATTTTGCCGTTGGGGGAGGGAACGACGCTGCCCTACCTACCACGACCATCTCCTCCCCGCTTCCGGCGTCCACCGTGGCCAACCCGAACGGAAATCTGACGGTCTACGGGAACGCTACGGACCCACTCGGGGTGGCGAGGGTGTCCGTGGCGATCCAATCCGACGGGCCGGCCGGCCGTTGGTGGGATGCGGCGTCGAGCACCTGGTCGCTCGGCCCAGTCAACAACCCCGCCCACCTGGTGTCGCCAGGCGGTCTCTCGACGGCATGGACCTTCGCCTACCCCGAGCTTCGCGCCGGAGATACCGTTCAAGTGACCGCCTGGGCCGCCTCCGTGTCGGGCCAATCCGACATCCTCGGGGGCCACGTCGGTTTCGCCGTGAACTACAGTACGTCGGGACCCCACCTCCGGACAACCCCCCAGTTCGTCCCACCCGGGGGGAATGTAACCGTGAATGGCGGCGGCTTCACGCAGTCGGAGAAAGTAGTGATCAGTCTGCTCGGGAAGACGCTGGCCACGGTGATCGCGGGACACAACGGTTCGATCCCTGCCGTCCGCGTAAAGATCCCCCCGAAGACGCTCTTTGGACAGACCAGCCTCAATGCGTCCGGGCGGACCTCTCATAAGTCGGCCACCACGGCGCTGACGATAGGGAACAACTGGGATCAGGTCGGGTATGACCCCGGCCACGAGGGATACGAACCGAACGATCCCACTTTGAATACCCTGATCTTCCCCGGAGCCAACCAATGGGTGCGGCTGAGCTGGAACTTCATCGCCGGCGCACCTGTGTATGCCTCCCCGGTCGTGGCCGACGGCGTCGTGTACGTCGGGGACAGCGGCGGCCGGGTCTACGCGGTCGACACTTCCAACGGGGGCCTCCTATGGACCTGGACCCTCCCGTCGGGCGCGGGGATCAACGGGTCGTTGGCGGTCGACCCGAGCGCCGGCCTGGTCTTCGCCGCGGCGGGTGACGGTACCTTGACTGCCATCTCCACCTCTACCGGCCTCGCCGTTTGGAACCGGTCGCTGGGGGGAAATCTCACCGCCCCCGTTTACGCCGACGGCGAGGTCTTCATCGCCTCGAGCAGCGGGTTGGTCGAGGCCCTCTCGGAATCGAATGGGTCGCCGACCTGGAATGTTTCCGAGACGAGCGGGATCTCCGGAGCGCCAGCCCTCGACTCGACCGCGGCTCAGCTGGTCGTGGGAGAAGCGAACGGCGCGGTGCTGGCCCTGAACTCGACCAACGGCCATCCATCCTGGAGTTACCTAACTGGCGGGGCCGTGACCGCGGCGGCGGTCGTATCCGGGGGGATCGTCTACGTCGGCTCCGCCGATGGAAAGGTGTACGCGCTCAACCTCGGAACCGGGACGAAGGTGTGGTCGTTCACGACCGGGGGTGCGGTGACCGACACCGGCGTCCTCGAATCCAAGGACACGGTTGACGGGGCCCTCGAGCTCCTGATCGGCTCCGACGACGGGAAAATGTACGCCATCTCCGCGGCGACCGGCCACATGTTCTACAATTTATCGTTCAGTGCTCCGATCGTCGGGGTCGCGGGCATGCTGGGCCTCGCAATCTTCGTGACGAGCACGGGCATCGTGAGCGCCATGC
>JAKIWQ010000078.1 GCA_022749935.1 Thermoplasmata archaeon | reverse complement strand
GGGTTGGACCCGGCGGGGTGCGGAGATCGGACCTAGGGACAGGTGCCCACCGCGGCGCACTGCTGGCTGATCTGGGTCACGGCGTTGAGCGTGATCGTCCCGCTCGAGGGAGAGCCGAGATCGTAGTAGAGGGTGAACGTGATCGCCGAGCCGGGCGCTACGGCCTGCGTCTCCACGTAGACGATCACCGCGGTGATCACCGGGACCGCTCCCGTCGAGATGGTCAGCTGGAGCTCGACCTCCGTGTTGATCGGGGCGGTCGTGGCTTCGGAGAACTTCCAGAAGTGAGCGATATCGTTTAGCGTCGGGGCATTGACCGCGTAGTTGGTCGCCGCACCCGCGAGGACGGTGGGAGTTCCCGCCGTTCCCGAGAGGACCGCGGGGAGGACCCCGGGTTGCGTGCCGACGCCGACGGCGGTTTCCGTCCAGTAGGCGATCGCCGCCGTTCCGTGGTAGGCTCCGCTGCCGGTCTCTGTGGTTCCGTTCTGGATCGCGAACGACGCGGCCATCACCCAGCTTCCGGCGATGATGAGCATCGCGACGATCGTCCCGCCCAGTATGTGCCGTCGTTTCACTCGTTGTATTTTCCCGGTTCTCGTAGTGCCCAGGCTGGTTGCCATCCTGACCACCTCAGGGTCCCGTCCGCCGGTTCACGTAGAAGAACGTACGCCCGGGCAGGAAGCCGGTTCCGGGCCGTTCGCGGCGCCGGCGGTCCACGGCCCAGGGACGGGTCGGCGGGTCAAGGACACACGCCGATCGACGTGCAGACCAGGACATCCACCTGCATCGTCTCCACGGTAATCCCGGTGGGTCCGAACGGGCCGGCATCCCAGTACAGGGTGTAGGCCAGGGGAGCGAGCGGTGGGAAGAGCTGGGTTTCGAGATAGACGGTGACGAGCGTCGCCGGACGGGCGAGGCCGTCGGTGAATCGGAGTTCGAGCTCTTTCGAGGGGGATACGGTCGTCGTTTCGCTGAAGGTCCATCGGACCGAGCTGTTCCCCGCCGTGGCCGGGTTGAGGGTATCGCTGGCCGCGGTGCCCGGAAGGACGGTCGGGAGAAGGGGGTTGGAAGAGAGAAGGGGGGGCACCGGGTTGGGAACGTGCCATACTTGGGTCGCCTGCCAGAGCCAGTAGCCGGGGGTGGATTCGCCGACGTCGGCGCCCTCTCCCTGCTCGGGCGGACCCTGGAGCACCGCCGACGGGGCCGCCGTGCTCCACCCGACGAGCGTGGACGTCACGATCAGCAGGAGGGCCAGAGCGACCGCCGCTCCGCAGAACCCCGGGGAATCGCCCGACGGTGCTCGAGCCGACGTGGTCACGGGCAGACTCCGATCGCGGCGCAGGCTTGAGCCACTTCGAGCTGACTGACGAAGGTGACCCCGGCGGCCTGGCCCGTGTCCCAGTAGGCGGTGAAGGTGAGCGGAAGGAAGAGCCCACGACGCTGGGTTTCGAGATACACGGTGATCGTGGCCGTGTTGGCGACGACGCCCACCAGGTAGTGAACGTGGAACGTCACCTCGATCTCGAGGGACGCTGCGATGCCGGGCGTCTCGTTGAAGACCCAGAGGAGCGCGATATGCCCTGGAGTGACGCCGTTGATCCGTTCGGTGGCGGAGGCCCGGGGCAGGCGGGAGGGGAATCCCACGACCCCGCTCCACGGGGGGGGAACCCGATTCGGGATCACCCCCGAGAGGGATCCGACCTGCTGCCAATGGGTGAGGAACTGGGTCGGTGCCTGCTCGCCCGCCAGGGTCTCTCCGGAGCGGGTCACTTGGAACGATACCGCTCCGGTGAGACCGAGAGTCAGGAAGGCGCAGAGGAGCGCCGCCACTCCGATGGAGCGACGACCACGGAGCTGCCGAGGTCGCGCGGTTCGGCCGCAAGACCCGTCAGGATCACTCATTGATGGACGAAGCGGTGCTCGGAGTCCTGCCTCTGGAATCCCCGTCGGCCACGGTCGGACATAACGTCTCTCGGGCATCGGAAATCCCTCCGCAAGTCGACCGCGAGCTCGGGCCACCGAGGGGGGGCGACGCTCGACCTGGCAGGGTCGGTCCGGCCCAGGAGGCGCGGACTCGCCGGGCCGCGAAAGGCTCCGAGGGGGACCCTAGGTTTCCTTCCACGCGGGCTCGGATCCGCCCGATCCTGGTGCCGGCGTCGCCGGAGCCGCCGTCCCCGCGGTGCCGGCCGCTCCTGGGGGACTCCAACTCGCGGCGGGCGGAACCTCGGAGGGCTTCTTTCGCCGACCCATCAAGGCCAGAAGGGCCACCAAGAGGGCCAGGACGATGACCGCCGCGAGAAGCGCCCAGAACAACGGTTGCGAAGTGAACGACGACGTGGACGAGCCCGAGGTCGACGGGCTCGAGTGGGCCAAGAACACCACATTCCAGTTGGCGCTGCCGCCCGAAACCAAGCTAACGCCGGAACCCGGAGTGGTCGTGTATCCCGTCACGTTGGTAACGCTGAACGGATAGCTACCGTTCGCGAGACTGAACGAAATGGAGGGGGACGACGCGGTCTTCGTCGCGCCCCCTGCTACGACGCTCCAACTCGTCCCGGTCGGAAGGCCGCTTTCCGTGAAGGTCACGGCGTAGACGACCGGGGTGAATGTGACCGATACGGTCGTTCCCGCGGAGGCCACCGTGAACGTCCCCATCCGCGGGGTGACAGTGTACCCGGCGGACGATCCGACCGTGAAGTTGTAGGTCCCGTTGGCCAGGGGCACGACCCAGCTCGACGCCGACCCCCCATGCGACACGCCGCCCACGGTGACGTTCCACGAGGTTCCGGTGGGCAGCCCGGATTCCGAGAACGTGACGCCGTACGTCACGGGCGAGAACGCGATCGTGATGTTCTGCGCCGTCCCGTCGAATAGGAATGCTCCTGAGGAGGGGGTGGCGATCCACCCCGATGGGGCGTACACGGTGTAGCTGTAGCTCGAGTTGGCGGCATACCCGCTCTGGTAGGTGATGGAGGAGCCGCTGGTGTTCACGGAGTACGGATAGAGTCCACCGAGGAGGTGGATACCCCAGAGGGGACCGCCCGTCAGCCCGGTAGCGTGGAACTGGAACGTCCGTCCCGCTTGCGTCAGGATGTGCGTGAGCGGGTAGTGGTCCGCGACCGTCCCCGTGGCCGTGATGTTGAGGGGGTGGTCGACGATCCCGTCGCTTCCGGCCAGGTTTTGACCGGGACCGTGGGCAGCATCGGGAGTGGTCCAGTTGCTCCAGTAGTTCCCGCCGGCCGGGTATCCCGAGTCAAACAGCGTCGAATTCGAGGGGCTGCTCGGGTCGTAGGACATCGGGCCGTCGGCGATGAAGGCGTTCCAGTAGACCGTGTTGCCCGACCCTTGACTCACCACGAACGCGGTGGTGTCCGCGAAGAACGAGTTGAGGTAGAGCTGCATCCCGACATCCTGGATGAGCACGAACCCGGTGGCGGCGTTCGAGATATTGTTCTGGTAGACGAAGGACTGGGACAACTGCTGGGTCACGAGTCCCGCTCCCGTGGGGTGGTGAATGCTGTTCGAGCGGACGATTGCTTCCCCGGACACTTCGAGGACCAGCCCATCGACCGAGTCGGTGATCGAGTTGTCGACCACGTAGGGCCCCTGGCACGTGAGGATGACAATCCCGTTCCCGTCGTTGAAGAAGGCGTTGGTCTCGAGGTCGATACCCGGCGACTGCTCCGCCACGATACCGTTCGCCGCACCCGTGATGTTGTTCGTGTAGGCATACCCGTTGAGCGTGTCGCTGAACACCAGTCCGTTCGTATCCGCGAAAGCCGTCCCCGCGGTGACCACGATATTCGCATCGCCTTCGAAGACGCCCCCGTTCGTATCGAAGGATAGGTTCGTGCTTTCGACTCTCACGCTACTCGACCCGAGGTCGAGGATCCCCACACTGTCGTGCTGGTCGGAATCGGAATTGATGGTCACGGCCGAGCTGGACCGGAGGAGCGTCCCGTTCGAGAGCGCATAGGTCCCGTAGTCGAACACGTCCCCTGTGGACGTGACGCCCGTGCTCGACACGACCCGCAACCCGGTGTAATGGAAGCCGGACGCGTTGTCCCCGGAGAGGCGCACCTGCGTGCAGTTCTCGATGTCGATCGCGTACGTCCCCGCATGCTGGACCTGGTT
>JAKIWQ010000077.1 GCA_022749935.1 Thermoplasmata archaeon | reverse complement strand
CCACCAATGCTTCAGCACCCGGCGAAACACCATCGAGGCCGGGACGGTGTAGAGACTGAAGATGAGGAACCAGAGGGGGAAGTAGCCCGCGATGTGGTAGGTGTAGAGGTTCACCTGGGTCCCGCCGAGGCTGACCGTCTGCTGGGCGGCCGTAGCGTGGAAGATGACGAGGCCGACCCATGTGTAGATCAGGATGAGAAGGAAGTAGGTGATGGCCATCCCCTTGAACTGGGCGATCGTGACCTCGCTCGAGAGCCGCGTGATCTTCTCCTGGAACGGCTTGAGCGCCGCGATCCGGTCCTTCTTGCCGGACCGGACCGCCTCCATCTGGACCTTTCGGAAGGCGGCGCTCCACTTCTGGACCCGGGCCGCCTTGGTCCAGTCGGTCGTGTAGTTGTACGCGAGGGACGTGATGGCCATCTCGAGGGCGCCGGCGAGCGCCATGGTCGCGAGAAGGTATTGGGAGTTGAACCCGATGAGATAGTAGAGCGGTCCGGAGCTGCCCGGGCCGGTCCCGAGGCCCCCGGCGAGCGCGTTCCGGGTGTTCGTCTCGAACAGCATCAAGATCCCGAGGAGCCCGAGGAACACGATGAGGAAGGTCGAGACCTTGAACGTGGGACGGGGGGCGGGAGGCCGGGCGGGTGTCTCGGCCAGCGGGGCCGACTCCTCCGAACCGTCCGCGGTCGTCGAACCGGTCGTCCCTGCCGGCGCCTCGTCGTCCTCCTCGGGGAGCGCGACCTCCGTCGTGGACGTGAGCGGAGCGTCGTCGCTCAGCATCCTACGACTCGCCTCCGAGGAAGCGCCGCAGCAACGGGTTCATTTCCATCAGCTGTTCGCGGCCCATCGCCTCGTAGAGATTGATGATGATCCCGACCATGAGCAGCACGCCGGTACCGCTCGCGTTCCCGAGCGTCCCGATCAGGTCCGCGCCGGCCGCGAGCGCCCCGACCGCGGCCCCGGAGATGACGGTGATCACCGGGATGTACCGTTCCAGCACCCGCCGGAGGACCCGGGGTTCCCGACGGAATCCGGGGATCTGCATCCCGGAGGCCTCGATCTGGCGGGCGACCGCCTCCGGACCCATGTTGGTCGTCTGGATCCAGAACTTGGCGAAGAGGATCGACCCGAACACCATCGCCGAGAAGTAGATCGCGACGTGCAGGAGCCCTTGCCACCACATGTGGCCGTACAGGAAGTTTCCGTACGTCTGGAAGTTGAGGATCGGTAACAGCCATGCCTCCAGGCCATTGACCGTGGACAGATAGTACGCCCCGCCCGTCAGGGGTTGCGTTTGACTGATGCCCTGGGCGGCCGCTTGCGTGGCCGTTGGATACGACCCCACCCACCATTGATGGCCGAAGACGGGGAATCGGGAAAGGGTCGTGTTGGACCAGAGGAGGATCGAGAAGAGCGAGACGTTGGCGAGTAGGGCGCTCATCAGGATGACGGGGATGTTCGACGCGTAGATCAGACGCAGCGGATAGCGGCCCCGCGCCCCCCGCGCCTCGGCGTGGGAGAGGGGGAGTTCGATCCGGGTCGACTCGGTCCACGCGACCAGGAAGAAGATCGCGGCGGTTCCGATGAGGGCGACGACCGGATTCGGTTGACGTAAGAGGACCTGCTCCCAGCCGCCACTGGCCATCTGGCTCGCGCTGTAGTGGGTGAAGAACCAGAACGTTTTGGGCAAGGTACCGCTCGGCGGGTTCGCGGCGGAGATGGGCGAGGAAGGATTCTGGGGGACCCAATTGAGGGTCCCTTGGACGATCTGCTGCGACACCCCGGCGGCGATGAAGAGCGAGATCCCGCTCCCGATCCCCCACTTCGAGACGACCTCGTCCATGAGAAAGACGAGGTAGCTGCCGAACACCAGTTGGGCGATGATGATAGTATTCGCGAGGAGGAGCCCGTTCCCGGGCGAGGCCTGGCCGAGGCTCGTGACCAGCGAGCCCGAAGGGGTCAGGTACCCATAGACCTGCGGGACCGCCTCGACCAGGATCATCGCGATGACGAGGACCTTCTGGGTCCCCTGGTAGGTTCCCTTGTCCTCGTCGTCCGTGAGGTCGAGGTTGATGATCTTCGCCCCCGTGAAGAGCTGCATGATGATCGACCCGGTGACGATCGGGCCGATGCCGAGGTGCATGAGCGTGCCTTGCGCGCCTGCGAGGATCGCGCGGTAGCTCGCGAACAGGTCGATGACGGTGGCCTGATCCACTCCGAAGAGGAAGATGTTCGTGAGCAGGAAGTACATCAGGAGGACTGCGATGGTCCAGAAGAGCTTCGTCCGGAAGTGGACGTGGCCCTTCGGCTGGGCGACCGCCGGCATCCGGGTCGTGAGCGGTTTCAGGCCGTAGAGCTTCGAGCCCGACCCCGTGTAGGAGAGCCCGAGATAGAAGACCCCGAGGATGATGAAAATGACCGCGCTGATGATCCCGAAGGCGATCAGCGTCGGCTGGACCCAGAACCAGACGATGGACAGGAGGATGGCGCCGAGGACTGCGAGCGGGATGGCCCACCGCGGGTCCCGGGGAGTCTCATCGTCCGCCATGTGGCCCTGTTGCACCCGGTGCCCGATTAATATAGTCTACGGGAGCGAACACCCGGCCGAGGGGCGCTGGACCTACGCCGCTCCCTTCGGGGCGGCCGGGGGCTCCTTCAGCAGGGTGACCTTTTCGCCGGCATGTTTGGACGCATGCGCGACGTACACGCGCCATTTCCCGACCGGCGTGCCTCCCCCCAACAGACGGTCCACGCCCGCCTTGGAGAGGTCGGCGACCCATTCCTCCCCGACGCGCACCACCGCCTCGGCCGCCTGGAGGAACGGGACGAACGCGTCCAGCTCTCCGACGTTCAGGGCCATCGGGTGCGCGACGATCTTCGGGGGTCGCTGGAAGCCGTGACGGCCGAAGTGCAGGGGAGCGTAGATGAGCATCGACTTGAACTTGTACTTGTGCAGGCCGGCGTTGCCTCGGCCCCCTTGCTTGCCCGCACCTCGGCCCGCCTTGATCCCGCGGCCGTGGGTGCGACTCCCCCGGAACTTGCGCGTTCGGCTCGGCATCGCGCTCACACCATCCGGAGAACGAGGTCGTTGATCGCCTTGCCGCGGTAGCCGAGCGCGCCGCCGCGGGTGAACGGCTTCTTGGTCGAGCGCCAACCCCCCTTCGGAGGGGTCAGCCGGAACAGGGGCCGCAACCCGGGCACGGGTTGGAGGCCGTCCTTCGTGATGCGGGCGGCGAGCTCCGGCAGGTCCTTCGCCCCGCCCGCCTCGCTCACGTGCTCCGGAGTCAGGGAGGCCCCGGTCTCGGTCACGCCGCGATGCTCGAGCAGGAGCCCGACGGTCTTCGCATCGGCCTCGCCCCAGGTGACGTACCCCTGAATGCGGGTGATCATGCCCTTGAATTCAGGTCGTTCCGGCACGACCGTCGCGTGGTTGGCGCGGGTCAAGTGAAGGACCCGGAGCGTCTCCACGATATCGTGCCGAGCGTGGATCGATCCTCGGACCCGGACGATCATCCACCCCATCGCTAGGCACCTCCGGAAGGGGCCGAGCGTCGGGGGGCTCCGGGACCGGTCGGTGGCGGGCCCCGCCCAGGGGGTCCTCCCCGGCCCGGGGGTCCGCGACCCGGTGGCCCGCGTCCGGGGCCACCCCGGCCCGGGCCGCCCCGGCCGCGTCCGCGTCCCCGGCCGCCGCGCATCGGTCGAACTCCTTCCTCTTTCGGGGGGAGGATCGAGGTCCCCGTGGGACCCCGAACGATCTTGAGGCGCTCCGCGTCGGCCGCCTGGACCTTGAGGGCGGACAAGGCCACGAGCGCGCCGTATGCGGCCTGGGCGTAGTTCACCGTCGTCTTGGTGTGACCGTCGGTGTACCCCCAAGCGTCGGTGATCCCCGCGAACCGAAGGACGGGTTTGGCGACATCGCCCACCGCCAGTCCAACCCCCCGCGGCGCGGGTCGGAACGTGACGACCACCGAACCGACCCGCCCCTGAACCTGGAAGGGGACGGTATGGGAACGGCCGCATCCGCACTCCCAACTGCCACAGCCCCGGAGCACTTCGACGATCTCGAGCTTCGCCCGGTCGATCGCGCGGCGGATGGTCGGACCGACCTCCCGCCCCTTGGCGCGGCCGAGCCCGACGAACCCGTCGCCGTTCCCTACGACGACGGTGACGGCGAACTTGAACCTCCGCCCCGAGTCGGTCATCCGTTGGACCATGTTCACGTCGAGCACCTCGTCGTGCAGACCGGGGAGGAGCTTGTCCACGATCTGCGATTCCCGCAACGGGAGGCCGGTGGCGAGGGCTTCGCTCATGGAGTGGATCTCGTCGGCGGCGACGCGCTTCCCGAGCTCGGTCCGAGGGACCCTGGGTGGGGGTGGGGGTGGACCGGAGCCGTAGCTCCCGCCGCCCCGGGACGGACCCGCGACCGCACCGCTCATGAGGACTCCGTGCGGGGTACGAGCGTGGAGAGTTTCTGGCGGTAGGGGTCGAGGGGCT
>JAKIWQ010000076.1 GCA_022749935.1 Thermoplasmata archaeon | reverse complement strand
GTCCCCGTGGGACCCCGAACGATCTTGAGGCGCTCCGCGTCGGCCGCCTGGACCTTGAGGGCGGACAAGGCCACGAGCGCGCCGTATGCGGCCTGGGCGTAGTTCACCGTCGTCTTGGTGTGACCGTCGGTGTACCCCCAGGCGTCGGTGATCCCCGCGAACCGAAGGACGGGTTTGGCGACATCGCCCACCGCCAGTCCAACCCCCCGCGGCGCGGGTCGGAACGTGACGACCACCGAACCGACTCGCCCCTGAACTTGGAAGGGGACGGTATGGGACCGGCCGCATCCGCACTCCCAACTGCCACAGCCCCGGAGCACTTCGACGATCTCGAGCTTCGCCCGGTCGATCGCGCGGCGGATGGTCGGACCGACCTCCCGCCCCTTGGCGCGGCCGAGCCCGACGAACCCATCGCCGTTCCCTACGACGACGGTGACCGCGAATTTGAACCTCCGCCCAGAGTCGGTCATCCGCTGGACCATGTTCACGTCGAGCACCTCGTCGTGCAGGCCGGGGAGGAGCTTGTCGACGATCTGCGATTCCCGCAACGGGAGGCCGGTGGCGAGGGCTTCGCTCATGGAGTGGATCTCGTCGGCGGCGACGCGCTTCCCGAGCTCGGTCCGAGGGACCCAGGGTGGGGGAGGGGGTGGACCGGAGCCGTAGCTCCCGCCGCCCCGGGACGGACCCGCGACCGCACCGCTCATGAGGACTCCGTGCGGGGTACGAGCGTGGAGAGTTTCTGGCGGTAGGTGTCGAGGGGCTGCGGAAGACGCTTCGGAAGGTGGGTGCCCTCGAGCCGGTCCGCGGAAGGGAACCCTTCCTCCCCGTGCGGGATCTCGAGCCCCGAGTCGATGAGCCCTTTGAGGGCGGCCGAAAGGCGTCCTCCCGCGGTCGGTCGGCGGATGCCGAGGTCGAGGACCGCTTCGTCCTTCCCGCTCGCCTTCGCGCGCAACCCGGCGAGGTAGGCGGTCAGGTAGGCCGCCGGCGTGGAGGCAAAGCTCCCCGCCGGGAACTCGATCCCGCCGAGCTCCGCCGAGTCCGCCGTGGCGAGCACGCGGTCTCCGGTCGGGTCGAACTCGACGACCGAGACCCGAACCCGGCGCTCGGAGAGCCGAACGACCGCCCGCGGGCGACCGGATTTGAGCAGCTTCAGCCGGACCCGGTAATCGGTCCGACCCTCGCGTCGGCGCCGGAAGTGCACGCGGAATCGGGGACCGGAGCTCATGCCTTGACCTCGGGCACGTGACCCGCCAGCCGCAAGTTTTGGAGTAAGTGGGCCCGGCTGCGGAACATGCCGCCTTTCGCGCGTCGGTAGAACTCACGATACACCGAGGGCGGGATCTTCTTCTCCGTCCGAAGGTCTCGCAGGAGCGAGCGCTGGGCACGGATACGGCGCATCCAGCGGCTCTTCCGCGGAAGGCGGGAGGAGGGGGTCCCCTTGCGGGATCCGGGTCCCTGGTGCCGGCCCTTCGCCACTTCGGCGTGGTGGCGACGGGCCCGAGCCCGGGACGTCCCGATGATGGCCTTGCGCCGAATGACGCCCGACTTGATCGCGCCGCGGATGTCCGAGCGTGTCACGGCGTCGGCCAGGTCCTCCTGGCTCGCCGGGTCGAGGAAGACCCGCCCCTCGCCGCACTTGAGGAGCGCGGCGGCCAATCGCCGCTGGTTGGAGAGGTCGGGCATGGTCGCTCACTCCTCCGGTGGGGTGGATATAGGGTTGAGCACCCGGATGCCGAGTTTGCGCGCCGCCTCTTCGAGCCCCAACCGTCGGCGGGTGCCCACGGTCCGGGCGATGATCGCCGCCTCGAGCTTCGGGTCGATCGCTCCCAGCTCGTCCACGTGATGGACGATCACCGGACGGTACCCGCTCGGGGTGAGACCACGCACATCGGCGGGAGAACCGTACCCGATCCGGACGATCTTCGCTCGGTACCCGTAGTGCCGGCGCTGCTTCGACTGAAGGCCCCGGGGTCGGCGCCAAGCGAGGTCCCGGCCGATCCGCCAGTACCGATTGGCCGCCTGGCGACCGAAGATCGGGCGACGGTGGTCGAGCACTCGGCGGAGACGCAGGTGGACGGCGGTCGCAGGGGGGAGGGTGGCTCGCTTCGGGACTCGCGTTTCGGGCTCCGACTTCGCCTTCCCCTTCGGCGGGGTCTCGGAGTCAGAGTCTCGGGACGAGCGGGACGTCGTGCTCGAGGTCGACGGGGTGTCCGACGAGACCGCCTCCTTCTTGGGTGCGGCCCTCGACCGTCGGCGGGGCGCCGCGGCCTCCTTCTTCGGAGACGCGTCGTCGTCCGCCATCAGCCGACCTCCTTGAAGTGGGAACGCTCGGTCAGGTAGATGCCGTCCTGGAACACCCGCGGGTCGTAATCCCGGATGTGGGTCGCCCGCTCGATGTTGGCCCCGCTCTGGCCGACCTGCTCGATGTCGGTGCCGCTCAGGATGACGAACTCCCCATCGACCTGCGCGACGGTCCCGGGGACGAGATGCGCCGAGCGTGGGAATTTCTCCCCTAGGAAGTTCTCGATCACAAGCTCGTCGCCGCGGACCGAGACTTTCATCGGGAAGTGGGCGGCGACCACCTTGAGACGGGCTTCCACGCCTCGGGTGAGGCCGGCGATGAGGTTGCGCGTGTGCGCCGCCCACGTGCCGAGTAACGCCTGCGAGGCGCGACGACCCGGAGCGAGAAGGAGCGTGAGGGTCACCTGACCGTCCTTCACGGCGACGCCCAGTACGTCGGCGGGGAACGGTCGCTGGGCGGACCCGAGGGGGCCCTTGACCTTGAGGAACCGGCCGTCGACCACGACCGTGACCCCGGCGGGCAACTCGACGACGGCGTGGGTTCGGTCGGCGTCAGTAGACATAGGCGAGGAGCCGACCCCCTATCTTCTTCTCGCGCGCGTCCCGGTGGGAGACCACGCCCTGGTTGGTGGAGAGGACGAGGATGCCGAAGTCCTGGGCCGGGAGGAACCGGGCCTCGTACCGCTCGAGACGCTCGTGCGAGACCGAGATCCGGGGCTTGATCACGCCGCAGTAGTTGATCCGGCGGGAGAGCTTGACGTCGTACTCTCCTCCGCGCCCGTTGGAGACGAAGGTGAACTCGTCGATGAACTGGTGCTCGCGGAAGATCCGGAGGACCTCGGCGATGAGCTTCGAGGTCGGGGCGAGCCGGACGTGCGGCTGCCCGTCCAGGTCGGCGTGACGGAGCGTCACGAGGGCGTCGTTCAGGAGATCGTGCTGCATGGAAGAACCGTCCTACTGGTATTTTCTGAACCCGAGGTCCATCGCGACCTCACGAAAACATTGACGGCAGAGGTGGAGGCCGTACCGGCGCACGATCCCGCGCTTGCGGTCGCACCGAAGGCACCCGACCTTCCGCCCGAACAACTTCTTGGGTTTCATCGTCACTCCCTCCGCCTAGTCGAGCAGCGTGACTCCGAACGCGCTGGTGAGGAACGCCCGCGTCTCCTCGCGGGTCGAGCGCAGGCCGTGGGGGAGCGGTCGGGACTGGAGCCGACGATTCCGGACGCGGTATCCCGCCCGTCCGACCTCGACCGACACGTCCATCCCGTGGATCCCGATCTGCGGGTCGTACTTCATGCCGGAGAAGTCGGTGTAGTCGGCGACCCCGAACGAGAAGTTTCCGCTGCGGTCGATGGAGTCCCCGTCCAACTGACGGTCCCGGGCCTCGAACGCGCGCTGGAGGAACTCGACGGCCGCCGATCCCCGGAGGGTAACCTTCGCCCCGATCTCCTGACCTTCCCGGATCCCGAAGTCCCGGTTGGTCGAGTGGGCGCGGGTGGCGATCGGCTTCTGGTGGGTCAGCATCTGCAGGACCTTCTCGGCCTTCGTGCGGGCCTCGCCCGACTCCCCGACCCCGGAGTTGACGACCACCTTGATCACACGGACGCTGCGATACGGGTTCCCGGTCGGAGGGGCCGGCGCGGGCGTCGGCACCGCGGAGGGTGGGGCGCTCATCGAGCGACTCCCTCGGCGAGGGTGACCTCAGGGGACTTCTGGCCGACCACGAACACGTAGTCCTTGATGGTCGAGAATCCCTCGGTGAAGTGGACCAGGTTCGGCTGGGAGGAGTTTCGGACCTCGACCCGTTCGACCCGGGCCAGCTGTCCCACGTGAGAACCGCCCGCGACGTAGGCGAGGGCCCCGGGGGCGAGTTTCAGATGGTCCACGACCTTCTGAGTCGGCACCTCGATCTTCACCGAGTCGCCGACGCGATACGGGGTCGTCGCGGGGAGGAGGAGGTTGCGTCCGTCGTGCAGCGTGACCTCGACCTTTCCCGTGGCGACCGTGTGCTTGAACCGAACTCGAGCGACCTTGATGCCGGCCTCGGTGGAGGGGATCGCGACCAACACGAGCTTCCCTCGACGATCCTTCACGACCCGGAAGTGGGCATCGAGCGGTGCGGCGAACGAGATCGTGTCCATCAGACCGAGTCCCCGTTCGAGGTCCTTGGAAACCTTCCCATCCACCCGGACCGTTCCCGAGCGGACGAGGAGGCTCGCTTCACGGGCACTTCGGACGATATGCCGCAGGTCGCGCAGCACGAGGAGGAGCGGGATCGACTGATCCTGGGCGTGAGGTCCCGGACTCGGTCGCTTCACCCACTTCGTGCCCTTCCGTGGAATGGTCCACGCTCGCGGGGCGGCCCGGCGCTTGAGGCGGAACGTCATGGTGTCGACTCCTTGTCCGCGGGGACTTCCCGCGCCCGGGCCGGACGGGTCTCGG
>JAKIWQ010000075.1 GCA_022749935.1 Thermoplasmata archaeon | reverse complement strand
GCGAGGACGCCGAACTCGCTCCCGAAGGTGTCGGCCGCCCCGAACGCGAGGGCGGACGCGAAGAGGACCGTCGTGGCCGGAAGTGGGAGTGCCGGTGGGGTCCAACCTACGGCGACCGCCAGCGCGGTCGGGATCACTATGTGCGCGAGGACGTTGGAGATGCCTCGTTCGCCCTGTTTCCCTTCCTGGACGTGTCGGCGGGCCTTCTCCTCGAACCGGTACCGGGTCGCGAGTACGCTGGCCACGACGAAGAGAATGAGGAGGGCGAGGAAGGCGTACCCGGCAAGGACGACGATGACGGCTCCGAACACGGATGCGACCACACCGGCCGCCGGGGTGAGGGCCCGGGCCAATACGGCACCCAATGCAAGGGCTACCGTCGCCAAAATGGCGACGACCGCCGGGAGGAGGGGGAGCATAACGGTCGGCTCAGGGGGGCCGAGTAGGGCCGGGGTTTAACGGCTTCCGAGAGGGGTCACCCTCGGGCCAGGACCCGAAGCACCCCTCCGAGGAACGTCGTGGCCACGATGTCGGGGCGGAGGCCCCTCGTCCGGAACTCCTCGCGCGATTCTCTCTCGTGGCCGGGCGGGACGACGAGGGTCGTGAGGAGGCCGAGTTGCTGACCCGCCTCGATGTCGAGCGGGCGGTCGCCCACGATGGCGCTCCGACTGAAATCGATCCCATAGGCACGGGCCGCGTCCTCGAAGAGCCCGGTCTTGGGTTTCCGACATCGGCACCCGGTTTCGGGCGCGTGCGGGCAGTAAAAGAAGGCGTCCACCTGGGTTTGGCTCGGTCGGAGCAGTTCGTTCAGCCGCACGTGGATCTGCTCGACCTCGTCGCGGGAGTAGAACCCCCGTTCGATCCCCGACTGGTTGGTCACACAGATGACCAGGAATCCGTGCTCATGGGCGAGCGAGAGGGCTTGCCCCACCCCCCGGAAGAGTTCGAGGCGCGACGCGTCCTTGAGATAGTGAAAATCGGGGTTCAGCGTCCCGTCCCGGTCGACGAATAACACCCGTCGATGGGGTGCGGAATCCTCGACCGCCGGGACCGTCACAGCGTCGTGGAGTGCCAGCGCGCTTAAGGATTCACGCAACCCTCTCGGCCTCGAACCCTGATGGCATCCGGTTTCGCACCGTGGGAGCACCGCCTCTCGACCGCGTTGTCGAGGGCGCTCGACCGACTTCCCCGAGGGGCGCCCATCAGCCTGCTCTTCTCGGGGGGAGTCGACTCCGGCCTGCTGGCGTGGGAACTACGGTCCCACCCCGACCTGACCTTGCGCACGGTCGGTCTCGCGGGAAGCCCGGACCTGACCGTGGGACGGGATGCGGCGCTGGAACTCCATCTCCCATGGGTCGGCGTGTCGGCGACCGAGTCCGAGGTCCTCTCGCTGCTCGAGCGGGTGGGTCCGGAAGTCCGAGATCTGTCCCCGACCCAACGGGCGGTGGAACTCGCGTTCAACCTGGCCGTGGAGTCGGCCCCTCCCGGCCCGGTGGTTTGCGGGCAAGGGGCGGACGAGCTCTTCTTGGGGTACGCCCACTTTGACGGCCTGACCGGATCGGCGGCGCTCGCACGGAGCGACCGCGACCTCGAGGAGCTTCAGGACCGGGTATGGCCCCGAACTCTTCGGATCGCTGGAGAGACCGGCCGCGAGATCGTGGCCCCCTACCTCGACCCGGATTTCATCGCGGCGGCCCATGCGATCCCCGTCGCTGAGCGACTCGCCGGCCCGCTTCGCAAGCAGGCCCTCCGCTCGTGGGCGATCCGTCGCGGCGTCCCCAAATCGATCGCCCTCCGACCCAAGCGGGCCCTGCAATACGGCACCGGAATCGACAAGCTCCTTCGGCGGAAGGTTCCGCACCACCGTGCGGCTAGTTGAGCCGGATTCCCGGGGGAGGGTGGGCGAGGGCCTCGCGCAGTGTATTCCGGGCCACGGCGAGCTCGCTCCCGTCGAGCTCGAGGCGGGGAGGACGGACCCGGGGAGACCCGCGACCTACCTCCGACTGTACCAGCTTGATGAGTTGAACGAACTTCGGCGTGGTGTCCATCCGGAGCAGCGGAAGGAACCACTGATACAGTTCGAACGCCGAGACGGCCGGCCCGTTCCGGCACCGCTCGAACAGTTCGATCGACGCGTCCGGGAATGCGTTGGCCAGCCCGGCGACCCAACCGACGGCACCGGCGTGGATCCCCTCCAGGATCGCATCGTCGAGCCCGACGGAGATGTCGATCCTCCCCCCCAGAAGACCCCGGATGGAAGTGACGCGTCGGACATCGCCGCTCGACTCTTTCACAGCCGTGAGGACCGAGTATTCCTGCGCGAGTCGAAGTACCTGGTCGGGGAGAATGTCGGTCCCGTACGCCGCGGGGTTGTTATACAGCATGCACGGAAGCGGGGTCGCACCGAGGACCGCTCCGAGGTGGGACTCGGTTTCTCGGGGATCGGTGCGATAGACGTACGGGGGGAGAACGAGGAGGCCCGCGGCCCCCGCCTGCTCGGCCGCGCGGGCGAGCTCCACGGCCTCCGTCGTTCGGCTCGCGGCCACCGCCGCGGTCACGGGGGCCCGACCGACCAGCGCCGAAGCGAGTTCTCGGATGAGGAGGATACGCTCGTCCAGAGAGAGGGAGGCCCCTTCGCCCAACGATCCGCCGGCCACGACGCCCTGTACCCCTCGGTCGACCAACCAGTTCGCGTGCGCGCGCAGCGCTCCGACGTCGATCCGGTACGCGGGATCGAACGGAGTGGTCAACGCGACGTGCACCCCCCGCCACATCGTGCGTCCGGCCGTTCCCTTCAACGTTCCTCCGCCGGCGGGGAGTTGGGCCATTGCGCACGGGTCGAATCCGGTAGGTAGGGATCCCTTGGAACCGGAGAGGGCCGGCCTAGCAGGCCGTCTACGACCAATCGAGCCGTCCCGAGGGAACAGGTGATGCCGAGCCCTTCGTGGCCCGTCGCCACCCAGACCCCCTTCCTCCCCGGAAGTGGACCGATCCACGGGAGATGATCCGGCATGGCGGGCCGAAGGCCGGCCCAAGACTTAGCGACCGTCGCGTGGCCGAGACTCGGGAGAAATCTCTCCGCCCGACGGAGAATCCGCTCGACGGTGGAGGGACTCGTCGTCGTATCCGTGCTCCCCCACTCCCGAGAGGCCCCTACGGTCCAGCTTCCATCCGACGCGGGATGCACGTTGAACGCGACGGAAATCGCCTCGGAGGTTCGGATCGACGCGCCGTACCCCAACTCGACCAACTGGTGATCGAGCGAGAGTGGCATAGGTTCGATCCGGAGAAGTTGGCCTTTCCGCGGTCGCACCGGGATCTCCTTCAACAAACGTCCCGAATCTACCCCGGCCGCGATGAGGACGGTTTCGGCCGTGAGGGATGCCTGCTTCCCTCGCAGCACCGTCCCCTCCTCGATCCCGGTGGCGCCCTGACCCGCGTAGATCGTCCCTCCGAAGCGGACCGTCTCCCCCAGGAGGAACTCGGTGGCCGCGACGGGGTCGAGCCGTCCGTCCCCCGGTACGAGGAGGCCGCCCTCCAGTCCCGGGCGGAGGGCCGGCTCCGCTTTCGAGAGCTCGTCGGGACCCAGCAGCGTCGACGGGATACCCTCCCGTTCCAGTCGCGCTTGTTTGTGGCGGGCCTCGACGAGGTCCGACTCGGAGGACGCGAGCCAGATCGTCCCGGCCTCTCGGTAATGGACCGAGCCCGGGAGACTCGGCGCGAGTTCCCGCCAGAGCGCTAGGGAGTACCGGCACAGAGCCAGCTCCGCGGGGGAGCCGTCCAGCGCGACGAGGTGGCCCATCGCGGCCCCTGTCGCTCCTCCTCCCGGGTGAGTTGCCTCAACGACCGCCACCGTGAGTCCGGCGCGTGCGGCTTCGAACGCACAGGCGGCACCGACGATCCCCGCCCCGACGACCACGAGGTCGTACGAGGGGATGCTCACGGGTAGATCCCCTCAGCGAACGGGTCTCGGTCGTCAAAGAGCAGGTTGCCCTCCCCCGTAATGAACGCCGACCCTCGAATTTTCGGTCGAAGGACGCCCCGGACCATTTCGGGAGTCCCTTCGAACACGGTGCCCAAGATCCCCTCCTGCCGCCAGACCTGCCCTTCCCCAAGCTTCCCATCCGCGACCAAGCAAGCGATCTTCGCGGACGTTCCGGTCCCGCAGGGGGATCGGTCGTACTCGCCTCCGGGACAGAGTACGAAGTTTCGTGAATGGTTCTCCGTGCGGGACGGAGGGCCCGAGATTTCGATATGGTCGATCGGCGCACCGTCTGCCCCGGTCACGCGTCCCCAGTCGAGCGCCTGTCGGATCGCATGCGCATACTCCGTCAGCTCTCCCACGTGGGAAAGGGCGAGCGCGCAGGGGGCCCCTTCGGTCAAGAAGAACCAGTTCCCGCCCCAGGCGACATCACCTACGACCGTCCCGTGCTCAGGGACTACGAGCTCCACCCGTGTGCGGGTCCGGTGGCACGCGACGTTTCGGAAACTGACATCCCCTCGGGCATGTAGCGTGACCTCGACCTTGCCGGGAGGCGTCTCGATCGTATGCCGACCCACTCGGAGTCGACCGAGGTGGGCGAGCGTGACCGCCACTCCGATCGTGCCGTGGCCGCACATCCCGAGGTAGCCGGCATTGTTGAAGAATATCACCCCGGTAGAAGAGGCGGGGTTGATCGGTGGAACCAGGAGGGCCCCTACGACCACGCCCGACCCGCGCGGTTCGTTCACGAGGGCACGACGGAACG
>JAKIWQ010000074.1 GCA_022749935.1 Thermoplasmata archaeon | reverse complement strand
GCAGCCTCCAGGTCGTTGAGACCCCCCTTGCGGACCGCCCGGTCGACCGTACGCGGGGTCAGCGTGACCGAGGCCAGCGCCCCCAAGGTCTGAAGCCGGTCGTACACCTCTTCCCGCACGGCCGGTGAAAGTTCCTTCGAGTCCCGCGCCCCGGCGGCCCGAACCGATTCGAGCTCCTCCTCCTGGATCGCGAACGCCCCGACGACGAGCGGGCCGACGAAGCTTCCGCGCCCCGCCTCGTCCACACCCACGATCCGCATCGCCCGTTCCCGAACCGCGGGACCGGAGGAGGTCGTTCGGGGCTTAAGTCCGTACGGGCCGTTCCCGGGGCCGGCGCGACACCGACCTCGCCCGGGGCGCTCGACCCCCGACCGGTGGTTCGGTCCCGCAAGAAAGGTCATATACGACACCCCGGTCGGCCCGACCTCCCCGGGGGTTTCATGGGAATCTGGCAGGGTCGCTCTCGGCGCAAACGCACCGGAGGTCGCCTCCGCCCCATCCGGAAGAAGCGGCGGTTCGAGATCGGCCGGGAACTTCAGTCCGCCACGCTCGGCGCCGGTATGGTCAAGCCGTACCGAGTCCGCGGGGCGAACTTGAAGCTCCGCATCCTCACCACCGAATCGGTCAACGTCTTCGACCCGGCGACCAAGACGACCAAGGTGGCGAAGATCGTCACCGTCCGGGAGAACCCCGCGAACCCGAACTACGTCCAACGGAACATCATCACGAAGGGTGCGATCCTCGAGACCGACCTCGGCCTCGTCCGAGTCCGCTCCCGACCGGGTCAGGACGGAGTGCTGAACGGCGTCCGCGTCGCGGCCGCGACCGCCGCTCCGGCGTGAGCCGCCGCCCGGGCCGACGATGCCCGACCACTTCTACGTCTATCCCACGTACCTCGGGCGGGAACGCTCCCGCAAGGACGGCCGCCGCGTGCCGGCGGACCTGGCCCTCGCCGACCTCACCGGGGAAGAGATCGTGGACGCGGCGCAGCACCTCGGGTTCAAGGCCGAGCTCGAGTCGGGGAAGCAGTACCCTCGTTCCGCGAGTGCGTACGAGGGGCGCGTGAAGGTCGTGAAGAAGGGGTCGGCGACGAAGGCGAAGTTCCTCCGCTCCGTCGCCCTCGAGCTCGCCCGCCGCCGGGCCGCGGGGGGGAAAAAGTAGGTGGAGGAGCCGGGGACGGTCTACTTCACCGGCACGGCCGGCGCGGGGAAGACCTCGTTCGTCCGGGCGTTCTCCGAATGGCTCCGAACGGCCGGGTACGATGCCACGGTCGTCAACCTCGACCCGGGGCTCGAGGGGACCGATTTCGAACCGGACATCGATATCCGGGAGTGGGTTCGCCTCGCCGACATCCAGGACGAGTACGGGCTCGGTCCGAACGGCGCCCAGGTCGCGGCGGCGGACATGATCGCTCTCAAGATCTTCGACGTGAAGCAGGCGGTCCAGGAGTTGAAGTCCGACTACGTCCTCATCGATACCCCCGGCCAGATCGAGCTCTTCGCCTTCCGAGAGGCTTCGAAGGCGATCGTGGACGCCTTGAGCGGCGACCGCTCGGCCATCGCCTTCCTGTTCGACCCCGCCCTCGCCCGGACGCCCGGCGGGTTCGTCTCCCTCATGATGCTCTGCGCCACGGTCGAGTTCCGGTTCCGGCTCCCGATGGTCAACATCCTCGCGAAATCGGACTCGCTCACCCCGGAGCAGCTCCAACGCGTGACTTCCTGGTCGGACGAACCCGGGGTCCTCTACGAGGCCGTGACGGCCGACACCCCGACCCCCGACGCCCAGCTCTCGACCGAACTGTTCCGCGCTCTGGAGAGCATGGGACCGCTCACGGGTCTCCTCCCGACGTCCGCGAAGGAGGGGACCGGACTCGAGCCGTTCTACTTGGCCTGCCAGCGGGTCTTCGGGGGCGGCGAGGACTTGGAGCCGTCGCACGCCCCGTCGAACGAGTGAACCCGTCTACTCCTCGGTGAAGAAGAGGCCCATGCCGGCGGAGGCGGCGTCCTCCTCGTCCCGGAACCGTTGGTGGAGCGTCTCGGCCTCCGCCGCGGGGAGCACGGTGCCCACGGGGCCGAGGAGGTCTCTGGCCCGTTGCACCCCTTCGGTCGACCCCTCGACCAGCACGTAGGTCTGGTCGGCGGGTCCGCCCATCGCGCCCGCGTCCCGGATCTTCTGGCTCTGGCGGGAGACCAGGTCGTCCTTCAGGACCGCGTCCAGTTCGGTCCGCTTTCCGGTCGGCACGCTGAAAATCGTCCACGCCATGCGGCCCCGCGACCGCCCTCCCCTATTTGGGGGTTGCCGAGCGAGTCCGCCGGAAAGAGAGATAGCGGCCCACGGACTCCCGAGAGGGATGTACGCGCGAACGACCGAGTCCCCGGTCCTCCTGCTCGGCGCGGCGCATGTCATCGACCTTTCCGGGCCGTTGCGTTCGGTCCTCTCCGGCCGGATCTTGGACGGTCTCGCGGTCGAGCTCGACCCGGAACGGGCCGGCGCGCTCTTCGCCCCCTCCTCCCATCCCCGGGACCGGAGCGGCCTACCTCTCGTCACCCGACTCTGGGGGATCATTCAACGCCGTCTCGGTTCCGAGCTCGGCGGTGGGGAGGCCGGGGCCGAGATGAAGGTCGCCGCGCTCGTGGCCCAGGAACGCCGGCTGCCGCTCTTCTTGATCGACGACCCGATCCGCTTGACGGTGCTGCGACTCGTCCGCACGATGCCGGCGAAGGAACGGGTCCAACTCCTGCTCGGTGCGCTGGTGGCCCTGTTCCTGCCGGCGCGGCTCGTGACGCGCGAGATGGACCGGTATGCCGCCTCCCCGGAGGAATACACGGACCAGTTGCGGATGGCGAGTCCTACGTTGGCTCGCGTCCTGCTGGACGAGCGGAACGAGCACATGGCTGAGCGGCTGACCCTCCTCCGGCTCCAGGGGTACGGTCGGCTCGCGGCGGTCGTCGGTGACGCCCACCTCCCCGGCCTCGCCGCCGCGCTGGGCCGCCGGGGCGTGGCGGTCGAGTCGATTCCCTTCGCCCAGCTCCGCGAGTTCAGAGGACCGTCGTCTGCCCCTTCGTAGCCTCGTCCACCGAACGGACGAAGGCGTCGGCGAGGGCCCCGACCTCCGGCCCCTGGTGTTCGTCCAGCCGTCCCTGGTCGGAGAGCCCGCTGATCGGGGGCGCGACCGGGATCTGGCCGAGGACCGGGATCCCGTACTCCGCCGCGATCTTCGCGACCTTGCCGGTGCCGAACAGTTCGATGCGCTCCCCGCAGTGCGGGCAGTTGAGGAACGACATGTTCTCCACCAGTCCGAGCAGAGGGACGTGGAGTTCGCGGGCCATGTTCATCGCCTTCTTCACGATGAGCGCAGCCAGGTCCTGGGGGGTGAGGACGAAGACCATCCCGTCGATCGGGATGGTCTGGAACACGGTGAGGGGAACGTCGCTCGTACCGGGCGGCATGTCGATGAGGAGGTAGTCGAGCTTCCCCCAATGCACGCTCCCGAAGAACTGGGTGATGAGCCGGGTCACGAGCGGGCCGCGCCAGATCACCGGTGTCTGCTCGTCCTCGACCATGAATTGGGAGGAGACGACCGAGATCCCGGTCCGGGAGGCGGAGGGTTCGATCCCCTCGCCGCGGTCGACCAGGGGTCCGGTCAAGCCGAGGAGCTTCGGGATCGAGGGACCCGTGATGTCCGCGTCCAGGATTCCCACCGTCAACCCGCGACGCCGGAGCTCCGTGGCCAGCAGCGCGGTGGCCGTCGACTTGCCGACCCCGCCCTTTCCGCTCCCGACCGCCACGACGTGTCGGATCCCGCCCTTTTCCATCCGCTGCAGGACGCTGCCCGGGGGTCCCCGGCGCGTCGGTCCGGGCGGGGACGACGTCGGGCGTGTTCCCGGGGGGGCTTCCGCTGGGGTCATGCGTCGTTCCACGCCGAGGCGTCTATATTATGGAGGCCGTCCGGCTCGCCGGCAGTCGCAGGGAGGCCGTGACGGGACTGCGCTCGGAGGGTCTCCCCGAGCTCTTCGAACCGAAGTCGGTCGCCGTCGTCGGAGCGTCGAACCGTCCGGGGACGGTCGGGACCAGTCTGTTCCGAAACATCCTCCAGGCGGGATTCCGTGGGGTCGCCTACCCGGTCAACCCGTCCTGGCCGAGCGTTTCGGGGGTTCACTGTTACCCGGACATTGCCCACCTTCCCGAGGCCCCCGACCTCGGGATCGTGATCGTGCCGGCCCGGCTCGTCTCCGGCGTCGTGGGGGAGCTCGGTCGCGCCGGGACGCGGGGGGTCATCGTCATCTCTGCCGGATTCCGCGAGGTCGGCGGCGCGGGGGTGGCGCTCGAGGACGAGCTCATCCGGACCGCGCGCCGGTACCGCATGTCCCTCGTCGGCCCGAACTGCTTCGGGCTGCTGAACACCGATCCCGCCGTGAGTCTCAACGCGACGTTCAGCGAAAGTCTGCCGCCCCGTGGCAACATCGCCTTCGTCTCCCAGAGCGGGGCCCTCTGCGCCGGAATCCTCCAGTACGGCATCGCCGAGCGGATCGGGTTCTCCCAATTCGTCTCGGTCGGGAACCGGGCGGGGGTGGACGAGAACGACCTGTTGCGATCGCTCGGCCGCGACCCCGCGACGCGCGTGATCCTGCTCTACGTCGAGAGCCTGGCGAACGGGCGGAAATTCCTCGAGGCCGCGCGGGAGGTGACCGAGACCAAACCCGTTCTCGTGATCAAGAGTGGCCGGACGCCCGCCGGTGAGCGGGCGGCCCGCAGCCACACCGGCTCCCTCGCCCAATCGGGGAGGGACCAGCTGTACGATGCCCTC
>JAKIWQ010000073.1 GCA_022749935.1 Thermoplasmata archaeon | reverse complement strand
GAGCACCGAGCGGGCCCCCCGTCGGACGGGACACGCCGCCCGTCAAAACGTCTTGAGTCGGGCCCCGTGCAAAATTAGGGAGGCGTCGGGCCGCGGCCCGCCGCCGGAAGGGGTTTCAGACCTCGCTCAGTTGTAGTGGTACCACTTCACCGTAAACTGCGACAACCCGTAGTAGTAGCTCACCAGCGAGGTGGGCTTTTGGTCGGCGAGGCCGGTGACGCCACCGATCTGCCGGACCTCATACGTGGTGGTCCCGGTTCCGTGGCTCCCGATGCCGGCGAACGTAGAGCCGATGGTGTCCGCGCAGGTCCAGAACTTCGTGCTCTTGTAGTCGGTCACGTCCGCGATTCCGCCGTTGACGCCGGGGGCCTCCGAGATGCATTCCGCGGAGCCGTCGGGTCCGCCCTCACAGCCGGCTGTGTTGCAGGTCGACGGGTTGCCGACGACCTGGAACGACGTCTGGGCGGTCAGGTCGGCGAAGCTCAGCGTGTAGACCCCGCAGATGCCGTTCACGCACGCGGCCGGGTTGTAGAGAACGGTGGCCTGGACGAAGTCGCCGCCGCTGATGTACGAGACGAATTGGACGCTGTTGTAGGGATAGAACTCCCACCAGTCGTAGTAGACGGGGGTCGCTCCGGGGCCGGAGCAGTAGGCGAGGGTGCCGTCCTGCTCGACCGTGCCGGTGCCCCATCCATCGATCCCGACCCAGGAAACCTGGTAGGTCCCCACCGACGGGGTGCTGGACGGACAGGTGGTGGTCGGGGCGAACCATTCCCCGGTAACCTCGTAAATGGTCCCTGCGGTCGCGGTGTTGACGTACCCCGCCCAGTTACCGCTGGTCACCTTGTGGATCGTCGCACCGACCGCGCTCTGGTGAAGGAGCGCGGTGAGCTTGGCTGCGTTCGGCATGGTCGGGTGCGCCGCGCTTCCGGTCTTCGTCGCCGGGCTGGCGTGCGATCCCGATACCATCGAGACCGCCGCTACGCCCACCGACAAGACCATGGTCGCTGCCAGTAGCAGCGAGACTGCTACGCTTCCTAGACGTTTGGCCTGCATGCGGCAGGAAACCGGATTCAACTATTTGGAGGAACGGTTTGTCCCAGAATTCGCCGTGGGGTGGTCCCGTGGGTGGGCCCCGCCCGATCCGAACCATGGCCCCCCTAGGGGGATCGCCGAGCGCCCGTACGCGACGCCATGATGGGCGTTGAACTTTCAATCGGCGGCGGACTCGCGGAGACGGGTCGCGATCGCTGCCGCGAGGCGCGTTGGGGCCTCCGCATCGGCGGCGAGAAAGAGCGACGGCTCGACGAGTTCTAGTTCCATCAGACACAACGTCCCCTTCGAGTCCCGAACGGTGTCCACCCGAGCGTACAATGTCCGGGACCCGACGGCGCGGAGGACCGTGTGGCCAAACGTGCGCTCCTCTGCGGTGGCGAGAACGGGTTGACCGCCGGTCGGACCGCCGCGCGGGGAGAGTCGTGCCGGACGGTCGACCGCATGGGAGAACGCCTCGTCGAGGAAGACGAGGGAATGCTCTCCCGGATCCTCCGTACCGGCCATGTACGGCTGAACGAGGACCGTCTGCTCGGAGCATAGGTCGCGGTAGAGTGGTTCGGAGACCTCCAGCGTTTCTCGGGTGGCCACATAGGTCCGGTGCGCCGCCGCGGAGACGGCCGGTTTGAAGACGATCCGGTCCCACCCGTGCTCGTCCAGAAGCTCGAGGAGGGACTTCGAGCCATCACTCCAGACGGTGGGGACGACGGAGATCCTACGGTCTTCGAGATCCCTGAGGTAGGACTTGTGGCTGTTCCAATGGACGACCGGCGCAGGGTTCCAGAGCCGGGTCACCCGGGCCATCCGGTCGACCCAGTCGAGGAACTTCTCTCGTTGGAGATAGTAATCCCAGGTCGAGCGGAGGACGCAGCCCACGAATTGATCCCAAGGGACGGTTGGGTCGCTCCAGACCGCGGCGCGTCCGCGGATTCCGAACCGTTCCAGGGCCGGAACCAACCGTTGGTCATCGTCGGCCAGTCCGGGAAGTCCCTCGTGGGTGACCAGCGCGACCTCCATCGACTCTCCTTGGACGAGCTCCTCTCGGAGAACTATCCCACCCGGGTCGGTATGTTCCCCAGAGGGGGTGTACCGGTCGGCGGACGACCGGAGGGGACGGACGATACGACATCGGGTCGCCGGTCGGAAGAGGTGGCCCGGCCGAACAGGGGGCTCGCTCGACGGCCGACCCTCAACCGGATCCCTCCTTCAATCGAACTCCGTCAGGGCTCTCGGTCGTGAGGCCGGATTGGCGACTGTGTTGAAGGATTCGGTTGAGTCCTGCGAGCGAGATTCGGTGGCCCTGACGTTCGAGCTCCTCGAGGAGTTTCCGACGGCGTACGGGCCCGTGGGCGGACCGGAGGATGGCGATCACCGGCCCGACAAGACCCGGTGGGATCCCCGGAGGATTCCGTGAGTGGGGGGGAACGTCTGTCATGGTCGACCAGCCGGCAGGTGACAATTAATGTCGTCGGCCCATCCTCGAACTCACCGGCCGGATTCAGGGTACGGCCCCGTCGGGGCTGGGTCGTCTCGGGTCCGAGCTCTGCGGATTCTCCACGGTGATGACGACCCTTCCCCGGGCGAGCCCCGTCTCGAAGTACCGATGCGCCTCGGGAACCTGTTCCAACGGAAACCGGCGGTCGATGACGGTGCGGAGACTCCCCCCCTCGATGAGTTGTCGTAGGAAGACCAAGTCCTCGGTTTTTTGCCGGGACGCCCCAGTGACCACTTTCTTGCCGCCTCTCCACGAAATCCATCGGGCGCGGACCCGCGTCGAAAATCTCGGGTTACCGAGCAGGTAGCGTCCGTTCTCGGTCAGGGCGGCCAGGTGGTCAGCGTACGAACCCGTCCCCACCACGTCGAAAATCACGTCGTAGGTCGCACCGCCCTTGGTGAAGTCTTGTTGGGGGAAGTCAAACACCCGGTCGGCACCGATCGAACGGAGGAGGTCCAGCTTCCCCGTGCGGTCGACGCCCGTCACTTCGGCCCCGAAGTACTTGGCGAGCTGGACGGCGAACGTACCGATCCCCCCACCGGCCCCAACGATCACGACCCGACGCCGGCTCAGACCTCCCGCTCTTCGGAGAAAGTGCAGTGCCTCCAGTCCCCCGGTGGGGACCGTCGCGGCTTCCTCGTACGTCATGTTGGTGGGTTTGGTCGCCAACGCCCGGCCTTCCGACCTTTCGGGCAGGCAAATGTACTCCGCGTACGCGCCGAATCCAAAACCGGTCGTTCCAAACACCGCGTCGCCGGGCCGGAAGAGCGTTACGTCCTTGCCCACGGCTTCCACCACCCCCGCCAGCTCTTGCCCCAGCACCTTCCGTCTCGGCCGAGTGAGACCCATCAGGAGTCGCACGAGGAGGCGAAGCCCGATGGAGAAATTCAGACTGCGAAGTTCGCAGTCCCCCGCGGAGACCGTGGTCGCGTGGATCTTGATGAGGAGTTCATCGTCCTTGGGGGTGGGTTTGACCACCTCTCGGAGGTGAAGACCCTCGGGGGGTCCGTATCGCTCCCATACCACGGCTCTCATCCGTGAAGCTCCTGAAAGGTGGGGGCGTGGGGCTAGATCCTCACGTGACTCGTACTCCTCCGCCGGCGGCTCTGCCTCGATCTCCCGGCCCGACCCCCGCCTGGACGTGGGGTCGTCGGGCGCTCGGACGATCCGACCCCCGACGCACGGAGGATGGAGCCCGGCGTTCCGTGGCTGGGGCCCCCGCCTGAAACATCATTTCCTTCCAGGTCACCGCCTTTGCCCCTTTCGCCCTTCTGGCCCCCCTCGGGTTCGGAGAAAGGATTGCCCTCCGTTGGAGGGTCGAACTCGCTCTCTCTCGGCGGGTGTACGTGGGCCGGGGGACCCGGGAAGTTTGGCGGGGGGCCGCCACCGGTCGCGACCGTGGGCCGGGACGGATTCGAACCGTCGATCTCCGCGTTGTAAGCGCGGCGTCCTCACCGCTAGACGACCGGCCCAGGGTCCGGAAGAGATGGCTCCTCGGTCATGGGTGTGTCGGTCGGTCCGTGCGCGCGGTGACGCACCCGGACGGCCAGTCCCCGCCGGAGCTCGACCATCAATCGGCCGGGCAGGACCGCCTCGCCCACGCCCGCGAGAGTCCCTCCGCGGAGCAGGATCACCGAGTCTCCTGCGCGGATCTCCGGGTCGGCCCCCCGCACCCCCGGGACGAAGAGATCCCCCGTCAGGGGGAGCGTCGGGTCGACCGAGACCCACAGCGGTGGGTCCGGCACAAGGCGACGAGCGCCGGCCACCGTGACGTGGAAGAGTCCCCGCTCCTCACGGAGCGTTGCGAGGTCCGCCCGCCCATCAGTCAGGCGCTGGAACCATGGTCGCCCGGCGAGGCGGATCGGAGACGCGAAGAGCCGGTCCGCCGCCGCACGGCCCATCTGAAACGCGGCGACCTCGCGTAGCTCCTCTCGCACCACGGCCAGCGGTCCCCCCGCGACGGGCCGTTCCCCAACCAGCGCCGAGTCCACCGCCGCACGGAGTGCGGCCAGCCCTTCGGGAGAGGTCGTGCGCCGGTCGGTCAACGTCCATTGCGCGGGGACCTCGGAGGGGAGGGTCTCCCGGAGAAACGCGTACTCGACCGGGTCGAGATGAAACACGGCGGCCCGATAGTGACCGGTTCGAAGCAGGTGGCGAACGCCGTCCACCACGCTCGCACGCTCCCGGTCTTCCCAGTCCCCGGTGACGGGGATGTCGTAGTGCCGGGCCGGCGGCATGTCCTCCAGTTCCCGAGGGACGAGTCCGATGGGGGAGCTGACCGAGACGACGTGGACCCTTTCGATCGGGAAGAGCCCCTCAAGGGCCCCGTAG
>JAKIWQ010000072.1 GCA_022749935.1 Thermoplasmata archaeon | reverse complement strand
TCGGCCGGCTCGTCGGGGTCTATTCCGACCCGGGGCGCGACCCACGCAAGCATACGGTCTCGGTGGTCTACACCATCCTCGGGGCGGGGGGACTCCCTCACGGCGGCGACGACGCGGCCTCCGCGGAATGGGTCCCGCTTCGGCCGTGGCCCCGGCTGGCGTTCGACCACGGCGAGATCCTTCGTGATGGGGTCGAATCCGACCGGAACCCGGGCCGACCCCCTCGACCCTCCGCGCGCCCGCGGTGAGTTCCCAGGAACCGAGGTCGTTGACAAGTCATTCGGAGGGACGGCACCCTACGCACCGGCGACTCGCGAGCGAGACTCGCGCCCGGGGTCCCGGGACCGGGGCCGAGTTTGACGGTTCGCCGATCGAATGGCTCAGTTCGGGGTATCCGACGTGGGTTGCGCCCCGGCGGGCTTCGAGGCCGCGGGGGGGTGGGTGGGGCGCGGCGGCGGGCGGCGTCGCAGCGTCCACAGGGCCACGGCAAGTACCGCGATCACCACGACTCCCACGAGGATGTAGCCCCACATTCCGAGGCCGAAGCCTCCCGACGGGCTCGATGTCGCGGTCTTCTGGGCGGCGGTGACCACGACGATGCCGGCCTGGCCCGCGACCGTGAAGGCGCCGGTCGACGGAGAGGCAATCCAGCCGGCCGGCAAGGAGACCACGTACGAGTAGGTTCCATTGGCCAGGTCGACCTTCAGGCTGTTCCCGGCACTCGAATTCACGGCACCCCCGTCGACCGAGATCCCCCAGGTAGCCCCCGGCGTGAGTCCGACCAGCGTGAACGTGACAAGGTACGTAACCTGATGGAAGGCGATCGCGACCGTGGGGGCGCTCCCGTCGACTGTGACCTCCCCGGAAGCCACTGGCGTCGCGGTCCAGCCAGCGAGCTTTGACAACACGGTGTAGCCGTAGGTCCCGTTGGGGGCCGGCCAGGTGATCGAGTCGGTCAAGGAACTGAGGTACGGCCCGCCGGCGATCTGGAGGGCCCATGGGCTCTGCGTGGGGAGTCCCGACTCCCGGAACGTGATACCGAACGTCGCGTTGACGAAGGCCAGGAGCACCTCGTGCGGTACACCGTCGACCCCGAATACCCCTGAAACCGCGAAGTACCCTCCGACGGCCGCGACGGCGACGTACGAGTAACTTCCGTTGACGAGCGTCGTCGTAGGGCTGGACGAGGTCGCGTTCACCGGACCAGAGAGTCCCGTGACCGTGACCGACCAGTTGACCTTCGTCGGCAGACCGGACTCCGCGAACTTCACGAGATACTTCGGCGGGGGGTCGAACACAACCTGGAACGAGGCCGGACCCCCCGCGATGAAGAGTTGCGCCCGGGGAGGGTGCGGCGTCCAGTTCGACTGCGCACCGAACGTCACGTTCCACGTGCCGTTGTAGAGCTCGAGGACGAGCGTGGTCAGGGTGCTCGCCACCGAGGTGGTGCTCCGGCTCCCGGGGACGGTCGCGTTCGCCCACCAATTGTATCCGATGGGGAGCGCCACGGCGGTGACCGTCACGGCGTACCGAACGATCGTGAAGGTGATCGAGAACTGCAGCAAGGCGCCGGCTACCACCAGCTGGCCCTGGGACGGGCTATACGAGTAGCCGCTCGGTCCGAATCCGTACCAGGTGTACGTCCCGTTGGCGAGCGGGAATCCAACCTGGGTCCCGAAGGTGTAGTAGAATTGACCGGTGTTAAAGTCCAGTCCCCAGAGCGAGCCGGCGGGGAGTCCGACCTCCGATACCGTCACGAGGTAGGTGGATACGACCGTCGCCGAATCGTACTCGAGGACCCCCTGGTCGGTGGCGCCGGAGGTCACCGTCAGGGTCCAATTCGCGGGAGTCCCGGCCGCCAGGTTCGCGGGGGTCGTCAGGGTCCAGACGAGGCCCGAGGCGCCCTCTCCCGTCTGGTCGATGCTCGGCCCGTACCCCTGTGTGGTCCCCGGAATCCAGGTCGCTGACCCGAACCGCTCGAACCAGAGCTGGAGGTTCCCGCCGGTGGGACTCTGGAACGTCGTCACCCCGCTGCTCGGTCCCCCGACGAGACCGAACTGGGGGGAGAGACTCCCGTCCGCTCCTCCTTCCAGGGGATTGTTGGAGTACGAGTTGCCACCCCACGAGTAATCGTTCGAGAGACCCCCGAGAATGTAGGAGCCGCCGGGGAGGGGCACCGAGATCGGGGTCTCGCCAGAGACCCCGAAGGAGAACACCGCGGACTGACCGTTGTAGACGGTCGTGTTCTCCAGTGTGGTCTCGATCGTGAACGAGAGCGGCGTCCCGAGCGTCGGGACCGTGAGGGAGGAGTTGAATTCGTAAACCGTGTCGGCGGGGTACAACCCCCAGAAGGGGAAGACGACCCAACCGGTGAAGTTCATCTGCCAGGCTCCTGGGACGCCGTGGATGTAGATCACATTCTGGACCCAGTAAATCGGTGCTCCGAGGGCGTCGGCGACGAAAAAGTTCTGCTGGATGGACGCGTTGTAGTACCCGCTCGTCGAGGTGCCGACGAGACCGGTCAGGTTGAAGTCCGCGCGGAGCGAGGAGAGCGCCCCCGGCACGTTCGCCGGGAGGTACGTCACGAAGTACATCGTGTAGTTGTAGGCGTCCATCGACCCCCACCCCGTCACCAGATCGTAACCGACCTGGGCATTGAAGACGAAGTTCTGGCCCGTCACCACGTCGTAGAAAGGGAGTGTCGGGAGGGCGGTGTCGTAGGAGAGGTTCGTGACGTAATAGCCGGAGATCGCCGTAGGGGACGGCGTCGGGAGGGTCGTGTACTGGGTGTTCCCCAAGTGGTAAAGTTGAGGGTCGAGGAATCCGAGCGAGGGGTCGTGGAACTTGCCCAGCACATGGTCGGCTTCCAACACCATGCCGGCCGTCAACGGGCAGGCGACGCTCGTCCCGGCCACCTCGACCGAAGGCCCGCCCGTCGAGGCGTTCGAGGCGTTCAACTCCCTTCCGTTCTCGCTCAGGGTCATGATCGTGTTGTTCGCGATCGCGGCGATGTCGGGAACGCCACGGCCCGTTCCTCCGATCAACGTGTTCGCCGACGTCGAGTTCTGCCAATTGGGTGCCGCGAAGATGGCACTGATCCCTCCCGTAGAGCCCGCCGGCTGACCCGGCGAGGTCCAAGCGGTCGATTCGTTCCAGACGATGTCCGATGACATTTGGAGGGTCGCCGGGTCGAGCGTCACCGTCGTTCCTCCGACCGCGATGTCGCCGTAGGTGTCGAACGCCATCGACGCGGGGAAGAACGTCACCTGCCCAGGAGGATCGAAGTTGCCCCCGAAACCGTTCGGGTTCGACCCCGAATCACCGGAGGCCACGAGGACGGTGATCCCTCGAGCCGCAGAAATCGCGGTCGACGCATTCCAACCGGCATCGAAGGTATCCGTGCCCCCCCAGGAATTGGAGATGACGGATACATTGGCGAGCGCCGGAGTGGTCGAGTTCGGGTTCAGGATGTAGGCAAAGTCGGTGTCGGCGTCCACGAACGACAGGGTGAACGAGTACACGTTGTAGATCGATGCGCCGGGCGCGGTGGAGCCGAGCATCTCGAGGTCGAGCGTGTTCTCCACGTTCGAGCCCGTGTTGTCGTACGACGAGAGCGGGCCGGGTGCGGGCGCGCCGTTCAGCGGGACGCCATGGACGCTCGCGTGGGGTTCGCCGGCGGGGAGCGTGTAGTTGTAGAAATCGTTCACATCCGAGGGAACGAACGGACCGACGTTCTGGCCGGTGGAAAGGTTTCCCCAGCGAGTGGTGATTGGGGGGCCACCATACTGACCGGCTGCGAGGATAGTCGCCGCGACCATATCGGTGGGGTAGCCGCTCGTCGCGAACAGCGACTGCTCGTCGTACGCCACCTGGAAGTCGGACGCGAATTCAAACTGGACCGACCCCGACTGGACCGGTGCGGGGTACCCGGAGATCGAGTGGCCCACGCTCGTCAGCCGGGAGTGCCCTCCGGAATGGAGGACCGGAGCTGTGTGGAGAGGATGGTCCACCAGGGCCGAGTAGGAACTCAATCCGACGACCCCCGCGACCAGTCCCGCCAGAGGTGCCGGTAGTTTCGGAGCCGACAACGGGGCATAGTACGAACTCCCGCGGACCTCGAAGGAGTGGAGGGTGGTATGGAACAGTGCCACCGCGACCGCCGGGGTTACGTCGAACGACACCGACACCCGATCGGCGTACGTCCGGACGTTCGTGGCGCCGACCGAGGTGAAGTAGCTGACCGCCGACTCGTAGGTGGCGGTGGGCGTCCCGAATTCCCGGTCGAACTGGGACGCCGTGAGGTAGTGGTGGTACTGCGGGGACTTCGGGTCTTGAAGTTCCCCGAGAAGCGTGGCCAGTCGGGAGCTATTCGCAAACTCGAACGTCACGAGGATCGGAATCCGAGTCCCCGAAGCGGTCGCGCCCAGGTCTACGGCACCGGCCACCGAACGCCCCGGCTCCGTGTACGGGATCGCCGCCGCGGGGGCCCGGTCGAGGACGTCCGGCGCGAGGGTAGCCCCCGCCGATGACGGAGGCGGGGAGGGCATTTTAGAGAGGCCGGCCGAGGCCGAACCGAGAGCTCCGGCGGCCGGCAGAGCCATCAGGACGATGATCAAGAGCGCTACGAGTCTTCGTGAATCCGCAGCCAGAGTCCGCATCGATCCGTTCGGACGGTCGGGGGTACCCGCCGCGCCACGCCACGAGCGGCACCCATGATAAGCGTTGTCTCGCCCGAGTGGCATGGCGACCGTGTTCGGTCGATTTCGCGACAGGCGGGCGAGTCGACGAACCTGCGTCGTTCGGACCCCCCGGGTGAGAGTGAATGCGTTGCCGGAGCCGGCCCCTCACCCTCGGGTCCGGTGGGACTATGGCACGACGCTGGATCGACCTGGGGTTCGGGATCGGGCAGGAGTAGTCGACCCTGAACGTGCCGTCGAGCGATCGAGACTCGAACGAGGTGGTGGAGGTCTCCACGGCAGAGAATGCCCCGGTGAGAATCGTACCGCGGGCCTCCGCGGGGCCGGTCCGCCACCGTCTTATCGCGGGCCCGGCCTGAGAACGAGTCATGAAGTTCGTACGGGAATCCCACCCTCGTCCGACGCTCCTTTCGGACTTCATCCTCGGCAGCCAGGACGGCCTGGTGAACGTCCTCGGA
>JAKIWQ010000071.1 GCA_022749935.1 Thermoplasmata archaeon | reverse complement strand
TTCTTACTTGTCTGAGGCGGCCGAGGCCGGGTCGCGCGTCGGAGCGGGGAACGGCCCCCCCTTTCCGGACCGTATCAAGGCCCACCGGCCGTACTCCACCCCGCGGGTAAAGTCCCGGTTCCCCCGCGCGAGCGCGATGAGTTCGAGCCCCGCCAGGAGCGGGAGCCGGACGGCGTTGGCGGACCGATGCACGATCGCCTGGGTCAGGACGCGGAGGCACACCCGAGGCCGGCTCCAGATAAGACGGTCGAGCGTGGAGGGGTCGAGGCCCACCTCCGTGAGCTGGCGGTGTCCGTAATTCACCCGGGTCCGCTGGGAGAGCAGGTCCGAAAGGTTCTCCGGGACGGTGTTCCTCACCACGCACTCGCGGTCGTAGAGGACCCGGTACCCCCGCTCGACCGCCCGGAGGCAGAGGTAGGCGTCCTCGTTGATCACTCCCGCGATCGGCTCCAGGAGGGACCGCCGGACGGCCTGGAGCTCGCCGCCATGGACCGGCAGCCCCTTGCGGGCACACTCGACGATCTGGAAGTCGTGGACGTCCCAGAGTGCGTTCCCCATCCGGCTGACGAGCCCCCGAATGTTGGAGGGGATGACCCGGGGGAACACCACCCCCACGTCGGGCTCGAATCGAGCGAGGAGATGGTCGAAGACCGTCGGGGAGAACGAGATGTCGCCGGAGACGAGGAACACGACCTCCCCCCGGACCCGTTCGATGGCCCGATTGAACGCCCGCCACTTCCCGGCGCGGGCGGGCTCGAACTCGAGATGAAGGCGAGGGTCGCGGATGGATTCGAGGTACGCACGCGAGCCGTCCTGGCCCCCGTACATGACGAGGATCTCCTCGACGGAGCTCGCCAGCAGAGCGGGGATACTCCGTCGGAGGGTCGCTTCCTCGTCATAGGCGAACACCACGGCCGTGGTGCGAAGTCGCGGCTCGGTCCGGGAGGTGTCGCCCCCCACCGAACTTACGACGCCCTGAGGTGCGGGAGACACGGGCGCCGCGAGGCGACTGGGCAAGATGACCGCTCCCCCTCCCCGAACCAGCCCGTCGCAGACCAAATAGCCATACCCGTCGGGAGTTCGCCCCCGCCAGAACCCGCCTTCTCCGGCAGGCGACGAGCCTTTGGTCGGGACTCCGTGAGTGCGGCGGGAGGGGCATCGCTTGGACCGACAACGGCGGTGGTTCCCCCCGCGTCCCTGGCCCGCCGCGGCGTCCATCCTGTTGATCGGGCTCGCGATTCGGGAGGCATTCTCCTTCTGGACGGGCCACCCGTACGACCTGGAGGTGTGGATCCGGACGGGGTACGTGGTCGCCCACGGCACCAACCCATATCTCCACCCCTGGCCGGCGGCTCCGGGGGTCAGCTTCGGATACACCTGGCAACCCCTCCCTTCCGCCGCGTACCTTCCGTTCTGGCCGGACGTGTTCGGAGGGACCTACCTGCTCTGGGAACGCATCGGGGGCGGCAACCGGTATGTGTTCTACTTCCTGCTCAAACAAGGCCCCATCGCGGGGGACATCGCGGTGGCCTGCCTCCTCTATCGGCTCGTCCTCCGGGAGACCGGCGACGCCCGAGCCGCGCTGAGCGCGCTCACGTTCTGGTCGTTCTTTCCCTATGCCATCGTGATCGGAGCCATCTGGGGTCAGCTCGACCCCGTCACCACGGCCCTCCTCCTCGCCGTACTCCTGACGTCGGAAGCGAAGGCCGCCCGGCGAAGTCTTGCCTGGGGGGTTGGAATCTTCGTCAAGTGGGTGACGGCCATCTTCCTTCCGTTCGAGCTGTTCCGTCAGCGGGGCTGGCATCGCCTCTGGCCGCTCCTCGCCGTACCCTTGGCGGCGGGGCTCACGGTCCTAGCGTTTCTCGCGGCGGGCTGGGGGTTCGGGGGTCTCGTCGCGACCACCTCGTCGGAATCCGGTGGTGGCGGAGGCGGAATGAACTACGCTCGGCTCTTCAGTCTCTGGTTCGTCGCGGACACGATCGGTACGAACCCGTGGGTCTACCTGATCCTGACCGAATTGTGGATCCCGGCGTCCATTCTCGCGGGTTGGGTCGCGGCACGTTGGGTACGGACGGGGGCGCCCGGCCAGGAGCTTCGCGCCCTCCTGTTCGTCACCACGGCGTTCCTGCTCGTGCGGTGGGGCCTCTACGAACAGTATTTTCTCTATCCGTTCGCCCTCCTCGTGGCCGACGTCTACACTCGACACCCGGGACGCCGCCGATTCTTCTACTATCTCCTGGCCGTCGTCTCCGCCTTCTTGCTGGTCAACAACGTGCTGGGAATCTGGTTCGCCTCCCCGGCGAGCGCTGAGGCGTTCACGATCGTCCAGAACTTCGACAACTCATCTATCGGAGGACCACTGCGATACGACGTGCTGGACGCGCTCGCGGTCCTCGTAACGGTCGGCCTGGTGCAGCTGCTCTACGTGCTGATACGCGACGACCCTGCCCCGAAGCCGTGGCCCTGGTACCTGTGGCCCGCCCGGAAACCGGGCCCCGTGCCTACGGCTCCCGCCCCAGCGTAGAGGGAGGGGCTTCCCCATGCGCGTGCTCGAGGTCACGCAACGATACCCGCCCGCCCTCGGTGGGGTCGAAATCCACGTCCAGGCGATCGCTCGGGGGCTCCGCGACCGGGGGCATTCGGTCGAGATCGCAACGACCGACCTTGCCCGAGACCGTCCCTTCAGTCGATTCCGGACCCCGCCCTCCTTGGAACCGATTCCCGTCCGGCGCCATCGTGCGTTCCGCGTCCTTCCCGCACCCCACGGCCTGGGGATCGTCGCGCCGGGGATGGGACTCGACCTCCTGACGTCCCGGGTGGACGTGGTGCACGCCCACGCGTTCGGGATGGCCCCTACGTGGTTCGCGGCTACCGCGCGCCGCCTCCGCTCGACGCCCCTCGTGATCGAGACCCACGCCGACGCGGGTCGGGGGACTCCCGGTTCGCGGACCTATGCCCGAGCCGTCGCACGTCTGACGCTCCGCCCGGCCGACCGAATCGTGGCCCAGACGACGATCGAGTCCGACCTCTTGCGCTCCCTCGGGGTGGATCCGGGCAAGATCGCGCGGATTCCGGATGGACTCGACCTCGCCGAGTTCGCCGGAGTGCCGGTGTCGGCGCGACCCCCGGAATGTCGTACGATCCTGTTCGTCGGGCGGCTCTATCCGGAACAGAAAGGACTCGACCCGCTCGTCCGTGCGATGGCGGCCCTTCCGCCCGACTTCGAGCTCCAACTTCGTCTCGTCGGAGAGGATTGGGGCGGAGAGGCGCTCGTCCGCCGCCTCGCTCAGGAGCTCGGCGTGACCGATCGGGTCTCCCTCACCGGGCCCCTCGCTCGGAGCGAGTTGCTGGGGGAGTACGCCCGGGCCGACCTGTTCGTGCTGCCGTCCCTCTTCGAACCGTACGGGATCGTACTCACCGAGGCCATGGCCGCCGGTCTCCCGATCGTGGCCTCCCGCGTCGGGGGCATCCCGGAGGTGGTGGCCGACGGCGAGAACGCACTTCTCTGCCCCCCGAACGACCCCGTCGCTCTCGCCGGCGCGATCGAACGACTGGCCCGCGACGGGGAGCTCCGGGCTCGGTTCGCCCGCGCCGGGCGGGAACGCGTCCAACAGTTTTCCTGGTCGCGGGTCATCCCCGAGTGGGTCCGACTGTTCGAGCAGGTCCTCGAACAACGGCCCTGAGCAGATCCTCGGACTCGGACGGATCGGCCCGGCTCCGTAGACGTTTGCGGTCTCGCACGTTATGACGGGGACGAACCTCGAGGCGGCTCGGGACTCACCTGCTCGACGCACCTCGACCGTCGCCCTCGGGCGACCCGTCCGAATCAGGCCTCCTCGCCCGGGGATACGGCCCGCAGCTCCGGCGCTGGGCCCTCCCCGCGATTCTCGCTCTGGGACTTCTCCTCCGGGAGGCATTTTCCTTCTGGACCGGACAGCCCTACGACTTCGAAGTCTGGATCCGCACCGGCTACGTGGTCGGCCACGGCACGGATCCCTACACCGCGTTCTGGCCGCCGGTGTCCGGGCTGAGCATCGGATACTTCAATCGAAGCCTGACCGCCGCGGCCTACCTGCCGTTCTGGTCGCTCTACACCGGGGGCGCGTACCAGGGGTATCTCGCGTTCGGCGGGGGGAACCGGTTCGTCTACTACTTCTTGCTGAAACAGGCCCCCATCGCCGGTGACCTCGGCACCGCGTACCTCCTCTACCGACTCGTGCGCCGGGCCGGTGGGGAGGAACGTCTCGCCCTGCGGGCCGCCGCCTTCTGGGTCGTGTTCCCCTACGCGATCCTCATCTCGGCGGTCTGGGGTCAGTTCGATTCGGTCGCCGTCGTGGTCGTTCTCGGGGTCCTGCTCGTGACGGAGGCTCCTCGCAAGAACCTCCTCTACGGAGTCGGGATCTTCGTGAAGTGGGTCACCGCGATGTTCCTCCCGTTCGAGGTGTTCCGGCGGCGCGGCGCCGACCGACTCTGGGCGGCTCTCGCGCTCCTCGTCCCCCTCGCGCTCACCGGCCTCGTCTTTCTGGCCCTCCGGTGGGGGTTGGACGGGCTCGGCGGACTCTTCGTATCGGAGTCCGCCGGGATTGGAGGGGGGATGAACTGGGCCCGGCTCCTCGGCCCGTACGGACCGCTCGCGGCGGTGGGAAACGCGCCCGGCGCCACCGTGCTCTTCGAATCGCTCTGGGTCCCGGGGGTCGTCGCCGTCGGATGGATCGCGGCCGAGCGGGTGCGACGCGGGGGCCTCGCGGCGGAGGTCGACGGCGTGATCGCCATCGTCACCGTCTTCCTGCTCCTTCGATGGGGGTTGAACGAGCAGTACCTGCTCTACCTCTTCGCCCCGCTGGCGCTCGACATGATGGCGTTCCATCGGGATCGCCGGGTCTTCTTCGCGGTCCTCGCCGCCCTCGCGACCGCGTTCCTCGTGATCAACAACACGCTCCTCGTCCCGTTCCTCTCCCCGCTCGGACCGCAGTATCTAGCGTGGTTCTACTCCGCGAACAACACTCCGGTGTGGGACCCGCTTCGGCTCTACTCCTTGGACGCCCTCGCCCTCGCCATCTCGCTCGTGCTCGCCCGGCTCCTCTACGTCGTCCTCCGGAACGACCCGACGCCCGCCCCATGGTTCGGATGGCTCCGCGGACACCCCGAGGGTACCGGGGCGAGGCAGGCGTAGTCCGTCGGAAGCCCCTCTACCTCCGCCGGGCGACGAACGCGTGTTCGACCGCGGGGACGAGCTCGCGTTCCAGCCGCGCGGGGTCGAGGAGTTCGCGGGCCCGTTCCGCCGACGCGAGGTCACTCGGACCCGCGGGCACATCGAGCGCGAGCTGGACCGCGGTCACGGCCTCGTCGATCGTCCGGTAGAGCTGGTGGGGCTCGAGATACTCGAGGGGTCCCCCCGACGCGTGCGCGACGGGGGCTAGGCCGGCGGCCATCGCTTCGAGGAGTGCGATCACGAGCGTGTCGTTTCGGGACGGGTTCACGACCACTTTCGACCGAGAGAGATACTCCCGCTTGGAGGCCTCGTCGAGATTCGGAAGGAACTTCACGTTGCCGGCCCGGTTCCCTCGGCGAAGTTGCTCGAGGTACCCCCGACCGTGGGCGGGGAGGTATCCGATGACGGTGAACGGGACCTCCGGGAGCCGGTCGGCGATCGCGGAGACGTCCTCGAGGTGCTTCACGGGAACGATCCGGC
>JAKIWQ010000070.1 GCA_022749935.1 Thermoplasmata archaeon | reverse complement strand
GGCCTTGGACACGAATTCTGACCAGTCTGACCTGGCAAAGGGAACTCGACCGGAGCTGTCTGTCATCGGCGTTCCGACTCGTGTCGGCGGGGGGCAGTTGAAACCCTCCACTGGCGACCTCGAGGTGCGCGCCGGTTGGGGGCACGGCAGTTCGGTCGTCATGCCGGGCCAAGGTCGGGTTGTGACCCGGCCATTCACCAATCGAGAACGCGGTGAGATACTGCGCGGCGCAAAGGTCCTCGGGGTGAAACAGGCAGATTGCTGGTCGCGACTGGGCGACGAGGCTAACGATGTCTACCTCAACGACGTTGCCTATTGGGAGAATGTTCCCTCTCAAGTCTGGGAGTTCTACTTGGGCGGCTATCAAGTCTTGAAGAAGTGGCTCTCATATCGAGAGTTCAGCATCCTTGGACGGCCTCTGGAGCCAGGAGAGGTTCACGAGTTCCGGAAGATTGTTTGGCGGCTAACGGCCATCCGGCTCCTCGAACCGGAATTGGATCGGAACTACAATCGGTCGAGCACGCGGACCTTCGCATGGAGTGCGCCGAAAGGTTCGTCGGCCCAGCCTGCCATTGTAGCTCCTACGAAGGGGACCTTTGGGGGTCAGGTCTCGTTCGGGAAAGATGGCAAGATGAAGGGAACCGCTTCCCTCAAGAATTGGAAGAAGGAGTAGGCGGGGGATCAGCCCACTTGGGTGGATTCGCCCTCTACAAGGAGCAAATCCGCTGGGGCAACGTGGCCCGATTTATGACTCTATGCGTTACGAGAATCCTAACCAATCCCAGCACGGGCGCCTTTCCCCGACCGGGACCCCCCTCCGGAACCCCTGGTTCAGAAATCTGTCGGTGCGGTGATGTAGGTCGCCGAAGCTCACAGGACAGGCCCCATTTAACCGGAGGACCCGCCGGCTTCGCCGGGAGCAATCCAACCGTTCCTCCGGGGGAAAGCCGGTTCCGAAGGACCCATGTGGTGGCAGAGTCTCCCGCCGGTATGGAACGGTTTGACCGACGCCGGGCAAAGGCAACGGGAATCGGGGGTGTCTTCCTGAGGTCGCGAGCGCCTGTGAGATTGGCCGCTTGGTACCGAAAGCACCTCGGCCTCAACATTTCCCCTCGTGGACAGGTTGCCACTTGGGACTGGAAATCGGCGAAGAACCCCCGACGGATCGGCAGCACCTTGTGGGCCGCCCTTTCTGAGGGCGACCGGGACTGGGGTCCGGCAAAACCGGGAGCTCAGGTCAACTACCGGGTGGATGACTTGGACCGGCTGCTGACCCAGCTCCGAAGAGCGAAGGTCAGGGTAGACGATCAAATTGAGGAGTCTTCGTACGGCCGATTTGGTTGGGCCTACGATCCGGACGGAAATCGCTTCGAGCTATGGGAGCCACCAACGCTGTACCGATCTACGGAGAAGCACGCCGCTATGGAGTAGAAGTCACCCCCCTTTCCGGAGGGGCATTGTCCGGCTCTTCCGAGCGCAAGGGCTGAAGAGAAGCCGAAGCCTATTCAACGCAGTCCCAACTCGGGACGTCGGCAGGTCGCGGTGAAACCCGCAGGTGGAAATCCAGTATGTCGACGGCAGACTTTGCACGATACACCAAAGTGCTCCACACGCTGACCGCCGACTTTGCGCGCGCAGTTCCTGACGACAATTGGAACTTTTCGCCGGACCCGCCGGCACGATCTGGCCGCGTACCGGCACCGCATCGGTTGGGCGATGGCTTCGCACCGTTTAGTAAGCAGCTGCGGCACGTAATCTGCGTCCGCGGTGTCTACAACGCCGCGCTGAAGTCGAAAAAAGTGGATTGGACGCGGAAGCACGAGCAGTATCGTGGCCCACTGACTCGGGAGGCCCTACTTGGCGGGCTCGATGAGAAGCAACGAGACTTGCTGGGCCTACTGGAGACCGTCGATACCGACTCGCCGATCGACTGGGACGGCACCCCGTTCACATTCACCCAGTTCACGTGGGAGTTCGTGCAGCACGAGGCGATCCATCAGGGCCAGTGGAGCATCTATGCCTCCCTCGCGGGGTTCGACACGCCGCTCAGCTGGCGGACATCCTGGGGCTTGTGAGGTTTCTCGGGTCGACCACTCGGCCTCGGCCCCCGCAATCCCTCTCCGACACACGCCCGAGTGGAAGGGGCACCTCGCGGATCCTCCCCCACTGGGTCACGCCTCGGGGCCCGTCAGCTCGGCCCCTTCCCCCGACCGGAGTCCCCAGTCTTTCCGTGCCCCGGTAGGTCTAGATAGGTTCGCCTCTATCCCCTCCGGGCGCGAACCACCGGCTCGACTCCGACCCTGGCACGGGCGTGGTCGCTGGGGCTCGAATGGAGCATTAGAAACGGCCGCCCTCGGCCATGGCTCTCCTAATGCACGGAGATTCCCGGTAGGTCGCACCGCCTGAGTGCGGGGACGGCCCCATCGCGTTTGGACCTTTGCCTCCGGTCCGCGGTTCCGTTCTGATCCTCACGGGAGTAGTCGTATGGACGAGTCCCTTCAGGATCCTAAGGACTGTGGACCTCGAGGTGGCAGCCCCCCCTGTCGGAGGAATCCGGTTACGGAGCGAGCGGAGCGGCCGAATCCGCCAGCGCAGACCGGATCCCCGGGTGCGTAGCGTCTGTAGCGATTCGCTGCGCCCCTGTCCATGTTAGAGAACTCTCGAGGCAGTCAACGAGAAAGGTGGAGGAGTCGGTGTCCCTCGACCGAAAACGTCGGTTCCCCGCTCCCTAGGCGAACCTCAGTTCAACCATCCGTAGGGGCCTGGTCGGTGGGAAGTCCCGACATCAATCGTGGAATCCCCGTCGGAATAGAATTAGTGCAAAAGGTTATACGGCGCCTTTTCAGCGCCTCTCGAAGAGCGTTCACGTGGCGACGGAGCACGGTCGATCGTTGCGCCGGAGATCTACGTTCGTTCGGTCGCTCCTCGTGATCGGGACGGGCGTCCTCTTGGCGCTCCTCGTCCCGCCGAATTCGCTCGCTCATGCGAGCGCCGCGGGTTCCTCCCCGGGACTGGGTCTTCACCCCCTAGGAGCCACGGCTCCGACCGTAGCGGCCAGCCGAAGCCTGAACCTCAGCGGCCCGACCGCCACGTCGTCGTCGTTCAAATCCGGTCCAGGGGACACCGTCGTGGTTTTCTTCAGCGTGTTCGGAATGAACCGGATCAGCCTCACCGATAGTTCTCACGATACCTTCACGTCGCTGCTGAACGTGAGCCAGTCCACGCCGAAGGGTGCGAATTCTTTCTGGGTCTTCGCTGCCTTCAATGTGTCCAAGGCCACGACGAAGACGCTGACCGCCACCTTGTCGGGGAGTTCGATCGACAGCGCCGTGGGAGATATCGACGACGTGACGGGGGTCGGTCCGGCGCCCCTCGACGTACTCGGAGCCCCTACGAACTACTCGACCGCCAAGGACCCGCGGAACGCGAGCACGTCGCTGGTCGCGAGCGCGTTGGACCTCGTCCTGTCGAGCGTGGGCGCCCACGACACGCGAACGTGGAGCGCCACGAGCACCGACACCCTCCTCACCAACGCCCACAGCGCGGTCCCGGGGGCCGAGATGACCGCCGCGGCGTTCTCTCATGTCGCCGGCGCGAGCGGCACCGTGTGGATGAACGCGACGGCGAACAAGGGCGCCACCTACTGGATCGACGGGGCCCTCGCTCTCAAACCCCCCAGCTCCCCCGTGACCGGGTCTACCGTGACCTTTACCGAAAGCGGGTTGCCCGCGGGTCACCCGTGGTACGTGCGGCTGGGTGGGGCGCTGAACTCCTCGAAGACGTCTCAGATTGGTTTCTCCGAGCCCAACGGGTCCTTCGCGTTCGCCGTCGGGGCCATCAGCGGGTTCACGGCGACCCCGGGGTCCGGTCTGGTCACGGTGAGCGGTTCCACCCAGTCCGTCCCGATCTCCTTCCCCCCCGACACGGATGACTGGCCTACCTACCTCGGAGAGGTCACCCGCGACGCGGCCAATTACAACGAGACCGCGTTGTCGTCTGCGACCGCCCCGAACCTCACCGAACTCTGGAGCAGCCCTACCGGGAACATCCAGTCGGAATCGGTGGTGCTGAACGAGACCTTGTACGTTGGGGGCCTCAACGGGTACGAGTACGCGATCAATGCAAGCACTGGCGCTCAACTCTGGAAGACGTATACGGGCCAGGTCCTCCAACCGGGCTGCGTTCCCTTCCCGGCCGGGATCACCTCCTCGGCCACGGTGGCGGGAGGGATGGTCTACGTGGGCGGCGGGAACCTCTCCGGCACCGGGAACGTGTCGACGGGTTACACCGGGTGGTATGCCCTGAACGCGAGCACCGGGGCGATCGCATGGACGGTGCCCATCGGCCGGATCACGCAGGGCAGCTACAACTGGGCGAGCCCGCTGATCGCGGACGGGTACGCGTACATCGGGAACGCCAGCCGGTGTGACAAACCGCTCGTCTGGGGCGGTCTCATCCAGGTGTCCCTCACGTCCCACACGGTGGTCGGGTTCTTCAATACCACGCGGGGCGACCACAACGTTCGCGGGGCGAGTATCTGGGGCTCTCCGACGTACGACCGCGGCAACAACACGGTCTTTTTCGCGGACGGGAACCCCCTGCACAACCACACGTCGACCTACTCCGAATCGGTCGTCGCCATCAACGCCACGACCCTGGCTCCGCTCGGATCCTGGCAGGTACCGCTCTACCAGACCGTCAAGGACTCGGACTTCGGGACCACCCCCACGTACCTCCACTTACCGGGAGGGGAACCGCTCGTCGTGGCGATGAACAAGAATGGGATCGTCTACGCGCTCAACGCCTCGAGCCTGTCCGCGGGGCCCGTGTGGGAGACGAACGTCTCCTACAGCGTGAATCCGCAGAACGTCGCTCCGCTCGCTTGGGGCGGGGGGTTGCTCTACGGAGGGAGCGGCCCCACGAACATCAGCGGGAAGGACTACCTCGGGGGCCTCCACGTCTTCTATCCCGGGAATGGGACCATCAAGTGGCAGAAGGGTTTCACGGGGGACGTCTACGGGGCCCCGGTCTACGCGAACGGGATCGTCGCGGCCGCGGGCGGGCGGACGCTCCAGGTGTTCAACTCGACCACCGGAACCCTCCTCTGGAAGTGGACCTGCGGCAAGATGTTCAGCTCCGCCCCTACGATCGCCGAGGGCCGGATCTACGTGGGTTGCAACGCCACCTATGCCTTCGGCCTAACGGGCATCGCCGCGGGTCCTGCACTTCCGTTGAACCTCCCTTCCTTGTTGGGAGCACCGACGTCGGCCGCTCCAACCCTGGGCACGATCGCGGGCCACCCCGATCCGCTCTCCGCGGTCGAATCCTGGGCGACCTCGCGCATGTGCGCGACCCGGATTGTGGTCCGCCCCTCGGGCCTCTAGCCTTCCTCGGCAGGCGGGTCTCCCTCCGCTCACCGGCGAGCGTCGCCCTGGCGTCTTGGGCGACCCACGGACTTCGCCGTCCATCTCTCCCGTTGGGTTCCCGCCGGCTTGCAGAGTCGCAGGGCGGCCGCCGACCGTCGTAGCGGAGGCGGAGGGGCAACTCCCGAGACTGAATCAGTCCGGCGGGGAATCCCCAGGGGAATTCGAGCGGCCCGGTCCGGCAGGCCCCCGCCCGCCACTACGCAGGTCGGGAGGCAGTCCTCACCTGATCGGGCACCGACGTCGTCGGTTTCCCGCATGGGTTCGAGGACGGAGGGACCGCACAACCGGTACCGGCGAACGGCAAGGGAGGGGTGGGGGCGGCTGAACTTGTTCCGCTGGAGGAGCCCGAATGATGAGGGGACGCCGAGCGATCGTGGTCGCCATGGACCGCCGAGCTCCGGGGCGTCTCGTTGAGAAGCCCGCCCGGACCCGCGGTGAGAAGGACGATCGACAGCGGGTCGAGTTTCACAGAGCCCAGAAGGAGCACCGAACTCGAGGTGGCTCGACTGGAGCCGTTCTTCC
>JAKIWQ010000007.1 GCA_022749935.1 Thermoplasmata archaeon | reverse complement strand
GCCCTCCCGGTGGCCCGGTTCAACCTGACGTTCAACGAGACGGGGCTTTCGAGCGGGGTCTGGTGGACGGTGCAGTTGAACGGGTATGGATACTCGAGCTCGGGCGCGAGCTTGCTGGTGCCGAACCTGTATCCGTGCTCGGCGGGTTCCGCCGGCACGTACACGGTCGCGGTGCCGACCGCCTACCTCAACGGGACGAGCGGGATTCGATTCGTCCCGTCGGGGTACCCGACGTCGATCTGCACGACCGGTACCACGCAGGTGACGTTCACGTTCACCGAGCAGTACCTGGTGACCCCGGTGACCACCGGTGGAGGGACGGCGGCGGTGCAGGTCAACGGGGTTCCGCAGTCGACGCCGGCGTGGGTGACGAAGGGGACGACCGCGGGGATCGAGGCGCAGCCGGCGAGCGGCTACGCGTTCTCGGGGTGGGTCGGCGAGGGAGCAGGGAACTACACGGGTCCGGCGCTGAATGACGAGCTGACGCCGTCGGGACCGATCACGGAGGTCGCGTCGTTCGCGCTGATCATCATCCCCCCGTTACCGACATACAATGTCGACTTCCACGCGGGGAGCGGTCTGGTCGCAGGGACTCCGTGGATGCTGACGTTCAACGGGACGGCGTATGCCTCCACGTCGGCGTGGATCAACGTCTCGGGACTCGAGGTCGGGTCGTATTCGCTGACGGTACCGACGGTGTTTTCGAGCGACCACCTGACGGAGTTCGTCCCGACGGTAGCGACGACGTCGCTCCGGGTCGTGGCGAACCTGACGGACGAGGCGGTCGCGTTCACCCCGTCGTACTACGTGAGCGTCCACGGGACGCAGGGTGGGACGGTGGTGTCGCCGGTGAGCGGTTGGGTGGCGAGTGGGAAGACGGTCACGCTCAACGCGACACCGAACCTCGGCTACCTGCTGGTGGGCTGGACGGGGACGGGGACGGGGTCGTACAGCGGGTCGGTGGGAGTGACGACGCTGACGGTGACGGCACCGATCTCGGAAGTGGCGACGTTCGCCCCGGTCCCGGCGGCGGCTCCGGCCAATAACGGTCTCGGTTCGAACTCGACGGCGATCCTGATCGGACTCGCGGTCGTTGGGCTCGTGATCGGTCTTGCGGTCGGATACGTTGCGTTCCGGCGGGGGAGGGGCGGCGCGCCGCCGGCCGAGGAATCGACCGGAGGATCCTCATGACGATCCACGGGCCGCTCGCCGACTTCCTCCAGCGCTGCTGGGGTCGACACGGAGGGATGGCTCTCGGCGTCGTGGTCGTGCTCGTCGCGGCTACGCTCCTCCCGTGGGCCGGAGCGACGAACGGCGTGGTCGGAGGAGCCCACCCAGGCACCCCGGCCGCCATCCCGGCGGTGAGCCCCACGCCGACGACGCCCCCCGCGATTGCGGCGGTCGCTCCCCCTCCCACGACCGTTCACGCGGCGCCGTCCTCCGGGCGGGGCATCTTCTTCTTGAACAGCCCGCTCCCCACCGCCCCCGCGGCCAGTTGGAGTTGCGCGTACCAACCCTATCCGTACACCGGTTGTCTCAACAACACCGGCGCCCCGTCCATCGTCTCGACGCCGAGTGGAGTGATCGCGACCGCTTACACGACGTTCACGAACGCGACGGCGTGTCCGGGGTACGCGAACTGGACGAATACCGAGATCGGGATCTCGGTCTCGACCAACGGAGGCGCCGGCTGGAACGTCCCTACCTACATCGGGAATCCGGACTGTTCATCGGCCCATAACTACACGAGCGCCATCTCGCCCGCGATCACCGCGCTCGGCAACGGGACCCTCGTGCTCGCCTACACCGAGTACAACGACACCAACGGGACCAACGGCCCCTGCATCTGGTACCTGTGGTTCCCGGCCCTCCTTCCCTGCTACGTCCAGTACGACCGCCTGGTGGTGACCGAGAGCTACGACAACGGGACCACCTGGACAGCGCCCTCGGTCATCAACGCCTCGTCCAACACCTTGCTGAACGTAACCTCCTGGATGCCGGCCCAACCGTCCATCGCCGCAACCGGCGACACGGTCTACCTCGCGTGGACCAACTTCACGTACCCCGTGTTCGACGGTTCCACCCGACCCCCGTCGATCGGCCTCAACCTCGTCGTCTCCACCAACGGGGCGCAGACATGGGGCGCACCGATCTTGCTTCCCGTCGAGCACGGGGCGTACTTCGGGTCGACCACGTACACGGCGTATGCGCCCTCCGTCCTGGTCGGCCTCTCGGGGGTCCTCTACGTGACCTACGCTACGAATCTGCAGGAGAACACGACGCTCCTCTGCCTGCCCGCCGGCTGCGCGGGCCTCCTCCCGCCCGATACGATGGACGTCGTCGTCGCCTCCTCGTCCACCAACGGGAGCTCGTTCTCTCTCTCGACCGTCGCCCGGAACGTCCCCGTCCTTTCGAACGGGTACACGTGGATCAGCTCCGCGTCGCTCCTCAGCCCGGAGCCGACCATCGCGCAGGACCCGACCTCCGGGGAGCTCTACGTGGCCTGGTCGGGGGCGACGGTCGGAGAGAGTTGCCCCTTCGTCACGTTCTGTTTCGTCCAGGCGAACTTCGAAAACGTCTGGGTGGGCCACTCGACCAACGGCGGGTCGACCTGGTCGAGCCCGGTACCCCTGGGGACGTCGATCCTGCAACCGAACGGCGGTGCCACCGGCCAGGAGGACCTCTACACGCCGTCCCTCGGAGTGGGGACGAACGGCACCCTCTACGTCGACGTCGCCTACACCAACGAGTCGGTCTGCCTCGGTCCGGGGAACTGCGACCAGCAGACGGAGTTGGTGTTCGTCTCAACCGACCGCGGCCTCACGTTCCCCACCGTCTACAGCCCCGACGGGATGGGTTCGATCTATCCGTACCCCCTATGGGACGGGATCCAGACGTCCATGACCATCCTTCAGGGAGTCCCGTTCATGGCGTGGACGCACGAGGTGTGCCCCATGAACGGTCTCGGGGGCGGCTGCACCTCGACGTTCGGGTTCGGGTTCGCCTACTCGCAAGTTGTCGTCACCTCCCTGTTCGAAGGGACGGGCGTCACCGTCACCTTCAACGAGTCCGGCCTCCCCGCCGGCGCGCCTTGGAACGCCAACCTCGACGGGAACCTCCGCTCCGGTCTCTCCGGCTCCGCCCTCACCGTCTCCGGCGTGCCGACCGGCCTATCGATGGCGTGGTCGGTCCCGTGGGTGAACGTGTCGTACGGCCACGCCTACGGGTCGACCGTCGTCCCCGTCTCGCCCGGCGCCTTCGCGGCGAACACAACCGTCCACACCACGTTCGACCCGTACGTGCGGTTGAACCTCCTCACCGTCCCGCCGGCGCAGCACAACTATCCGTTCTGGTGCGGCGGCACGTTCGTCTTCGGTCCGGAGTACTGCGGCAACATGGAGGTCTACCCGACCCCGGGCCCCAACTGGGTCCGACTGCACTCGTTGATCGACTACAATGTGACGGACACGGGGCTCCCCCAATTCTGCGGGCCGAACTGCTTCAACCTCACCTTCCTCTCGTGGACCGGGGTGGGGTCCGGCAGCTGGAACACGACCAACCCGAACGGCACGTCGACCCTCAACGGCCCGGTGAACGAGACCGCGAGCTTCTCGCTCCTGAACGTCTGTTCGTACGGGTCGTGCCAGAACGTCACCTACAGCTACAACTTCACCGAGGTCGGACTCCCTGCGGGCACCAACTGGACGGTCACGCTCGGCAACCAGACGCTCGCGGCCACCACCACGTCGCTCACCTTCTCCGCGGGCACCGGTCCGTACTTCTTTACTGTCTGGACCATTCCGTACAACGCGACGGAGTCGTGGTACGGGGTCCCGAGCTACCCGTCGCCCATCACGTCGCTCCAGGGGTCGATCGAGACGATCCGGTTCGCGCTGACCCCGCTCACCGCCATCCCCTCCGAAGTGACGTTCGACGCGAGCGGCCTCCCCGCGGGCGTCACGAACTGGGGGCTCAACGTGGACGCGACCCACTACGGGGTTCCGCTCGCGAACACGACCCTCGACCTGGGCGGGGGGAGCCACGTGCTCAACGCGAGCGCGGTCTATGGTTCGAACGGGGTCGGGGCCTACCTCACCGGATTCCGCGTCGTGCCCGACGCCGTCGGGGCGAGCGCCTTCACGGTCCTCCCGGGGGCCACGGTCAACTTCTCCGGGCCGGCCCTCGTGACCGCCCTCTTCTCCCCGGAGTACTGGGTGACGGTGACCGCCAGTTCGGGCGGTACGGTCTCACCGGCCTCGGTCGGATGGACCCCCTCCGGCGCGGACGTGTTGCTGGATGCGACGCACGCGACCGGCTTCGCGTTCGTCGGGTGGACCGGCACCGGTCCGGGGTCGGTCAGTTCGAACGCCAACTCGATCACCGCCAACCCGACCGGTCCGATCACCGAGCTCGCGACGTTCTCGGCCGTCGTACCGACCTTCCAGGTCGAGGTCGTGGCCTCGGGGATCCAGCCGAGCGTTCCGGTCACCGTGACGGTCGGCGCCCAGACGTTCACCGCGCCGGCTCCGTTCAACGTCACCGGGCTCCTCGCCAACCACTACCCGATCCGGGTCCCGACCGTCTACCCGAGCGGTACGGTCGGGGTCCGGTACGACGCGAGCTCCATTTCCTCGTCGCTCGGGTTCTCGGGGAGTTCGCTGGACGTGACGGCCAACGGCACGCTGACGCTCGGCTACACGACGTCGTTCGCCCTGACCCTCGCACCCACGGCGAACGGGACGACCGCTCCCGGATCGGGGACCTATTGGGAAGTGGCGGGGTCGCCGGTGGGACTCACCGCCACGCCGCTCCCGGACCACTCCTTCGCGGATTGGATCGGCCTCGGCACGGGCTCGGTCTCCGGACCGAGCGCGTCCATCTCGGTCACGCCGACCGGGCCGGTCACCGAGACGGCGTACTTCACGACCAATGCGACCGTCCCGCCGGCGACGTACACGCTCACCCTCACCGAGACCGGTCTGCCGAGCGGGACGACCTGGTCGGCGTCGATCGGCTCGAACGGCGTCTCGGGCACCGGGTCCCTCGTCCTCGCAGGGCTCAACGGCACCCTTGTGGTCCACGTTCCCATCGTCCCCGGCGCGACGGGGGTTCGGTACGTTCCCTCCAGCAACGGGACCTTCTCGGACTCCGCGACGCAGAACCGGGGTCTTCAGGTCGTGTTTACGACGCAGTATGAGGTGAACGTGCTCGCCTCGGCGGGCGGGACGGTCACGCCGGGGTCGGAGTGGGCCGACTCCGGTGCGGTGCTGGCCCTGAGCGCGACGGCGAACTCGACGAGCGAGTTCGTGAACTGGAGCGGTACGGGGATAGGTTCGTACTCGGGGACGAGCGCGAGCACATCGCTGACGGTGACGGGACCCGTGACCGAATTCGCGACCTTCGCGCCGCATGCGTCGACCGCGAAGAGTGGCACGTCGGGCGGGATCGGCCCGTGGCTCCTTCCGATCGCGCTGCTGGTGGTGCTGTTGGTGGTGGGGCTGATCGTGGGACTGGTCTTGGGTCGTTCCAGCGGGGGTCGACCCCCGGCGGCGGCCGCGGAGGAGGAGACCGAGCCGACGACCGACACCTCCAGCGTACCGCAGTGGAACGAGGAGTCGGAGCCGATATCGACGCCGCCCCCATCGGGTGGCGGGGACGACGAGTCGGTGTATGGTGGGGGGTCTGGGTAGAGCACCGACGGAGAGAAACCCCGGTCGGATCCGGCCCCGGGCGCCGAACCGGTGTATCGCAATCGCGCCGGTTTCCGGACACGCGTCCTATATAGTGCCAGTTCCGCCACACGCTCTACTTATACCGTGACCGGGTCTGCCTCGCGAAACCATGGCACGGGGGGGGCCGCGGTCTCCGACCTTTTCGGGGTCGGACCCAAAAAGATGGTAGGTCAGCGCAAGCTGCTTCGCTTGCGAGCTTGCGGCGGATGCGGGCACCTCCGGGGGAGTCATTATCTGAGCGCAGGCGGTGGCTCGCGTCAGCGGCACCCCACCTCCCGGCCATGGAACTCGGACCCGATGACCTGTCACGTCGTCCAGTGCGGATGCGCGGGCTTTTTCGACTCTCCACCGGACCTCCCGTGTCCGGTCTGCTCCCGGGTCTACCTCACGCGCACCAGCCTCGAGGTCCACCTCTCCAAGGTCCACGCCGGTCTCGCGCCCCGGGAGCGTTCGAACCTCTTGGCCGCGACGCTGAATATGGTGGTATGAGGACCTGATGCTGCGCGACCTCGTCTCCCGAGTACTCGGTCGCGCAGGACCGAGGGCCGGTCGCCAATCCTCGTTCGCGGTGGGCGTGCTCGTGGTCGCGGTGGCCCTGCTCATGGTCCCCGGTCCGACAGTGGGCGCGTTCCCGCACACCGGTGCGTCCGGGAGCTCCGCCTCCCCGGCTGTCACCCCCGTACCGGCTGCGACCCCGGTGACGCCGGTCGCCCACGCTTCGGTCCTCCCTGGAACCGGGGCGAACCTCCCCTATTCCAACTTGTTCAACCACGCCCAGTATGTTCGTTTCGCCAACCAATCCCTCGCAGCCAGCGCAGCCTGGCACCACCCCCACGCGGCGGCCCCGCTCACCCCCTCACCTCAGTCGCCGTACATCCCCACGGGCACCTTCAACGCGTTCGTGGCCAATTCGAGCGACCACAACGACTTCCTCTCCGGCATCACAGTCCAAGCGTACCCGGAGCAAGGAGGCCAGTTCTGCCCGAGCTTCCTCTGCAGCCCCCAGCCGACCGGTTCGAACGGGGAGGTCAACGTGACCTGCCCGGTCGGCAAATCGTATGTCACTTTCACGAAGTCGTTCTGGGCCGAGAACCAGACGTACTCGACCTGTCAGCTCAACCAGACGGTGACCCTCGGGACCGTCTACCTCCTCCAGGATGGGACCGTCTCCGGCCGGGTGTTGGCCGATATCGCGGGGACCCCCGCGATCACCGGCGTGCTCGCCCAGGGGGAATCCCGGGACTACTCGATCGTCTCGAATCCGGGGGTCACGACCAACACGACCGGCGGCTTCGACGTCCCGATCCCTCCGGGGGTCGCGGGCCGCATCGACTTCACCGCGCCGGGGCAAGGGTTCCAGAATAACTTCACGTTCATTTCGGTCCCCGCGGGCGGACACGCCGACCTCGGGAAGATCTACCTCGAGCCGAACTCGCTCGTCGAAGCGAAGTTGTACGACGCGGTGACCGGCCTTCCGATCAACGGGGCCTTCCAGACCCCGAACTCCCTGACCGTCTGCTCCTCGGTCACGGGGAGCTGTGGGACCCAGGGGCCCCCGGGGAGCTCCGGGAACATCGTCCAGGCCGAAGGGCCTCCCGGGTACGACTTCGTCGACGCTCAGGCGGTCGGGTACCTCCAGAACCAGTCCCCCATAGGGTACGTACCGGGCACGTCGCCCGGGAACCCGTTCTGCGTGCCGAACAGCTGCAAGATCTTCCTCGTCCCGATGGGAGCCGTCGAGGTCAAGGTCGACGTCTCTGGGTCTCCGAGCCCCGCGTTCGGGCTCGGCCTCTGGGTGCTCCAAGACTGCGGGATGGACGGCTACGAGGTCGGGATCCCCAAGTTCAACCCCGTCACGTTCACCTACAACAACACCGTCACCGACTGCCTGGACGGAGGGTGTCTCGGCCCGGGCGGGACGACCATCGCGGCGGCGTTCCCGCTTCGCAACGATATCCAAGTGTTCCCCGATACGACCGGGCTCTGCGGGTTTGGACCCCAGTGGCCCATCCCCGGTGACCTCCCGGTGTGGGGGAACGAGACGGCCGCGAACGCGACCCCGGACGAAATGACGGTCGTGCCGTACTCGGTCGACCTCACGCCCGGGAGCTACATCGGAGGGAACGTCTACGTCGCCGGGACCAGCGCCGCTCCCGCCGGTGGGTTCGCGGTTCAGGTCCAAAGCCGGATCTCTCCTACGCTCTCGACCTACCCGTTCAACTCGGGCACCAGCCCGAACATGTGTGGGACGTTCGGTCCGACCGCCTTCTGCGCACCGGCACCCCCCGGTCCGGACATCATCCAAGCCTCCGCGGGAGGGTTCCCGGCGAACGCGACCGAGCTGTCGGTTCCGTGGGTCTGCTGCAGCGCCCAGCTCGGAGCGATCCTCCTCAGTCAGGCCACGATCCCCTCGTTCAACGCCATCAATCTCACGGCGCAAGCCACCGTCAACGGCACCGTGATCATCGCGGGCGGCACCGCGCCGGTCCCGTTCGCGTCCGTCACCGTCTGTCCCGCCTCGCCCACGTCCCTCGCCACGTGCGCGGAGGGCTTGGTCAACGCGTCGGGCGGCTTCTCGGTCCTCGCCGCACCACTCGGGTGGGACGTGTTGCACGGTTCCGGGAGCGGATACGCGTCCAACTCCGAGTGGCTCTTCGTCGGAGGGGGAACGATCGTCGCCCCCCCGTTACCGCTCGCGCCGCTCGCTACCCTGGAAGGACTGGTGACGGCGACCAACGGATCGGCAATCATTGACGCCTCGATCGACTACTGCACGATCGCGCAGGGAGTCTCCAGCCAGAGCTGTCGTCAACAGCTCGGAAGCGGACTCACGACCTCGGAAGGGTACTACCAGGGGCTCGTGGTCGGAGGCTGGCTGCCGTGGGCGACGTACGAGGTCTACGCCAGCGCTCCCGGCTTCATGCCCGACTGGACGTGGGTGAACGCCTCCACCAACGGGACCACCGTGGTGCCGAATTTCGTCCTCGCGCCGGTCGGCGGTTCCATACCGTCCCACGGGGACCGACCGCTCTCCGTCACGAACCCCGCGGGGACGTGGGTCGGCGCGCTGCTGATCGACAACTCGACCGGCAAGGGGGTCATGACGAGCGGAGTCCAGGCGTGTGCGGTCTCCTCCGGGCTCTGCACGCCGTTCCTCGACTCGTCCAACACCGGGGGGGTCCTCAACGGGAGCCTGCCGACCGGGGTGTACAACTTGACGGTCGCGGCGAACGGCTACACCTCGATCACGATCCTGGTCACGGTGCCGGCCGGCGTCCCGCTCTTCTTCATCGGTACGATCCTCCTCACGCCGCTCCCCTGGGTGTTCGGGCAGGTCCTCCTCGCTCCGTGGTCGACCATCGAGGTCAACGTGACCGGGCTCGTCAACCCGGTGTTCCTCGCTCTCGCTCCCCCGGCGACCGTGCTCGGGTGCGCCATCTTTTGCGGGCAAGCCACGCCCGACTCGAGCTCGGGGACGTACCAGGTCCAGACCTACCCCGGCTTCGGGGACACGCTGTTCGTCAACCCCTCCTACCCCGGCTCGTTCGTGAGCGCAGCGGGCGGGTTCATCGCCGGCACCATCACGTTCAACGACACCCAACGGCTCACGAACCTCACGCCCGGTCCGGCGCTCCCGATCTTCGTCGGGGTCTCCGGGATCATCTACAATGCCGCGAGCTGCACCGGTCCGATCGGACTCCAGTCGTGCACCGACCCCGCCCGCTGGGTCTCGGTACAGGTCCAGACCTCGGGCCGGACGGTCAACGGGGTGGCCATCGTCTCGAGCAACGGCGGGGGGGAGTACTGGGCGTTCGTCCCGGGTGGGGACGACCCCGGCGCGACCCGCGTGACCGCGACCGACCCGACGATGTACTTCTCCCGGTTCGAGGTCGTCAACGCCTCGCTGGGAGTTGGCCCCGGCCAGAACCTGACCTACGTGGCCCCCCCGCTGGAGCTCACCCAGTTCGGGTACGGGTACGCTTTCGTGGTCGACTCGAAGACCGGACTCCCCGTCGCGAACGTGGGCGTCACCTCGAAGTTCAACGACCCCATCAACGGGAATTCCGGCTCGACGACCGGCGAGACCAACGGGGCCGGCTTTGCCAACATCACGGCCCCGTCGGGGGCCTCCGTCGACTTCAATATCGGCGGGTCCAACGACTACAACAACACGAGCTTTGCCGCGCCGGTGCCGATCGGGAACGCGACCAACCTCGACACGTACTTCTCCCACCTCGGCGGGCCGGTCCTCCTCCCGCCCTGGGGATGGGTCGAGAGCCTCTACGTCAACTACTCGGCGCCCGGGGGGTACGTCGGTGGGGTCATCGACGCTGTGAACGGCCAGCCGCTTCCCGGGGCGTCCGTCTCCGTCAGCACGGCCAACCCAAACCTCCCCTCGGGTTCGTCCAGCCAGACGACCAACTTCCTCGGTGAGTTCGTCTCCGACGCGCCGCTCGGGCCGTCCGACAGCCTCGTCATCAACCTCCCGGCGTACCAGTCGAACACGACGCATCCCCTCAACATCACACCGGGCGAGCAGTACGTCGCGCCCCTCATCCGACTGGTCGGTAACGGGGTCATCGCGAGCCAGGTCATCGCCGAGCCGAGCGGGCTCCCCGTCCCGGCGGCGACGGTGACGATCTGCACCGGTGCGAACGGGACGACCCATAGCCCCTCGTGCGAGCAGACGATCACGAACGCCACGGGCCGCTACTGGGCCAACGTCCCGCCGGGCCGACTCTCGATCTCGGTCAAGGCGACCGGGTTCGTCTCGAACTACACGGAGCTCGTCACCGCGTACTCCGACGTCTGGGAGGCGGTCCCCGCGATCCAGGTGGTCGAGGACGGGGTCATCACGGGGACCGTCCGCGGGGTCCCCATCGGCCTCGCGATCGGGGGCGCGACGGTGAAGGCCTGCTCCCCGATCGGCGGGGTGCCGACCGGACCGTGTTCGTTCATCGTCACCGCGCTGGCCGACGGAACGTTCTCCCTCCCCGTCGTGCCGAGCACCTACATCCTCGCGACCTCGGCGGTCAATTTCAACACCTCCTACCTGCCCGTCTCGGTCCAGCCCGGAGAGACGGTCGACCTCGGTCTCGTCCTCCTCACCGAGTACGGGATCCTCACCGGTAGCGTGGTCGACAACGCGACGGGCCTCCCGCTCGCGAACGTCACGGTCGGCGGCTGCCCGGTCGACACCCTCCTCCCCTGCCTCGTCCCCGGCGTCACGGACCTCACGGGGACGTACCATGTGGCCGCTCCTCCGGGCGGGAACCACCTCGTGATGAGTCTGGCCAACTACCTGGACGGGTACACGAGCGCGATCGCGGTGAGCGGCGCGACCAAGACCGTCGCGACCGTTTCCCTCACCCCGATCGTGACCGAGTCGACGGTGCATGTCTCGGGGAAGGTCGTGATCGGTACCGCCGTCGGCGGCCCGATTGCCGGCGCGACGGTCGCCCTCTGGAACGGCCAGACCGTGGCGGCCTCGATGTCCACCGGGGCCAGTGGCACGTTCTCGCTCGCGGTCACGACGGGCTCCTACGTCCTCCGGGCCAGCGCGCCCGGGTACGTGCCGGCCGCGCAAAACCTGGTCCTGATCGAGCCCCTCTCGGGGCTCGTCCTCTCGCTCGCGCCGTTCGGTTGGACCGTCTCTGGCGCCGTCACGGACGGACTCACCGGCGCACCGATCTCCGGGGTCGCGATCTGGTCGGGCTCCTCGGTCGTCGCCCTCACGGGCGCTGCGGGCACCTACTCCGCCTCCCTCGCCAACGGCACCTACTCGCTCGAAGCCATCGCGGGCGGCACCGCGGGCGGCATGTACGCTCCGGTGAGCTTCGAGGTCGACGTGGCGTCCGCCGCAGTGGTCCGGTCGGTCAACCTCTACCCCAACCCCGCGACCCTCTCGGTCACGGTCGAGAGCGCGGTCAACCAGAGCGCGGTCGTCAGCGCTCACGTCACCATCTCGGGCGCTGCCATCGACGGCGCTCAACTGGCCAAGGCCGGGCCGGTCGACCCCTCCGGCGGATTCCAGTTCGCGGCGTACGTCGGCACCTACACGGTCACGGTCACTGCGCCCGGCTACCAGATGGCGATCCTGACCGTCACGGCCGGGCTCACCAACGCTCCCCTCGTCGTCCAGCTCTCGCCTTCCTCGTCGGGCGCCCACGCCGCCGGTCTCGCCCCGTGGTCGTACGGGGCCATCGGGCTCGTCCTCATCGGTGCGGCCGTCGCCGGAGTTGCCCTCGCGGGCCGCCGCCCCAAGAAGGGGGCCCCGTGAGCCGGGCGAACGCCGGTCTCCGGACCGCCCTGCTGGCCCTCGCCCTCGCGGCGGTCGGGCTCACGATGCTCGGCGCCCTCGTGCCGACGCACGCGGCGTCGCCCCCCGCGACGGGATCCCGTTCTGTAGCGGCCGTCACTCCCGCGCCCTCCGCGGCCCCGGCCGTCACGAGCTCCGTCGGCGACCTCGCACTCGGGATCCAGACGATCCCGGCCGCGATCTGCGCCGGGGGCAGTACCAACTGTCCGGCGGGCATCGGGATCGCTCGGACGACGCTGACCGCGGCCCCGGCCACCAACGGGGCGCTCGCTTGGCCGGCCGTCCAGGTGGCGTTCGTCATCGAGACCACTCCCTACACCGGGACCGGCGACCCGACAGCGGGCGAGCCGGGCAGCGACCCGTGCGCCGCCAACCCGACCCAGTACAGCCCCTTCTGCGAGGAATCGAACGGCGTCCCGTTCTTCATCGCCAACTCCCAGACGATCGCCAACGCGATCCAGGCCGCCAATCCCCACAGCGCGGTCTCGTTCGCGCTGGTCGACTTCTTCGCCACCTACGACGACGGCTGGAACGACCCGGACGGAGCGGAGTACCACGTCGACATCCAGCAGTTCGTCCCGGCGAGTTCGTTCGGACCCGACGTCCGGGCGACCTTCCAGGCGAGCGTCCTCGGCGGTGGGTGGATCTACGGAGACAACGACCTGGCCGACAACATGCTCGACTCGTCCTCCATCACGGCCCTCTACGGGACGATCATCGGGAGCGGGCTCAGCTGGACCAACAGCACCCACCACGTCATCGTCTACATGGGCACCACGGCCCCGCAGGACCCGGCGTACGTGGAGAACTACCGGATCTCGATGAGCCAGTACGGTCTCTTCACCACGTGCGCCGGCCCGTCCTGCTACAGCGCCACGTGCGAGCCGGCCTACATCTTCGCGAACGGCGTCCAGCCCCAGTGCGAGGGGTGGGTCACGAGCCAGGACGGCAACCAGACCCACTCGATCGCGGCCCTCGCCCGGACGGCGCCCGCGTGCACCGGCTCGATCGGGCACACCTGCACGATCGACGTGATCGACTACAACAACTGCATCACCGACCCGTACTGCAAGGCCTGGCCCTCGGGCCGGGGACAGAACTCGGGGCCGGGGAGCCTCGGGGTCATCACCGACATCGACCACATCCTGCTCGCCGGCTGCGACCTCGCGGCGGCGACCGGCGGGACCTGGAACGGTCCGTCCTGGTTCACGTGCCCGAACGGCCAGTCCGGCAGCCTCCAGTACGTCCCCCACGGGCTCGCGAACCAACCCAACACCGCCAACCCCTACCTCCTCCAGGCGTTGCGGGGGGTCGGTTTCGGTCCGGTCAGCGTGAGTCAGGTCGCCAAGGGAACGGGCTCTCCCGTGTTCACGTTCGTCCCCTTCGGGAAGATCCAGCTCGCCCCCACCGGGGAACTCAACGCGACCGCCTCCTGCATCCGGGTGGGCGTCGTGTTCCCGACCTGCCAGACCGTGCCGACCATCCTGACCCGGGGCGGGTTCACCTACCTCGCGTGGAACTGGTCGACCAACTCCTCCACCAATGTGATGTACGTCGGGGACTCGTGGAGCGCGTCGTTCAACGTCCTGGCGGCCGGCCCGCCGTACGCCGTCGTGCCGGTCGACGCCTGCACCACCGACAATTGCAAGGCGGGCGGCAGTGGCGCGCTCGCCGGCATCTTCACGTGGGCCGATTATCTCAGCAACAACAACGCGACCGTGGCGCTCCAGTCGTTCCCCCTCGCCGAGGTCACGGTCGAGACCGCCCTCACCGGGTTCAACGTGCCGCCCCCGCCGTCCCCGCCGCCGGCGGCCCCTCCTCCGCCGGGGATCGCGGTCACGACCCCGGTCGGCATTCCCCAGCAGATCGGGATCGGTCAGTCGGTGAGCGTGTCGAACGTCTCGCTCCAGGGCGTCGCCGCCGGCGCTATCGCGGCGGGAGCCACCCGGATCGGGATGAAGAACAAACCCCTCCGTATCGCGACGCTTTCCGGTAAGATGAAGGCCGCCCTGGCGTCCGACGCCATTCATAAGAGCACGAGCTTCGGCCGCTGGGGGTGATCCAACTGACCACGCATCGTAGGGCACCTGTCGTTCCGACGCAACGCCCCGGGCGCCTCGGACCGGCCCTCGGGATCCTCGCCCTCCTCGCGGTCGTCCTCGTCAGTTCGCTCCCGACGGCGGCCGCGCTACCTCCGTCCGCGGCGGTGGCGGCAACGCCCTCCGCGGCGACCCCGGCCTCCGTCACGTTCAACCCGCCCTGCGCCCCGGTGGTGACCGGCGTGTGCGTGTCGATCGCGAACGCGAGCGAGCCGGACATCGTCCCCGCGCCGGGGACGTTCGTCTCGAGCGTCACCCCGAGTTCGACCGTCAGTCTGCCGCTCATCGTGAAGTCGCAAGGAACCCTCAACGGGACCACCAGTTCGAGCCCCCGGAGCGGTCCGGACGCGCCGGTGATCCTCAACGTGACGGGCAATCTCTGGGACGGAGTTCCCTACTACTCGACCTACGACGGGTCGGTCTATCACTCCTCGACTCAGCAGTGGTGGGACGGTCCGCTGGCGACCACCAACACGACCTATCCGTACTGGTATCTGGTCAATATCTCGGCCATCGCGACGAGCGGGCAGCCCGACTTCTTCCCGGGGATGAACATCTCCTGGTCGATCGAGATCACCTACAACGTATCGGGGAACTTCATCCACGAGAACGGCCCCGTCTTCCAGTTCTCGTACAAGGGCGCGTGGCCCTGGGCGCCGTACGCCGGAGCGAAGAAGTACGCGGGCGCGGCGGCGTTCGCGCAAGACCTCACCTCGACCATCATCCCCTCCCAGCCGAACTGGAACGACTCGCTCGCCCTCTCCCTCAACGCCACCCCGGCCGACAAGGTCGCGAACGCCTCCATCGGCTCGGCGTACCTGGACGTCTCGGAAACCGCGGCCAACGGCACGTTCGTCGCGGCGACCACGTTGACGGCCATCACCGGTACCGGGCCCGGTCAGGGCGTGACCAAGGTGAATTTCACCATCCCGGCGTCGTTCGCCCAGGAGGCCAACGCGACCGTACGGTACGAGTTCCACGCGTCGGACGTGTGGGGGGACTGGATCGCCTCCGGTCCGGCGACCTACAAGGTCGGGGGGAACGGCTCGTTCGCCTCGGGCCAGTTCGGGAACGACCTCTCGCTCCTCACCTCCCCCTCGGTCAACCTCCCGACGCTGCTGGGCCCGGGGACCCCGGTCGCGCTCCATCTCACCAGCACCAACGCCCGTACGGCGATCGCGTCCGCGACCGTGTTCTACTCGGTGAACGTCCCCTTGCTGAAGGAAACGAGTTCGTACTCCTCGCGCCTGAGCCGGGTCAACTCGACCTCGTTCGTCGGGAGGCTGCCCGGTCTTCCGGTCGGCTCCGGGATGAATTTCACGATCGAGGCGTGGGACTTTTCCTCGGTCGGTGAGATCTCCTCCGACTACAACTACTCGATCGCCCCGCTCGAGACCGTCCTCCCCTCCATCGCCGAGAACGGGACCTTCTTCTACGTCGCGGTCCACGACGCCGGTTTGAACCAGTGGGTCACCGGGGCCGTCGTGACGGTGGCGGGACCGGCCGGTTATTTCCGGTCCGTGGGGACCACGCTCGCCGGGCTCGATTACCCCAACGAGACCGGAGGACCGTTCCTGCCCGTGGTCGTGCCGGCCGGGTCCACCTACATCGTGAACGTCGCCGACCCGACCTTCCGTCCGAACGGGACGGGCTCCGCGGTCTCCGTGTCGGTACTCGTGGCGGCGACCCATCTGATGGGGAACCACGCCATCCTCGCGACGGGGAGCACCTACTCGGTCGTCCTGGACGGCAACCTGGTGATCTTCTACCTCAATTCGACCGCGATCGCGGCGAGCTCGGCCAACCCGGACTCGACGTCCGTCGTGCTCGCCAGCGTCCTCGGCCTCGGCGCCGCCGCGCTCGCCTTCATCCCCCTCTTTGGTTGGTGGAAGCGGATCGTCAAGCGACGCGAGGAAGAGACGAAGAGGGTCACGCTGTGAAGGGGTCGTTCGTCCTCGGCGTCGCGCTCCTCTTCCTCCTCGTCCCGCTCGTCGCCCCCACCGCGACCGCCGCCGTTCCGTCGGCCCACGCCGGGGTCGTTCCCGTCGCGGCCGGGGCCGTGGCCGCCCCGCTCGCGAGACCGGCCTCCCCCGCCGCCCCCCACCCTCCCGCGTCCAACCTGTGCCCGACTCCCCAGAACCTGGCCGACTGGACGAGCTCCATCTTCTTCGATGACGCGCTCGTCGCCTTCACCGTCCCCGGGTACTCCAACCTCTCCGGGGCGAACTTCGAGACGGTCCCGTGCGACAACAACCTTCCCACGTACCTGCCGGGCTTTTGGATGAACATCTCGACCAACGTTCCGCTCACGCAGGCGTACCTCAACGTCTGGGGAACCCTCTGGCCGACGCCGCACGTGACGCTCGCCGACCTCCCCGGGTTCCCGTACGACCAGACGACCGTGACGACGCTCCCGATGTACATCGCGCCCGGTGCCCCGGACCAGGCCTCGTTCTACTTCAACACCCACCGCTTCTTCTTCCCGGGCTCGACCGTCTACTTCAACGTCACCCTGAAGTCGGCGGCGGCGACCCCGAGCACCATCAACTCGGCGAACGAGCTGAGCTCGGTCCTCCCGCCGATCCCCGGCGTCAACTTGAACGCGACCTGGCAGTTCACGATGAACGCCCCCTGGTGGTCGCCGACGTTCGCCTCCGACATCGCGGTCCTGACGACCCCGTCCGTGCTCAGCAGCCCGGTCTACGACCCGAACGTGAACCAGTCGCTCGGGGTGACGCTGGAGAGCCTCGCGCCGAGCGGACTCCCCGGGACCGCGATCCCGACCGCGACGCTCAATTTCATCATCTCCAACGACCCCGGTCTCAACGGAACGTACGGGGTCAGCTTCGGTCCCGGCAATCACACCTTCCAGAACCTCACGAACCCGATCGGCCAATACCCTGGGGCCACGATCGAGTTCAACATCTCGGCGTGGCTCCCGTGGGAGAACGGGGCGATCGACAAGATCACGAGCCCGGACTACTGGTTCAACTGGTCCCGGGGCGGCGGCTGGCCCGCGCCCTCGCTGGGCCTCGAGTCGAACGCGCTCATCTCGGCCAACCCCAACGTCCTCACCCCCACGACCACCACGCTCGCGACCGCGACGCCCGTCAATCTCACCGTTACCGAATCCCTGCCCAACGTCACGATCGACTCCTCCATCGTCCGGTTCCACTACGCGGACGCCTACGGAGGGGTCACCGGAGTCCTCCCGATGCACCCCGCGGGTCAGCACACGACCTACGTGGTCATTCCCGGCCTTCCCGCCGGGGCCCGGCTCACGTTCTCGGTCCTCGCCAAGGACGTGTTCGACAACCCCCTCACCTCGGGCAACTACACCTACGTCGAGACCGGGACCCCGACCGCGACCCTCACGCCGTTCGCGTCGTTCTTCTACATCGAGGGGATCAACGCGACCACCGACACGCTCCTCACCGGTGCGTCGTTCACCGTCTCGAACGCGTCGTGGTCCCAGTCGGGGGTCACCGGCGTCCTCGGCTTCGGCATCCTCGTCATCCCGAACGGCGGCGGGAACCTCCAGCTCCCCTTCGGGACCTACTCGGTCTCGATGCACGCGCTCGAGCACATGCAGACGGCGAAGGTGTCGCTCGTCTCCTCCAACCCGATCACGGTCCGGTTCTGGTTTGCCAACGGCCCCGTCGCGGCCAGCTCCGACGTGCCGCTCTCCTCCCTCACCGTCGGCCTGGTCGCCGGACTCGTGCTGGTGACGGTCGCGCTCTTCCCACTGCTCCGATGGTTCAAGGAACGCCTGAAGAAGGCCGAGGCCGAGCGGACCCGGGTGACGCTGTGAGGGTCCGTGCGAGGACGAACGTGAACGTGGGCACGAGAACGAAGAACGCGGTGTGACGATGATGGCAGAAAACAACCCTCCGGGAGCTCCCGCCGACGAACCGATGGTCCCGATGGACCCGATGGACCCGACCCTCGAGCCCCTTCCCCCGCCCCCTCCTCCCCCACCTCCGCCGACGCGCGCGCCGGTCGCCGCCCGGACGAAGGGCGCTCCCGGCCCCGTGCGCCCTCCGACCGGGGGCCGCCCCGCGCCGCCCCGTCCGGGCGCGACCGGCAAGCCCCGCCGACCCGGCCAGCGGACCTACCTCACGTTCGCCGTCATCGCCCTCGTCTTCATCGGTGTGGGCGCGGGCCTCGCGGTGACCTGGTATCCGCTCGTCGTCCACTCGACCGACGCGGCGACCTTCCTCGTGCAGGCCGACGCGACCCTGACGACCGACCAGGGGACGAACTACGTCTACTTCGGAAGCTCGTACTACCATGCCGGCCAGACCGTCGTCGTTCAAGATACGGTGAAGTCGGCGACCTACAACGCCACGAGCGGTACGACCAGCCTCTCGTTCGCCTCCATCCAGAACAACGGGGCCCTCGCGCCGGTCCTCGGTCCGATCGCGGCCGACCTGTTCGGTACCCTCCAGGGGAAGGTCAGCTGGATCGGCTCGAACACCCCGGTGGTCCTATCGTTCACGGTCGTCTCGGTCCAGCTGCCCGGGGGCCCCTCCGGCAGCGGCACCTACCTCACCCTCGACGCGGCCGCCGACGCGAGCTACCGGGCGTTGAGCCAGGGGCTTTCCGGTCCGCAGGGCGCGGCCATCGCCCCCCAGTACGTCCAAGGGTACCCCGCGCTCCAGTACGACGGGTTGTTCTACTTCCTCATCGGCGTCGGCGTCGTGCTCTTTGCGATCGGACGGCTCTACGCCGCCAAGATCGAGGCCTGGTTGCTCAAGGAGACGAAGGAACCGAAGACGCTGCCGGTCCTCTTCATCGGCTTCCTCGGGGTCCTCGGTGGCTCGTTCGTCCCGTTCTACCCGTGGCCGTTCGTCCTCCTCATCGCCGGCGCCGTGATGCTGGTCGCGTGGAAGTATCCGCAGCTCTCGCTCCTGATCCTCGTCCTGTTCATCACGCCCGCCGTCGCGTACCAGTCCGGGGCGCTCGGCCTCGTCTTCCTGTTCGCCACCATCCCCATCCTGTTCGCCTCGTTGCTCGACTGGCGGTTCGGCGCGGGAGTCTTCCTGACGCTGCTCCTCGCCCCGTTCGGGCTCTCGTTCGTGGGACCCGTGTTCTTCGCGGTGGTGTTCTCGCTCTACCTCGGCCTCGCCGTCGCCGTGGCCGGAGGGCTGCTGGTGAGCCTCTTCGTCACGCTCGGGAACTTCCCGGTGTTCGGCTACCTCACCGGACCGGGGGGGAACGGTACCGTGAGCCTCGTCTCGGGGCACTCGGCGCCGCTCCTTCCCACGCTCCCGCTCCCGTTCTTCACGGCGAACGCGATCGGCTCGGCGTACGCCTCCGTCCTGAACCCCAACCTTTCCCAGCTCGCCAACGGCGGCGGGGGTCTGGGCGCGCTCCCCATCCCGCTCGCCGAGATCGGGGTCTGGTGTCTCGCCATCTGGCTCATCACGTCCATCATGAAGGACCGGGCCCACCTGACGACCGACAAGGTGCTTCGGACCTCGACCTACTCCGGCGCGCTCGTCGCCGGCGGCACGGTCGGTGGCCTGATCGCCTTCGGCTACCTCGGCTGGGAGTCGATCGCGGTCGTCCTGCTCGTGCCCGCGATGATCACGACCGTGGTCGCCTCGCTCATCCTGCGCGACGCGTTCGAAGCGTACTTCACCTCCCGGCTGGGAGGCACGAACGTCGGGACCCGCGTCGCCGACATGAAGGGGCTCTCCAAGGTCACCTTCGACATGGTCGGTGGGCTCCACGACGTGAAGGCCGACATCAAGGAGTCGATGATCGTGCCCTTGCTCCGGCGCGACGTCACGACCCGGTTCAAGCTCGACCCGCCGAAGGGGATCCTGCTCTTCGGGCCGCCCGGGTGCGGCAAGACGATGCTCATGAAGGCGCTCGCGACCGAGCTCGGCGTCGAGATGATCTCGATCAAGTGCTCGGACGTGATGTCGAAGTGGTACGGGGAGAGCGAAGGGAAGATCGCCGAGCTCCTCCGGACGGCCCGGGAACGGGCCCCGTGCATCCTCTTCATGGATGAGATCGACGCGATCGCCAAGCGTCGGGACATGTACAGCGCGGACGACGTCACGCCCCGGCTCCTCTCGATCCTGCTCGCCGAGATGGACGGGATCGACAAGTCGGCGGGGGTCATCGTCGTCGGTTCGACCAACAAGCCCGACCTGATCGACCAGGCGATGCTCCGGCCGGGCCGTCTCGACAAGATCATCTACGTGCCGCCCCCCGACTTCCAGGAGCGGACCGAGATCCTCCACGTCCACCTGGTCGGACGCCCGGTGAAGGGCGACATCGATCTCGCCGAGATCGCCCGGAAGACCGAGCGGTTCTCCGGCGCCGACCTCGCGAACTTGGTCCGGGAAGCGACCACCGTGGCCGTCCGGCGGCAGATGACGAGCGGCGCCCGCGCCGCCATCTCCATGGACGACTTCCGGGCCGTCACGCCCCGGATGAAGCCGTCCATCTCGCTGCGGATGATCGCCGACTACGACACGATGAAGCTCGACTACGAGCGGAAGATGCACCAGACGCAGCGGACCGAGCGGAAGATCGTCGTCCGCTGGGACGACGTCGGAGGGCTCGAGGACATCAAGAGCGCCATCCGGGAATACGTCGAATTGCCGCTCACCCGTCCGGAGCTCATGGAGAGCTACCGGATCAAGACGGGCCGGGGGATCCTCCTGTTCGGCCCGCCCGGGTGCGGGAAGACCCACCTCATGCGGGCCGCCGCGAACGAGTTGAACGTCCCGATGCAGATCGTGAGCGGGCCCGAGCTCGTGAGCGCGCTGGCCGGTCAGAGCGAGGCCGCCATCCGGGAGGTCCTCTACCGGGGTCGGGAGAACGCGCCGTCCATCATCTTCTTCGACGAGATCGACGCGCTCGCGTCCAAGGACTCGATGCGGACCCCCGAGGTGTCCCGGGCCGTGAGCCAGTTCCTGACGGAGATGGACGGCCTGCGCCCGAAGGACAAGGTCATCATCATCGCCACCACCAACCGGCCCCAGACCCTCGACCCGGCGCTCTTGCGGCCGGGCCGTTTCGACAAGATCTTCTACGTGCCGCCGCCGGACCTGGATGCCCGACGCGACATCTTCAAGATCCACATGAAGGGGACGCCGGTCGAGGGACCGATCGATTTCGACCTGCTGGCGGAGAAGAGCGCGGGGTTCTCGGGCGCCGACATCGCGGGACTCGTGGACGAGGCCAAGCTCATCGCGCTGCGGACCCAGCTCCTCACGGAGCTCCCCGGCATGATCCACGCCGCGCCCGGCTCGGCGGCCGCGGTCGCCCAGGCGGTGGACGTGAAGGGCGTCATGATGGCGAACCTCATCGAGGCGCTCGGACGGACGAAGAGCTCGATCACGGTGGAGACCTTGACCTGGGCCCAAGAGTTCATCCGCACCTACGGTACGCGCGGTTAGGACGATGGATGGCGACGAGGGCGACCCCGAAGTGGACCCGACCCGGGGTCGGGGGCCGGACCGCGCGTCGGCGGTCCCGGCCTCCACCTGGCTCGGCGTCGCGGTGATCGGGGCGGCCGTCTTCGTCCTCGGGATCTGGATGCCCGCCTGGCGGGGCGTGCCGTTCGGCGTCCTCCTCTCCTACCTCGCGGCGATCGGCGGGGCCGTCCTCTTCATCGCCGGACTCACCCTCGCGGAACGGGCGCGGCACCGGCCCCGGCCGACCCCGGTCGTGGAGATGCCCGGCGTGGAGGTCTACCACCCGCCCGCGCGGGGCCGGGTCGCCTCGACCGAGCCGGCCCTCGACGAGGACCAGGGGTGAAGGACGTGCGGATTCGCGGGTTCCGGGGGGTCGCGGTCGCCCTGGTGGTCGTCCTCTCGTTCCTCGGGACCGTGCCCCTCGTCGCGGCCACCTCCTCGGCCTCCCCGGCCCACCCGAACGAGCTGACGCCGACCTCGGGAACCCCCGCCGCTCCCACGGCGACCCCCGCTCCCCGGGGCCTCCCGCCGCCGCTCGCGTGTCCGAACGGCTATCCGGTCTACTTGCAGCTCCCCGGCGGGGTCTGGCCGCTCGACCCCAACTTCAACTTCCAGGGACCGTGCCATCTCATCGCGGTCGACGAGATCCACGCCTCCTTCGCCTCGGGAACCGCCGGATCGGCCGCTCGCTGGTCGATCCCCTGGACGCTCCCGTCCCAGGGGGCGGCGGGGCAACAGGCGGTCGAGCAAGGACTCTACGTGGGGATGGTCGTCTCCGGCGACCCGCACTCGATGTGGAACCAATCCTACCTCGAAGTCCTCGCCACCCCCGGCCTCAACTCGTCGGGGAACCTCACGTGGGGCGTCCACCTCGCGGTCCTCTCCTTCGAGAACATGACGGCGTTCCATCCGGTGGGGTGCCCGCCGTCCACCATGAACCTCTCGTGGAACGGCACGTACTACTGTGAGGTCGACGACGTGGCGAACAACCAGGGGATCTCGCTCTTCTCCAACCTCACGGGGGGAACCCCGCTCGTGGTCACCTTTGACGGGACGGTGCAAGGGACCACGGGGATGCGGGTGTGGGTCAACGAGACGAGCGGGACCCTCAACACCTCGATGGTCCACCTGGACGCCAACACGACCGGGAACTACACGTTCGAACCCACGTTCGGGACCTCGTGCGCGTCCGGCTGTTCCCTCACGTGGGGCGAGACGTACGGCCTCGGGGTCGGGGTCGACATCTGCCCGTCCGGGGGCGCCGCGTTCGCCGCGTGCGACGCGTACAACGGGTCGGCCTACCCGACCCTCCCGCCGGTGAACTGGGGGATCCCGGAGTACTACAACGCGACCACCTACGGGGGCGACTACCACTACCTGCTGCCCGAGTCCGCGTCGGGGGTGTGCAACCTGAACCCGCCGAACGGAGTGACGGTCGCGGCCTGCTACGAGTACACGAACAGCGGGGGGGACGGCTTCTACCCCTACTTCAGCCTCACCCGGTCCGGGCTCGACTTCGGGACGACCTACCCCGCGACGGTCACGAGTTGGGGAGGCGCGTACCGTCAGTTCCTCGACACCCCGGGGACCCAGGACCTCCTCCCGTTCGTCGAGACCGGGCTCGCCGACTCGAGCCTCGCGGGCTTCGTGAGCCCGAACACGGCGGTCAACGTCTCGGTGAACGTCACCGATCTCGGGACGATCGGGAGTACGACGCTCGCCTGGTCGGCCAACGGCAGCGCGTGGACCACCGACACGATGACGGGCGTGGGCGGCCCCTCCGGCGCGACGTACACGGGTACCATCCCCACCGGCCCGAACGGGGTCCTCCTCTACCAGGTCAACTCGACCAACGCGGTGGGCATCGTGATCTCGAGCGCGGTCGAGCGCGTGGTCCGGGGTCCGCTCCCTTCGTTCACGGTCCACCTCGGGATCGTCCCCGGGACGTGCGGCACCATCACGGTCGCGGGTACGCCCCGACCGAACGGCTCGTCGTTCTCGATCGGGCCGGGCCCGGTGCCGATCTCCGCGTCGGGTTGCTACCCCTTCAACTTCACGTACTGGCAGACGACCGGCGGCCTCTCCGTCCGCGCGGGGGGGTCCCAGAGCGCCACTCTGCTCGTCGCCGGGCCGGGGAATCTCACCGCCGTCTTCACGTACGTCCGCCCGAACGAGCGCCTGGACATCACGGTGGCTCCCGCGGCGTGCGGCAACGTCGTGATCGACGGGACCCCGTACGCCAATGCGACGGCCGCCCTCGTCTCCTTCGGCCTCTCGCACGCGCTCGCCCAGACGGTCCTCTGCGCCGGATACGCGTTCGGGGGATGGACGCCGAGCGCGAACGTCAGCGTCGCCGGAGACACCCTGGTCGCGATCGGCAACGGGACGCTCACCGCCACGTTCGTCCCGACCTCCACGACCGCCCCGGTCGCGTTTGCGACCAACCCCGCGGCCTGCGGCGGGGTCGCCCTCGGAGGAGCGGTCTACACCACCGGCGAGTCGCTCTACCTCTATCCGGGGGCGTACGCGCTCACGGCCTCGCCGTGCCGGCATTATGGGTTGGCCAACTTCACCACCGTCGGGACCGGGGTCTCCGTGTCGGGCACCTCCCTCACCGTCGACGCCTCCGGCGCGGGTGGGACCGTCGTGGAGAACAACTTCGCGCTCACCGAGGTCTACGTCGACACGAACCCCGCCACGTGCGGGGGGATCGTGCTGGACGGGACGACCTACACGAACGGGGTCTACGTGCCGGTCTCGAACCACTCCTCCTACACCGTCACCGGCTTCAGCTGCTCCGGCCACTACCTGGAGGGGCTCACGGCCTCCGGCGGTCTCACGCTCTCGGGCTCGCTCCTCACGGTCAACGGCTCCGGCGCGCTCCTCGTGGTGTCGCTCCTCGGGACCCCGACCATCTACGTCGGGATCGTCACGGAGCCCGGTCGGTGCGGAGCGGTGGAACTCGGCGGGACCGACTACATCAACGGCGCGTTCGTCACTTTGAGCCCAGGGACGGTCGAGTCGATCCAGGCCATCCCGTGTCCCGCGTACGGCAACGTCGCCTGGTCGGTCACCGGCGCGATCAACATCTCCGGCGGCCAGGTGACGCTGAACGGCTCGGGCGCGATCATCGCCATCTTCGGGGCGATCGTCCCCATCCTCATCGACACCGTGCCTGCGACGTGCGGGTCGGCGGTCATCGACGGCGTCCCCTACACCAACGGAGGGAGCGCGAGCCTCATCAACGGCCGGACCTACACCATCACCGGGGCGGCCTGCCCCCACTACGAGCTCGCCTACTTCGAGTCGAGCCCCTACGTCCAGATCGCGAACAACACCATCGACCCCAACGGGCCGAGCACCGTCACGGCGGTCTTCGTACCGGTCGTCTACCCGGTGGCGGTCGGGATCTATGGCCTCGGGTGCGGGAGGGTCGACCTGAACGGGGTCCCGACCCAGAACGGGGCGGTCGTGGGGCTCGCCTACGGCAACTACACGCTCACCGAGACGCCGTGCCTCACGAGCGAGTTCGTGGGGTTCGTGACCGGCGGCAGCGTCGCGGTCGGAGGGACCCACCTGTTCGTCAACGGCAGCGGCAACCTCTCCGCGACCTTCATCCCCATCCCGCCCGTCGTCACGCTCGGCGGGACCAGCGGGGATTTCGTCGGGGGGGCTGCGTTGTTCTACGCCCAGGTGGCGGTGCTGGTCGCGTCGTCCGGGTACACCTACCTGTGGAACTTCGGGGACGGCGTGTTCAACACCTCGGTCGACAACACGACCACCCACGTCTACGTCGCGAGCGGCACCTACACCGTCTCGGTCGAGGTGATCGACCCGTTCCACCGCTCGGCGAACGCGTCGCTCGCCGTGACGGTCGTCGCGCAAGCCAAGGTAAGCTACACGGGCGCCCTCGAGACCGGAGCGCTCGTCCTCGGGGTCGCCGCGCTCGCGCTCGCGGTCATCTGGCTGGTCGGGCGCCGGCGCGAGCCCCCCCCGGGGTCCGGGGCCGAATCGGAGCCGGTGCCCGCGGCGGAACCGGCCCCGCTGCCGTCCGAGTACGACCTCCCGGCGCCGGAGACCCCGGACGAAGGGTAACCCTCCGCCGCTAGGGCGCGGCGGTGGGGTGGATGAGGTCGGAGAGCACCCGGAACGTCGCGAGCGCGTCCGCTTGCCGAACGACGAAGGTCGACTCGAGGTGGAGGCTCATGAGCTCGAGGCAGTTGAGCCCGGCCCGGTAGAGCGCGCCGGAGAGGAACGCGAGGACCCCGGGCGTCTCGAGGATCGCCTCCGGGCTGTGGACCGCGACCGCGGCGAGCCCCCGCTCGGCCACGATCGAGTGGCGAGGGCCGATCGCCTGGAGGATCGGCTCGAGGAGGTCCTCTTCGCAGAGGACGGTGACCGCGGTCGGGCTCTGCAGCACCTGGAAGAGCCGACGCCGGTTCGCCGGCGGAGCCGGGCCGACCTCCACCAGGCGGGCGAGGAGCTCCCAGTTCGGGGGCGCGGTCACGAGCGCGACGCGGGTGCGCACCTCGATCCGGCTTTCTCGCACGACCGAAAGGACGCGCCCCTCGACGCTGGTCGCCGGGCCTCGCTCCGGTTTCCACCGCCGGAGCGCGGCCTCGATCGCCTCGGTGTGGGCGAACCCGACCTCGTCCCCGATGCGTCGGGCGAGCGCGGTGACGTTCACGACCCCGTAGGCGAGGCAGTCCGCCACGCTCGGGTGGCCCGCGACGTAGTGGCGGGCGACCTCCGCCCCCGTCCGAAGCTCCGCGCCCGCGTCGATCGGAGGTCCCCCCGGGGCCGGACGAGCCCCGGACGGGCTTGAACCCTTCTGCGGGGGCTCGGGGACGGGCGCCGGGAGGGGCGAGCGACGCAGGCGATGCAGCAGGTCGAAGATCCGTCGCGCGTCCGCGTCCGGCGCCAGGAACTCCACCCGGTCGCCGGCGGCGGCGAGGAGGCGCGGGACCAGGTTGTGTTCGCCGAGCAGGTCGGAGAGGAAGGCGATGACCCCGGGGGTATCGCTCGCCGCTCCCTGGGTCTCGAGGACCACGAGGGCGAGTCCGTCGGTGGTCGTGCGACGGACCCCGGGAGGAAGGGTCCGGACGACGCGCGGGAGCGCCTCCGTCGGGAGGGCGACCGAGATGTACGGCATTCCTTCCTCGACGTGGATCAACGTCCGGTCGGGGCGGCCCCGGGGTCCGTGGCTCCAGGGTCCTGCGAGAAGGGCCGAGAGGACCGGGTCCTCGTCGGGCAGCCGCAGGACCGAGTAGCCGGTGCGGAGTTCGAGGGTGATCCCGCCCGTGAGGAGAGAGACGGCCACGTGCGAGGAGTCGGCCGAGGTGGCGGTCCGCTCGGAACGCCGCAGGGCGACCGCGACCGCTTCGAACGAGAGCCGGTCCCCCGACTCCGTCCGTATCCGCCGTGCGAGCGCGGCGTCGTTGACCAGTCCGAGCGCGAGCGCCCGCCGGACGCTGGGGTGGCCTTCGAGGTACTCGCGGACCCCGTCGGTCGCGCGGCCCGGCCGAGGTACCCGGGGTCGGGGCGCCACGGAGCCCTCCTAGCGGCCCGTTCGTCGGCGGGAGGAGGGAGGGGCCCGCCGGGGCCGAGGTGCGATGGGATGACCCCCCGGCCCGGGGCGAACGATGAGCGTCGAGCGAACCCCGGTGAGGTGGGCGAGGCGGGCGCGGACGCGTGGGGCGTGCCGCTGGAGCGTGAAGACGTGCACGTGGGCGCCCGCGTCGTGGGTGTATCCTGCGAGCGGGTGGCCCGCCTCGCGATTGAGCGCGCGAACCTCCCCGAGGATCGCCCGGGACGTGGTCGTCAGGTAGTCGAGGCTGGGGCGGGTGGTCTCGCACACCGCCCGGAACTCATCACACTCTTCCATCACGAGCGGGAAGAGTCGGGCCGGGTCGCGGGCGCGGATCGCCGATCGGATCCGGGTAAGGCGGCCCGGTACGTGCTCCAGCCGCCGGGCGTAGAGCGGGCTCGTGGAGACGGAGGACTGCATCGCGTCCGCCGAGCGGACTTCCTTCACCGGGGCCCCTTCGACGAGCAGGACCACGTCCCGGAGCTCCGGCCAGTGGTCGGCGGGAAACACCGGGCGGGCGTAGCAGTCGCTCCCGTCGGCCCGACGGCCCGCCTGCCACTCGACGAACCCCCCGTACACCGACCGGGCGGCGCTCCCGGAACCGAAGCGGGCAAGTTGAGAGAGCTCGCGGTCCGAGACCCGCAGCCCGGCCGCGCGCGTGGCCGCTCCGGCGAGGGCGGCGAACCCGCTCGCACTCGAAGCCAGACCGCTCGCGGTCGGGAAGTTGTTCTCGCTCACGACCGAAGCCCCCGCCTCCAGCGCGGCGAGCGAGCGGACCCGGTCGAGAAACCGAACGACCGCCTCCCGGGGTCCACCGACCGCGGGTTCCCCGTTGAGCTCGACCACGTCCCGGTCGAGCGACGGGTCGAACCGGACCGTCGTCCGGGAACGGAATCGGTCGAGGGTCACGCTGAGGGAGGAATTGTACGGAATCGCGAGGTCGCGGTCCCGCATCCCCCAGTATTTCACCAGGGCGATGTTGGGGGGCGCCTCGAAGGTCGCACTCCGAGACGGCGCGGCGCTCCCCGTCACGCCCGCGCAGGGTCCCGCACAGTACTTATCCGCGACGACCCCTCGTACGTCCCGTGCCCCGACGAACGGCCCGCGCCGACCCGCGACCGATCGTCCCGATGCCGACCCTCCTTCGCGCGGCCCGGCTCGGTGGCTTTCACCACGAGGTGGGATTCCGGATCGACCCCGCCGCGAGCCGCCGAGGAGTGTGCACCGTGACCGGACGGGTCGAGCACCGGCACCTCAACATCAACGGGGTCGTGCATGGAGGAGTCTATGCGACCATTCTCGACACGGCCATGGGTGCCTCGGTCGTCTCCCTCCTGCGGGAAGGAGAGACCACCGCGACGACCTCCCTCTACGTCGAGTTCCTGCGCGCCGCGCGCGAGGGGGACACCCTCACCGCTCGGGGCAGGGTCCTCCGACGCGGCCGGCACATCGCATTCGCGGAGGGGAACCTGGTCGGCGCCGACGGCCGTCGGCTGAGCCAGGCGCGAGGCACCTGGTACATCTGGTCCGACCTGGCCACTTCGCCGCCGGCCTCGGCCCGTAGGGCCCCCGGCTCGCGCCGTTAGCCGAGCCGGTGCAGCCGAGCGCCCAACCGTTCGTACACTTCGAGCCGGTAGAGTCCCTTGGCCAGACCCCGGCTCCCTTCGGGGAAGGGGTGGTTTCGGTAGTACGTCCGGAGTTCGTCCCCCCGACCGAATCCCAGGGTCGGTGTGACCGCCTCCAGCAGCAGCGAGAGCGAGCCCGAACCCCGAAAGTGTTCCTCCAGCATCGGCAGGTGCTGCTGGAGCCATGGCCAGAGCACCGGTCGACCGACCGGGTTCGCGGCCACTTGCGCGAGCGTGGAACCGAGGTGGCTCCGAATGATCGCACCGGATTCCACCAGGTGAAGGGTCGCGACGATCCCGTCGGCGTCCCCCGCCCAGGCGAGGCCCCGTTCGAGTTGCGTCCACTCCGCCTCCGTAGGAGACTGCTCGAGGGCGCGTCGCAGCTCGTCCCAGCCGGCGTGGCCCCCGACACGGCCGCGCGCGACGGCGACCCCCGCCCGGAGGTCGGGGTCGAGATGGTCCCAGTCGGCGAACCGTCGTTCGAGGTCGCGCGCGTACTCGAGGTCGAGTCGAACCCGACAGACCGTGAGGCGCTCCCGCAGCACGCCGTTCGTCGGGTTTTCGCCGGGCATCGCGTCGGAGCCGACCGCCGCGAGGCGTTGGGCGAAGAATCGGTGCACGACGTCCTGCACCGCTCCCACGTCGGGGTAGAGAAGGCCGAGCCAGAGAAGGGTCGAAGCGAACGACTCGAGGACCAACCGGTCCGTGGTGGCTCCGAGAAGTCCGACCGCGCGGGCGTAGAGCGACCAGTCGATGTCCCCGGAAAGGAGGAAGGCCCCGAGGTCCTCGACCACGCTCCAGCGGTCCGCCGGGGGTCGCCCGGGGAGGACGGCGAACAGCCGTTCGTACATCGTCGGGTCGTACCGAACCCGGTAGAACCCCACCGCCCCCGGGTTGAGGTGGACCGTCGCTCCCGAGGGGATCGGGATGGCCGCCTCGGAGGAATTCATCACCATGCGGCGGCTCTCCCCGTCGATGTCGAAGCGAAGCGGGATCGGCCAGGGATCCTCGGCGGCCGACCCGAGGAACGAAAAGCGCTCCTGACGGAGCGTGAGCGCCCCGGTCCCGGTCTCCAACCGGATCACGGGATGACCCGGGCGGTCGATCCACGGCGAGATGAGTCCCGCGACCGCCTCCCCGCTCGCCCGGCCCAGCGCGTCCCAGAGGTCCTGGGTCCGAGCGTTTCCGAAGCGGAATCGGTGGAGGTAGTCCGTCACGCCGGCGCGGAATCGACCCTCCCCGAGGAACGCCTCGACCATCCCGAGGACGGCGCATCCCTTACCGTAGCTGATCTCGTCGAAGATCTGGCTGAGCTCCTCCGGCCGCTCGAGGTGCGTTCGGACGGGGTGCGTCGACGGCAGACTGTCGGCGTCCAGGGCCGCGGTCGTCCCCGCGACCCGAAGGAAGGCATCCGTCCTTGCGTCGAGGGTCGGCTCGAGCCGCTCGGTGATCCGCGTCTCGACGAACGAGGCGAAACTCTCGTTGAGCCAGACCTCGTCCCAATCGGACATGGTCACGAGGTCCCCGAACCACTGGTGCGCGATCTCGTGCGCGACCGTTTCGAAGACGTCCCGACGCTGGAGGGTGGTCGCCCCGCGGTCGATGAGGAGCCGGACCTCCCGGAAGCTCATGGCCCCCCAGTTCTCCATCGCCCCGAACGCGTGTTCGGCCACGGCGACCAGGTCGAGCTTGGGGAGCGGGAAGGGGACGGCGTAGTAGTCCTCACAGCCTTTCACGATGCGGATCGCGGCATCGAGAGAATAGGCGCAGTCGGCCGCCCGACCCGGAGCCGCCAGGACACGGACCCGTACAGAGCCTGAGTGGCCCTCCGCACGGTCGAATCGACCGATGGCCAGGTAGAACAGGTACGACGCCATCGGGGGAGTCGTCTCGAACGACCATTCTGAGAGGCCACCCACGAGCCGGGGGGGCGAGGCGGTCGTGTTCGAGATGACCTCGAGGCCGGGCTGGGTCCGCACCGTGAGGCGGACGCGGGATTTTCGGTCGGGGCGATCGAGGCAGGGGAAGATCCTACGCGCCCCCACCGGCTCGCATTGGGTCGTCAGTACGGTCCCTTCCCCGTGTCGGCATCGATACAAGCCGAGGAGTCCCTTCGGTCGGAGAGTACCAGCGAACTCGACCACGAGGGCGTCCGGCCCCTCCCCTACGACCGGGATCGAAAGACGACCCGCGACCGGGTCGAGGGAGTGTTCCAGTTTCCGGGAACCCCGCCGGACGTCGCGGATCTCGAGTCCCTCGGAATCCAGGTCGAAGGCCCCCACCGGAGGTGCGCCGGGGAATTCCACCGCCCCCGTCCAGCTCCCCCGGTCGAAGTCGACCTCGAGACGAAGCCAGTATTCGGGGATCTGCGGTGGGTCCCTCGCGCGCAACCGATCGCCCCAGGGGGGCCGGACGCACCCGTCCGGTCGAGTGAAAGGAGTCGGTGGACGAAATGAAGGTTCGGAGGAAGCGCCCCGGAGTTCCCGTCACGTCGCGCCGAAACCAACGTTAAATACCGGGGATTTGTCGCGGGATTGGCTGACGGCCAAAGCGGTGGGGAAACACCCGGTCCCATTCCGAACCCGGCAGTTAAGCCCACTGGCGTTCCGCGCGGTACTGAAGTGCGCGAGCCTACGGGAAACGCGGAAAGCTGTCAGCCTCCCCCGCTCCTCGGGTGAGCTCCGCTAGGTTAATCCCCCGACCGCCGTCCCGCCGCCGATGCGGCTCGGTGCCCACATCGGTACCTCGAAGGGTCTGCCGGAGGCCGTCCGACAGGGGAAGGCGATCGGGGCCGAAGCGATCCAGATCTTTTCCAAGAGTCCCAAGATGTGGGCCGGGCCTGCGATCGCTCCCGAGGCGGCCACCGCGTTCCGCGAGGCGGCCCGAGCTGAGGGGCTCACCCACACGGCGGTCCATCACGGCTACCTCATGAATCTCGCGACTCCGAAGGCGTTCATGTTGAAGCGGTCCCGCACGGCGTTCCTGGACGAGATCCAGCGGGCCGAGCTCCTCGGGGTCGATGGCCTCATCTTCCATCCGGGCGCCCACCTGGGTTCGGGGCCCGAGGCCGGGATCCGGTCGATCGCGGCGAGCGTCCGCGACACCCTGGACAAAGTACCCGAGGGGAAGGTCCGGGTGTTGCTCGAGAACGCCGCGGGCCAGGGTACGGCCATCGGCTCCTCGTTCGAGGAACTGAAGAGCGCCCTAGTAGCGATCGACGCGCCCGATCGGGTCGGGGTCACGCTCGACACCTGCCATCTGCTCGCCGCGGGATTTGACTTCCGGTCGGACGAAGGGTACGGCGCCGTCATGGACCAGATGGAAGCAACGATCGGGCGGGACGCCGTCCGCGCGTTCCATCTGAACGATGCGCGGGCCCCGCTCGGGTCCCATCTGGACCGTCACGAGAACATCGGCAAGGGAGAGATCGGACGCGACGGGTTCCGACCCTTACTATCGGACAGCCGCTGGGTGAATGTTCCGGGATACCTCGAGACCCCGCTCGATGAGGAGGGCTATGCCCGGTACGTGGAGGACCTCACGGTGCTTCGCTCGGTCTCTCCGACGGGACCCGAGCGATCTCCGCCCAAACGCCGTCGCACGGCGAGCCCGCCCCCCTCGTAGCGATCGATTCCGCCTTCCGGGATCCTGCGTTCCCAACCCTCAAATAGAAAGGGCCGCCTCGACCGCCGACTCATGGGGGAAGACGTCCCGGACGAGGTGGTCCGGTCCCTCGAAGCGACCGCACGAGCCCTTCGACGCGAGATTCTCCTGGAGGCCCGCGCCTCGGGGGCCGAGCGTCCGGCCCGACCGCTCGCGGCCGCGGACCTCCTGACGGCCCTCCTCTTCCACGAACTCCCGGAGCGACCTCCGACCCTCCCGTTCCCGAGGGTGGATAGGCTCGTCTTCGCCCACGGTGAAGCCGGCCCGGCACTCCGTGCCGCCCTCCGGCTGAGGTGTACCTCGGCGGGCGGTGAGCCTCGAGTGGCGCTCGAAGGGACCGGGGGAAACGAGGGGGACGGCCCCGGGGCGGACCCGCGTCTGATCGACACTTCACCCACGGGCCGGGCCCACGGGATGGGCATCGCCGTCGGACTCGCCGTCGACGCCCGGATTGCCCGCCGTCCGGGTCCGGTCTATGCCCTGCTGGGCGAGCGGGAGTGCGCCGCCGGGGGAACGTGGGAAGCCCTCCTCGTCGCGGGAGAGCATCGACTCCACAACCTGGTCGCGGTGCTCGACCTCGACCGTCCCGAAGGTGATCCATCGCCGGACCCTCACGCGACCCCCGGTGCGATCGAGGGGAGGCTTCGATCGTTCGGTTACGAGACGATTGGCGTGGACGGACACGACCTCCGTGAGATCTTGCGGGGATTGGAACGGTGTCGCGGGGCGGGGACCGGCCCCCACGCCCTGGTGGCCCACACCGTGAGGGGAAGAGGAGTTTCCTTCATGGAAGACCCCCACGCATCTCAGTCGAGACCTCCGTCGGACGAGGAGTATGAGCGGGCGCTGGTCGAGCTCAGCGGACCGGCCGGGGGGCCCCCCGCGTGACCGAACCGACTCGCTCCGAGAGCATGGAGGAGTCCTGCGGAAGGACCCTCACCGACCTCGGGGGTCGGGATCCGAACCTCTTCGCTCTTTCCGGGGACCCCGAGGACGTGAACGTGGTTCGGCCCTTCGGGAAGCGATTCCCCGACCGGTATCTGGACCTCCCTCATCAGGAGGCGACGATGATGTCGGCGGCCACGGGACTCGCCCTGCGTGGTAGGACCGTCTACGCAAGCACGCGGGCCGTCTCCGCCGCCGGGCCCGGATATCCCGCCCTCCGTTCTACGGCGTGTCATTTCCGTGCGAGGGTCAAGGTGATCGCGACCCACGGAGGTCTCGGAGCGGGAGGGGTGGGAGGTTCGCACCCGGTCCTCGAGGACATCGGCCTCATGCGCGGTCTGCCGGGGATGATGGTCCTCGTGCCGGCCGACGCTCCCTCCGCTCAAATCGCCCTGCTCGCGATCCATTCCCGGGAGGGCCCGGCCTACCTGCGGCTCGCCGCGGGTCGCGTCCCGAACGTCACCGACGGTTCGTTCCAGGTGGGCCACGCGCCGGAGCTCCGTGCGGGGAGCGACCTCACGATCATCGCCGTCGGCCCCCTCGTCGCGCGAGCGTTGGAAGCGGCCGAAGCCCTGGCGCGGGTCGGGGTCTCGACCCGGGTCCTCGATTTCGCCTCGGTCAAGCCGTTCGACGAACCCTCCCTTCTGAGGGCGGCGCGCGACACCGGCGCCCTGCTGGTCCTCGAAGATCATTCGGTCCTGACGGGCGTCGGGGCCCTGGTCGCGTCCACGACTTCGGAGAATTATCCGGTCCCGGTACGCCGGGTGGGGGTCGCGGACTTGCTCGGCGAGTTCGAGGGACCGGCCTCGCCCTCTGAGCGGTATGGATTGGCGACCGAACGGGTGCGGGACGAAGCGTGGGAGCTCCTCCGGCTCCGAGGCAAGGTTCAGTAGGGGGAAGACCTACGGGGCTCGGGACGATGCAGCTTTTCCTCGATACGGCGAGCGTGACCGAGATCCGGACGATGTGGGAGATTGGCATCCTCGACGGGGTGACCACGAACCCGACTCTGGTGGCCAAAGAGGGCCGAAAATTCGAGGACGTCCTCCGGGAGGTCTGTGCGTTGGGGGTCCCGTCCGTTTCGGCCGAGGTCGTCGCCACCGACACCGAGGGGATGCTTCGCGAGGGACGCCACCTCCGGGAGATCCACCCGTCCATCTACGTCAAGACCCCCATGACCCCGGCCGGGCTCCGGGCAACGAAAGTACTCGCGAAGGAAGGGACCCGGGTGAACATGACGCTCGTCTTCAGCGCCAACCAGGCCCTGCTCGCGGCGAAGGTAGGGGCTGCGTACGTCAGCCCGTTCATCGGGCGGCTAGACGACCAGGGTCAGGACGGGATGGAGCTCATTCGGGACATCGTCCAGATCTACCGCAACTATTCGTTCCCGACCAAGGTACTGGTGGCGAGCGTGCGTCACCCGATCCATGTCCTGGACGCCGCCAAGATCGGGGCGGACATCGCCACGATGCCCTACGGGGTGATGGAGAAACTGGTGCAGCACCCGCTCACCGACCTCGGTCTTGCCCGATTCCTCAAGGACTGGGAAAAAGTCCCCAAGAGCTGAAGGTCGTCCGGGCGCGCGGGTCGATCGATGGCGGAGGCAACCTTGGCGGAGAAGTACCTCCGCCTGACCCGCGAAGCACTGACCCGCGTCCGGTCCACACCGCCGGCCCGCTCGTTCCTTTCGGGAGCGAGCGAGGACTTCCTCTCCATGGCCCGGGCCTACCTCGCGGACGCCGAGCATTTCGCGGAGAAGGGAGACGCGGAACGGGCCCTCGCCGCCGCGAGCTACGCGCACGGTTGGCTGGATGCCGGGGTCCGGCTCGGCCTGCTGGACGGAGGTGACGATGACCAACGGTTCACCCTCTTCCGGTGACGCTCCGGTCTCTCCCGGTATCCCAGAATCCGTGCTCGTGTCCATCGAGACCCACCTGCGCCAGCGCGAGATGCGGCGAGAGGACCTCTACCAGCGGGCCCGGCGGCTCCGTCGCCTGGCGCAGACCACGATGACCCGGATCCATTCGACCGGCGTCGTTCCGCCGGATGATGCGGAGATCCGTCGTGGTATGGCGGAGCTGTCGGATTGGTTGCGCCGGGAAGGTCGGGGAGACGAACCGATGGCCTCCGATGCGTTGCAAGAGGCGGTGGAGGCGGTCCTGCTGGCGTGTGCGGCGACCCACGTCGTGTTTCCCGGGCCTTCCGAGTTGGGCGTCGATCCGGAACCGTACCTCCTCGGTCTGGGCGACGTGGTGGGGGAGATCCGGCGCCGCGTGCTCGACCGGCTGGGGCGCGACGACCTCCCGGCGGCCGAACGGGAAATGATCCTGATGGAGCAGCTCACCCACGCGCTCCTTCGCTTCGACACGACCCGCGCCATCGTCCCCCTGAAGCCGAAGCAGGACACCGCGCGGGCCCTGCTCGAGCGAACGCGCGGAGAGGTCGTGATGGCGCGCCACCTCGTTCGGGTCCGGACCCGACTCGAACCCGGACCGACGGGCGAGGGCACATGACGAGCGGAGGACCCCGGGTCGTAGGGGTCATCGGAGGTTCCGGCATCGAGGGGATCCTCGAGGGCGGAGCGAAGCGTTCCCACCGCGTGACCACTCCGTGGGGCGCCCCGTCGGGTCCGATCGAGGAGGGGGAGGTCGGCGGCACCCGAGTCTTCTTCCTGGCCCGACACGGGCCCGGCCACTCCATCCCTCCGCACCGGGTCAATTACCGCGCGAACGTCGACGCGCTCCGATCCCTGGGGGTCGATGCGATCGTCACGGTGAGCTCGGTCGGCTCCCTCCGGGAGGAGCTGGCCCCGGGCACCTTCGTTCTGCCGAACCAATTCGTGGATTTCACCAAGAGCCGACCTACCACCTTCTACGACGGGGGCCGGGTGTTCCATGTATCGCTCGCCGACCCGTTCTGCCCCGACCTGACCCGCCATGCGGCGGAGGCGGGCCGGACCGTGGGCACGCCGTTCGTTGAGGGAAGGACCTATGTGTGCGTCGAGGGGCCGCGGTTCAGTACTCGGGCGGAGTCGGCCTTCTTTCGCGGCTTCGCCGACGTGATCGGGATGACCTTGGTCCCCGAGGTGACGCTCGCGCGCGAACGGGCCCTGTGCTACGTGTGCCTCGCCATGGTCACGGATTACGACGTCTGGGCCGAGCGCCCGGTCGAGACCAAAGAGATCATTGCCGTCATGAAGGCGAACGCCGACCGGATGGGCCGGTTGCTCCGCCAGCTCCTGCCGACGCTGTCCGCCGCACCCACGTGTCGGTGCGCTCGGGCGTTGGACGACGCCAGCGTCTAGCCGACGTCAGTCGGTCGGGGCGCGGCGGACCGTAATCGGGATCCGTCCCGCGGCGAACTCGAGCTCCGCGATGTCCACCGGGTCGACGAGCGTGGCCAGGATGTCGATCAGGATGGGAGCCCCCAGCGAGATCTGTAGAGCGCGGGCCCCGAGGATGCGCGCTTTCTCAAAGCGCGTGTACTTTTCCGAACCGATGGGCGGGGGTGGAGTACGGATGGAGACCATAGATTCTCGCGGCGCCGCAGAGGGTACGGCAGCCGTCAAGGGGTCGGGGACTTGGGGCACCCTATTTACCCTTTGCTGAGCCCAAGGCTTTGCAGGAGAACTAGAGCCCGGCCAGAAACCGGTCGGCAGACGGATTGTATGGTGGTTGGATACGCTGAGAAGGACGCCTGCGGTACGTTTGTGACCCTCCTCGATCCGCACTCCACGTTTCGGTTCCCACCGGGGGTCGCGAACATCCTTCTCGGCTCCGCCCAGAACCTCCCGCGCCTGCAACAGTGGATCGGCATCCAGGTGGGGGGCTAGGCCCAACCCATGATGGGCGCGGCGGGGGCGGCCGCGATTGCCATCGTTGTGGGCACCCTCGTCCTGGTCGCCATCTACGATCGCCATCGGGTGGAGTTGGCCGCGGCCGGTGCGGGGCTCGTCCTCGTTTCTGGACTCGTCCCGCTGGGAGCGCTCCCCCCGACCGGTAGCTCCGGTCAAGGGGGAATCCTCCAGTGGAACACACTCGCCCTCCTGTTCGGCCTCTTCGTGGTCGCGACCCTGCTCAGCGTCCTAGGATTTTTTCGATGGGCGGGCTCGTCCATCGCCCGACGCGCTCACGGGCGGCCCGTACCGATGTTCCTCGGGTTGGTCGGGATCGCCTTCGCCCTCTCGGCGCTCCTCGACTCGATCGTGGTCATGCTCATCCTCGCCGCGGTGACCCTGGAGGCTTGCCGAGCTCTCGGGCGGGACCCGATCCCGCTCGTCATCGCAGAAATCTCGGCAGCCAACCTCGGGGGAGCAGCGACCCTCATCGGCGATCCTCCGAACCTGATCCTGGGAACCTACTTTCACCTCTCGTTCTCGGACTTTCTCGTCCACACCGGCCTCCCCGCGTTGGCCGCCCTCGGAGTCGCAATCCTCCTGTTCTCCCGCGGTCGTGAGGACGACCCCTCCACCCAGGTCCCCCGCCCCCCACCGGCCGTGCCTCTCGCCCGGGGACCGGTCCTCGTCACGCTGTCCGCGTTCGGGGTTCTCCTCGGAGTTTTGGCCTTTCAGGGCCCCCTGGGGATTCCGGTGTGGGCGGTTGGCCTGGCCATGGCCGCCCTCGGGATGGGTCTCGCCGGCCCCCGATACCTCCGGTTACTCCTTGGGAAAGTCGACTTCCGCACGCTCGTGTTCTTCCTGTTCCTCTTCCTGCTCGTCGGGAGTCTCGAGACGACGGGCGTCATCGACTCTCTCGCGCACGCGGTGCAACAGGTCGGACCGAGCAACCTCCTCCTCACGGGCACCTTGCTCCTCTGGACCTTTGGACTGCTTTCTTCGGTCGTCAACAGTGTGCCGCTCGCCGCGGCCGCGGCACCGCTGATCGGCCGACTCAGTGCGGCGACCGGACTCTCCGCCTCCTCCCTCGTCTACGCCGTCGCGCTCGGGAACGACATCGGTGGGAACGGAACCCCGATCGGTGCGTCGGCCAACCTCGTGGGGCTCGGCGTAGCGAGGGAGAGCGGCACCCCGATTTCGTGGAGAACCTTCGTTCGTCGTTCGTTTCCCATCATGCTCGCGTGCCTCGCCACGGCCAACTTGGTGTGGTGGTTCGTTCACTAGCCGAAGATTCGAGACTCCGTCTGAGTGAGGTCGCCGCTCGTTTCCGAGCCCCCCCTCGTCGTTCGCAGCGAAAGACACGTAGGTCGCTGAGGTGAGTCAAGCTTAAACCGATGAATCGGATTTCCGATATCGGAAAAGCGACCCATGTGGGGCATGCGGAAGAAGCGGGGCCTTCGGAACTGGGTCTTGATGATCCTTCAGCACGCGCCCCGGAACGGCGCGGAGATCATGGACGACATGGAAGTGATGACCCACGGCTGGTGGCGTCCGTCTCCCGGCTCGGTCTACCCGTTGCTCGAAGAGATGGTCGGGGAGGGTTCTCTCCGAAAGCAGGACGACGGCCGGTATGTGCCCATCGAGTCGTCCACCCGAGGGTGGGGGTGGCCGCCGGCCCCGGGGCCGCGCACGCCGAAAGAGGTGGTGCGCGAGCTCTCGGGGCTGACCGCCTACCTCGAAGACCTCAATAGGACGGAGCCTCACGCCACCCAACCGATCCAATCCGAACTCGACGCCGTCGCGGAGCGACTTCGCCGGCTCAAGAACTGAGAGGTAAGAAAATGCAAGCGAGCGGTGCCATCGTTGCCGAAGACCTCGTCAAGGTCTACGGCGGAAAGGTCACCGCGGTCGACGGCGTCTCGTTCGAGGTTCCTCACGGTCAGATCTTCGGCTTCCTTGGCCCGAACGGGGCCGGCAAGACGACGACCGTCTCGATGCTCTCCGCCGGACTCCGCCCGACGGGGGGGCGCGCGGTGATCGACGGTCTCGAGGTCAGCCAGAACGCCGAAGCCGTCAAGCGGAGGATCGGGGTCATCTTCCAGGAATCGACCGCCGACGGCGACCTGACCGGCCGGGAGAATCTCGAGGTCGCCTCCGGCACGTACGGCATCTCCCGTTCGGAAGGCCACTTCCGTGCGAAGACCCTGATCGAGGAGATGCACCTCTCCGATGCAGCCGACCGGTACGCGAAGACCTATTCCGGAGGGATGCGCCGCCGGCTCGAGCTCGCGGTGGGCCTGGTCCACCGGCCGAAGATCCTCTTCCTGGACGAGCCCACGCTCGGCCTCGACCCCCAGGGGCGGGCCGGTTTCTGGGGATTCGTGCAGAAGCTCCGGGCGGAGACGGGGATGACGGTGTTCGTCACGACCCATTACCTGGACGAGGCGGACACCATGTGCGACCGCATCGCGATCATCGACCACGGGAAGATCGTCGCACGTGGGACGCCGAATGAGTTGAAGGACAAGCTCGGTGGCGACGTGGTCACGGTCAAGACGGCCGCGGGAGCCAGCGACATGTCGGAGGTGATCCGTCCGCTCGCGGGCGTCTCGGCGGTCCAACGGCAGGGGGACTCGTATCGGGTCAAGTGCACCAGCGGGGAAACCCTCGTCCCCCTCGCGGTGGAGGCTTGCTATCGGGCCGGAGCGGGTGTGACGGGCGTCACCGTCAAGCGACCCAGCCTGGACGAGGTATTCCTCGAGTTCACGGGTCGGGAGTTCCGGGAAGAGGAAGGGCCGACGGCGACCGACAAGGCCGTGATGATGCAGCGCGTCCGCGGGGCCCTCCAGGGGAGGCGCTGATGCTGCGCGAGTTGTCCGCGCTCACCCGGCGCGAATTCCTCAAGCTCGCCCGGAACCCCCAGGCGATCTTCACGTCGCTCCTCCTGCCCCTCCTGTACCTGCTGCTGTTCGGACAAGGCTTCAATGTCAAACCCCCACCCGACCTGCTCCAGTACTACTTCCGCGGCGCCCCGAACTATTACTCGTACTTCGCCGCGGGAATGGTCGGGTTCGTCTCGGTCACGTCCACGCTGTTCATCGGGGCGAACGTCATCTTCGACAAGCTGTTCGGGATCTTCAAGCGGACCCGGGGAACGCCGGCGCCATCCGCGGCCGTGTTCGGCTCCCGGCTTATCGCGGGGGCCGCCCAGCCCATCCTTCTCGCGTTCTTCGTCCTCGGTCTGGCGATCCTCTTTTCCCACGTGCCCGGGCTCACGGGTCTCGACGTCACCGCGTCGGTCGGAGTGGTCGGGGCGGTGGAAGTCCTGCTCGCCATCGTCCTTCTCGCGCTCATGTTCGCGACCGTCTTCCTGACGATCGGGATCCTGCTGGACGTACCGCAGGTGTACTTTGCCGTCGTGAACCTGATCAACCTCCCGGTGCTGCTGACCTCCGACGCGCTCTACCCGTGGGGTTCCATGCCTCCCTGGCTCCAGACTACCTCACAGTTCAATCCCATCTCGCTCGCCGTCAACGTGCTGCGGGAGGTGTTCTTCGGGTCGGGAACGTATCCGTACGCCCCGGGCGTCTACCTGGCCGGTCTGCTCGCCTGGACAGTCGTCCTGGTCGGGATCGCAATCGTCCTGGTCCGGCGGGCCTTGCGCCCCCTGGACTGAGGGAGATCGATTCAGTCGCCCGTTACGTCGTTGAGGAACTCCCGGACCGCCCCGAGGTACTCCTTGGGTTGTTCCAGGATCGCCATGTGGCTCGAGTGCGAGAGCACCCGGAGATGCGCGGGCTCGATCCGCTGGTCCATCTCGACCGAGGCGTTCAGGAAGAAGTCGTACCGGCCGACGAGGACGAGGGTCGGGAGTTCGATCTTCGAGTAGTACTTTCGCCCGTCCCACTTGGCCAGCGTGCCGTCCACGGCGAACTCATCGCCGGTGCGGCACATCATCGTCCGGTAGACGAGGGGACTCGCCCGGGTCGCCTTCCAGTCCGGGTGGATCCCGGACAGGAACCGGGTCTGGAACGGTCGGAAGACCTCCTCGGAGAGGGTCTTGTACTCGGGAGAGTCGAACGCCTTGGCCCGGGTCAGTTCCCTCAATCGGGTCCGCTGCCGGGGCGAGGCCGCCCCGAGGACCATGCGGTTCGACTGCACCACCTCCTCCGCGCCGCCCGCGGTATTGCACATCAGGAGGGACGTGAGGTGGTCGGGGTACCGGTGGGCGTACTCGAGGGCGACGAACCCGCCGGCCGAGAAGCCGAGCAGGTGGAGCTCCTTGATCCGAAGCGCCTTGCGGATCGCTTCGACGTCCTCCGCCATCTGCGGGACGGTGTAGTCGGCCGGCCGTCTCGGGGCCCAGCTGTGGCCGACCCCCCGAGGGTTGAAGAGGATCACACGAAGGTGGGCGTTCGCGAGACGGAGGAGTCCCCGGAGGTAATGGTAGGTGAGGCCGGGGCCGCCCGGGTGTACGAGCAAGGTCGCCGGGCCCTTTCCTTGGGAGACGTACTCGAACGAGCGTCGACCGGGAACCGTCACGCGGCGGAGTCGGGCCATCGACCGAGGTATCACGTTCGGGAGAAAAGCAATGCTCCTTCTTCCGGTCCATGGCCGACGGGGACGCACGGAAGACCGTCCCCCCCGCCGAGGCGACGTGGGAGAGGGTCGGGGGATCCTCGAAGGGTGCGGGCACCGGGATTTGAACCCGGGTTATAGGCTTGGCAAGCCTATGTGATAACCAGACTACACTATGCCCGCGTTCTCGGGGTTCCCCGACCGGAGGACCGCGAGCGCCACCTTTCCGACCAATATAAACTACCTCGGGTCGCTGTCGGACTCGAGGGACCGAACCGGCTCATAGCGGCCGCGCGAGGGCCGTCCCGATGGGGCCGGGGCGGGGACCGCGGGAAGATCTCGCCCAAGCGCGCCTCCGGGCCGTTATTACGCCTGACGCGCCGTGGAGACGGAACCGTGGGCGACGAACGGGCGGCCGACTGTTGGGCCGAAGGGGACGCCATTGCTCTCGTGGGGCCCGGAGTCTCGACCCGGGTCACGCGCCTGCACCGAGGGCCCCAGAAGGTCGGCGGGGACAGCGTTCTTGACCTCACCGACCAGATCGGACGGCCGGTCGGCGGCGTCGTCACCTGGCTCGGTGCGACCTACCGCGCGGTCCGACCGTCGGTATCCGACCTGTTGTCCCAGGTGCGTCGAGGCGCGCAGATCGTGACGGCGAAGGACGCGGCCCAACTCGTTCTCCTCGCGGGCGTCGGTCCCGGGGGCTCCGTCGCGGAGGCCGGGTCGGGGAGCGGCGCGCTCACGATCGTCCTCGCGACCGCGGTCGGCCCCGCGGGCCACGTCGTCTCGTGCGATCGGCGTCCCGAGTTTCTGGAGAACGCCCGGTCGAACGTGGCCCGTTCCGGGTGGGGGGATCGGGTCGAGTTTGTGGAGCGGGATGTGGCCAAGGACGGATGGGGCCGGACTGGGTTCACGAGCGTGGTACTCGACCTCGCCGAACCGTGGGAGGTGCTCGCCGCCAGCCGGGGTGCGCTCGTCACCGGTGGGTACGTGGCGACCTACACGCCCACCTACAATCAGCTGGAACGGACGGTTCGGCGTCTCCGCGAGCTCGGCTTCGCGGAGGTCCGTGCGACGGAATTGATCGAGCGGGGAATCCACGTCGGAGACGGGGGCACCCGACCGGAATTCGAGATGCTCGGGCACACGGGGTTTCTCGCGGCCGGACGGAAGGTCGACTAGGCATGGTGCTGCCCTCCCTTTCCATCGGGGCGACGGTCGGCGTGATCCTGTCGGCCGGATTCGTCTACTTCGAAGTCGGGCGGTACGCAACCCCTCAGGTCCCCACGACGCTCTTTGACGAGCGGAGGGAGATCTTTGCATACACCGCGGGTCTGTTCGTCGGAATCCCTTTCGCCGTGATCTACGTCCTGTACATCCTGGCGATGGGAAACGGGGCCCTTCCGGGGGCCCTGGTCTTCTTGGCCCTCCTGGTCGGAGGCGCCGAGCTCGCCCAGTGGGTCCTCCTACGCAGCGCGTATTGGGGTCGGACCGCGAGCGGCCCGTTCTATGCCCTCGGATTTCGGGCGGCCATCGGGGGGATCATCGCCCTCGCGGTGGTCGCCCAGGTCCTCGGTGTTCCGTCCCTCCGCTGGGACAGCATCCTTCTCGCCCTGGTCCAGTCGGTCGCGGTGGTGGCGCTCGAAGTGACGGGCGCGCTTCTGTCCCTACCACCGGGGGGCGCCGAAGGACGCACGGGAGGGGGTCCGCTCGCGGCGGGAGTGTTCGCCGCGTTCGGATTCTTCCTCATCGGAATCGGCACGGTGGCGGGCGAGGCGGGAAGCTTCGGCGGAGCCGCGTTCGCCGCCCTGGGGGCCTTCTTCGTGTACCGTCGACTCCGGCTTCGACTGGCCCGGATCCCTCCCCCTACCGCGCGACTCCGGTCCGAGCCTGTGGACGAACCAGCGGCCTACGGCCGGACGAAGGGAGTCCGGTAACCGGCCGGGTCTCCCCGATTCGATCGTCTGGTTACGGGATGGCGGTCGGCGATGCGACCGACCACCAGATGATGAGGAAGACGAAAACGAGCGTGAGCACCAAGAGGACGAACTCGCCCCGCCGCCGGGAGAGGTAGACGCGGGTCTCCTCGGGGGTCGCGCCCGCCCGGAGCTCGGGACGGAACTGAAGGTGGAGACCGGCTCCTGCCGCGAGCCCGAACAACCCCAGCACGAGGAGGAGGCGGGTGACCATGATGCCGTAGGCCAGGTTGACCGCGGTCCCCGTGTTGCAGGTCGTCAGGCTGTTGTAGCAGTTCGCCGGGATCACCGCGCCCGTGACGGCGATCAGGCCGGCGACAAAGATGAGGAGGAGCCCGATCGACTGGGCGAGGAACGCGAGGAAGGCCCACGGGAGTCGCGCCGCGAGCGACTCCGGCGTGAACCGCTGGCCCATCGAGGCCTTGTCCGCGCCCGAATACGGGGGCGGCGGAGGCATCCAGTTGGAGCTCGTTCCGGCCGGTGGCGGCGGCGGAGGTGGCGGCGGTATGGCATCCGGTACCGACATGGCTTCGGGGGCGGACGCCGCATAGGCTCTTAAGCGAAACCGCCTCCCGCCCTCGAGATGCCGGACGAGCCTCCAAAGGTCTCGTTGGACCGCAGATTCCGACGCGGGATGCGGGTGCATCGGGCGGCCATCTCGGTGGTCGTGCTGGCGGTGGGGGCGCTCCTCACCGTGCTCGCGATCGGGTTCTTCACTCCGCTCTCGAACCTCCCGACGTTCAGTTCGATCAACTCGGCGACGAACCAACCAAACGCGAACTACAACCTCGTGTTCGTGATCGTCGGACCGATCATCGCTATCGTCGGCATGTATCTCGTCGGGGCGTACTACTATGCTCGGCGGAAATTCGAGCATCTCATGGTCACGAAAAGCAAGGCCGAGTTCCTACGGAACATCCCGGAGCTCGAAGAGATCCTCTGGGAGCTCACTCCCATCGACGAAGTCCGGTACGAGACGAAGCGGGCCGAACTGCGGGTGCGGCGCTGACGTTTCCCCAGCCTCGGCGCCCGAGTTAAGTACCGCGCCCCGATTCTCGCGTCGTGGCGGCGCCCTCGACCCGGACGGGAGCGACGGGGTTCCGTCTCCGTCGGCTCGAAAAGCCGGAAGAGTTCCGTCAGGTCGACGACGTGCACCGGGCGGTCTGGGGGGATGCGGCGACCGACGCAGTCCCCACTCCGCTCCAGCGAGCGGTCCAGGACAACGGGGGTCTTGTCCTCGGGGCGTTCGCGGACATCCACCTGGCCGGTTTCACGGTCGCCTTCCTCGGGTGGGACGGCACGGCGCTCTACCTCTACGTCCACGAAACGGCCGTACGCCCCGAGTACCAGAACCACCACCTCGGGTTCCAGCTCCAGACCACCCTCCGGGACGAGGTGCTTCGGCTTGGGCTATCGGAGGTCCGGCTTGCGTTCGACCCGCTCCAGAGCCGAAACGCCTGGTTGTTCGTCCGACGTCTCGGAGGGCTGCCCGACCGATACCTTCACCACTACTACGGCCAGCTTCCCGACGCGATCAACCGGGGGATGGAGTCGGACCGGATCCGGCTGGTCTGGTCGTTAGCGAGCCCGCGCGTCGAGGCGCGGATGGGGGGCCGTTATCCGACGCGCACCGAGGACGACGCGCGCTGGAAGTCCGCGACGGAGCTGATCCGCACCGAGCCGGGCGAGAGCGGAATGCGCCTTCCAATTGAAGTGCAGGAACCTCAGGGGCCGGTCGCCCAACTCGAAGTGCCCTTCGACCTCGGCCTGGTCCGGGAACACGAGCCCGGGGCTCTGACCCGGTGGCGTCACGCCTCCCGCGACGCCTTTCGGGCGGCCGCGGACCTGGGGTACTCGGTCGACGATTTCGTCGTGGTCATGGTCGACCACGAACGTCGGAGTTTCTACCTGCTGACCCCTACCCCCGACGCTCCCCCGCCGGCCGAGGTGGTCGGGGCCCCCGGAAGGGGTTAATCTCGCCCCCACGCTCGGTACGGACACCATGGCAGGGCGTCCGCACCGGACTCGGGCTTCCCCGCTCCTGCTCGTCATCCTCCTGGCCGCCCTTGCGGTGGGTGCCGCGGTCAGTCTCCTCGTTTCGGCCCGGACCGCCGGGCCCCCCCCGCCGGTCGGGCCGACCTCCGAGGTCATCCTCCCCTCGTGGGTGGTCTCGGTTGCGATCCTCGGTTTCGCCCTCGCGATCATCGGGCCCGTGCTCTACTTTCGGATCCGATACGCCTCCAACGACGTGCCGGGTCGGTTCGTCGTCATCGCGACAGCACTCATCCTGTCCATGGTGATCTTCGTGGTCATCACCCGCCTGATCCACCCGACCGGGGGACTTTCGCTGGTGAGCGGAGGCAATACGACGAGCCCCGGCGGAGGGACGACGCCGGTCCCGAACGGGACGCTTCCCCCGGCGGGGGGACCCGGTGGCGTCCTCGCGCCCTTCAATCTCCCCCCGTGGGCCGTGTTCGTCGCGCTGGTGCTGGCGATCGTGGGGGTCACCGTGGTCGGATTTCCCCGCCTCTCGGAGTACCTGCAAGACCGTCAGGAGGCCCGGTGGGCCCGGCGCCGGGCCGATCAGGTCGCCACCCGGGTCCAGAAGGCCCTGCGGGACGCCGCGCGGGACTTGGGGGCCGGCCTCGATCCCCGGGCCACCATCCTCGCCCTGTATGCCACGTTGCTGGTGCGGATCGGCCCGCTCGCGACCGACCTCGACCGTGCCACGCCGGAGGAGATCCGGGCGTTGCACCTCACGCGGCTCGGGATCCGCCCCACCGCGGCCGAGGATCTCACCCGCGTGTTTGAAGAGGCGCGGTATTCGAGTCACCCCCTCGGGCCACCCGCGGTCCTGCGAGCCTCGGAGGCGATCCGGGAGGCGGAGGACGACCTTCGCCGGGCCGGGGCAGTTCCGTGAGGGTCCCCGCCGGCTGGCCCCTGATCGTCCTCGCGGGGGGCGCGGTGGCTACGGCGATCTACGCGGGCGACGATCAAGCCGTGGCCATACCGCTGGCGTTCCTCGCGCTGCTCGCCATCGGGGGCCTCCTCCTCTGGCCGGCCCAACGGCGGGCTGTAGCCACGAATGTCCCCGGCCACGGGTCCTGGCTCTACGCTCCTTCGCCCCTGGGAGCCGCCCTTCGCGCCGGTCGTTCCGGGCGCAGCGAGGTCGTGGCGCTAATCGATGAGTTGGAACGGAAGACGTCCCGCCCCGACCTTCCCCACACGCCGGGCGATGAGCTGAGTCGCCTGCGGGGGCTGCCTCGTCCCGAGTTCCGGGAGTACGTCCAGGAACGCCTCGACGCGATCGAACGGTGGTACTCGTGACGGCTGGCCCCGCCATCGTCCGTTGGAGGCCGACCTCGTTCGTCCTCCTGGCGGCGTCGGTCGTGCTCTTCGCGGTAGGAGTCCTCGTTCGCAGTCCGGTGCCGGTGCTGCTGGCGTTTCCGCTTCTTCTCGCACCGATCACCGCCCCACTCTTCGGGCCCCGCGGCACTCCGCGCGTCCGAGTCGAGGGTCGGACCGAAGGACTAGGGCGCTCCGTCGAGGTCACCGAGCGGTTGACGCCCGACCCGCCGGTTCGTCCCCAGGATCTCGAGGTGGTCCTCCCGCCTCCTGCCGGGGTCGGAGAGACCGGGCCGCCGGTGACCCGTGTGAGCGGGGGCGCACTGACGGTGAAACTCTCGTGGACGGTCCCCGACCCGGTTGTGGCGGTCGTCCCGAACCCGGAGATTCTCTGGCGAGACCCACTCGGATTGGTGGAGCGACCGGTCTCGCTCACACCGGCCGACCTCTTCGTCGAACGGTACCCCCCCGAGCTCCACCGGGTCGGGGCGGTTCGGTTACGACGCACCCTGGCCCTTCCCGGGGAGACCCGGTCCCGGTCGGTAGGCGAATCGGGAGAGTTCTTCGGGATCCGCGACGCGGAACCTGGCGACCCCCCGCGACGGATCAACTGGCGGGCGACCGCCCGCGCCGGCCGGCGGTTGGCGAATGAGTACGCGCTCGACCGGACCGGGGACCTCGTGATCCTGCTGGACGCCCGACCGTCGACCCTCGGCGCCTACGCCGATGGGCGTCTGCTCGCGATCTCACGGGCCGCCGCGTTCGGCCTCGCGGAAGCCTTCCTCCGCGACAAGAGCCGGGTCGGTATCGGGGTGTTCGGCGAATTCCTGGAGGCGGTCCCGCTCGCCACCGGCCGGACCCAGCGGGTCCGGTTGAGGAACCTCTTGCTGCGAACGCAGCTCGCGAGTCTCGGCGGGCCCGCGGAACGGTGTGCGGTCTCGCTGCGACGCTACTTCCCTTCCCGCACGACGACGATCGTCCTCTCGACGCTGGTGGGAGACGATCAGCTTGACCTGGTCTCGCATGTCCGTCGCCGAGGGTACCCGGTCGTGGTCCTCAGCCCGTCGCCGGTGCCGATGGTTCGGACCGGCTGGGACCTCGCGGTCGAGGACGAGGAACTGGTCCAACAGTTCACCCGGCTCCGCCGAAGGCAACAGGTCGGCCGGGCTTGGCGGGACGCCCCGGTGGTCGACTGGGAAGACTACTGGTCGCTCGGCGGCTTCGTGGACTTCCTGCGTCGACCCCTCCCCCGGGAGAGAGCGGTATGAACGGGCCAACCCTCGGGCGGGAGCTGACGAGGTGGTTCGGGCCCGCCTACGGGGTGCTGGTCGGCGCCGGTGTCGTCTTCGCCCTCGTCGTAGGGCTTTCTGGGGGGTCGGGGATCGCCCTCATTGTAGGCGGGGCTACGCTCGGGAGCGTGGTCCGTGGGGTGTCCCCACGACTGGGCCGGTCCCTGGGGCTCGTGCCCCCGCTCCTCGCGCTCGGCATCCTCGCGGCGTACTGTCCGGTCGGGATCCCCGGGGAGCTGGCCGCCGGGTTGGTCGGCCTCGCGTTGCTCCTCTGGTGCGGCGAAGACCCCGCGCGGTACCCTGGGGCCCTCGGACGGGCCGTGGGCGCCCTCGCGGTCCCGGCGGCCGGGTTCGGGATCGCCTGGGCGAGCTCTCTCTTGCTCCCTTCCGGCCTCGGCAGCGTCGGGGTCGCCGCGGCGTTGCTGGTCCTCAGTGCCGCCGCGATGATCCTCGTGCTCCGGGTCCCGGCGGCGTTCGACCGGGACTCGGCGGCAACCTCTTAGCGGCCGCGAGAGTGCTCCCTTCGGTGCGGCTACGGCTGCGCCCGGGTACCGTCGAAGGGTCCCTCTTGACTCAACGCGGACGGGTCGTCCGCAGAGAATGACGTGAGGACAACCCCGGTGTCCGACACCCCCGGCCGGGGTCAGACCGCGGAGACGGCGTGCGCCTAGCCATGAAGCGGATCGTTACGGCCGGGGAACAACCGAACCCGGGGTCCCCGGCCTTATACGGAGTCCGCCCTCGCCTCCCGAGGGTCACCGATGAAGGCCGCGGAGGCTGCCGCCCTGGCGGAAAAGGTGCGGACGGCGGTGCAGACCGCGGTCGTGGGTCGCGACCTCGCGGTCGACCAGATCCTCATCGGGCTCCTCGCCGACGGGCACATCCTCCTCGAAGACCTCCCAGGGCTCGGAAAGACCCTGATGGCGAAATCATTCGCCGCCGCGCTCGGGCTCGACTTCCAACGGGTGCAGTTCACCGCGGACCTCCTCCCGCACGACATCACCGGAGCGGAGGTCCTCGACCCGAAGGGGGGCTCGTTCGTCTTCCGGCCCGGGCCGATCTTCTCCCACATCCTGCTCGCCGACGAGATCAACCGGGCCCCCCCGAAGGTCCAGTCCGCGCTGCTCGAGGCGATGCAGGAGTATCAGGTCACGAGCGAGCGGACGACCTACCCGCTCCCCCGGCCGTTCCTGGTTCTCGCCACCGAGAATCCCATCGAGCTCGAGGGGACATACGCGCTGCCCGAGGCCCAGGTCGACCGGTTCCTGCTTCGATTGCGGATCGGGTACCCGACCCTGGAGGAAGAGCGGACCATCCTCGAGCGGCGACGTACTCGCAAGGTCGAGACCGTGGACGTAGCCGCGGTCACGGACGTGGCCACGTTCCTCGACCTGCAACGTTCGGTCGAGGACATCGAGCTCGAACCGACCGTCGCGGGGTACGTGATCGATATCGTCCGTGCGACGCGGGAAGATTCCCGGGCGGAGGTCGGGGCCTCGCCGCGGGGCTCGCTCGCCCTGCAGAAGCTGGTCCGGGCGAGGGCCTTGCTCCGCGGGCGGGATTTCGTGCTTCCGGATGACGTGAAGGCCCTCGCCCTCCCCGCCCTCGCCCATCGGATCGTCGTGAAACCCGAGCCATGGATCCGGGGCATCCGCGGCGAGGACGTCGTACGGAACGCGGTCGAGAAGACCCCCGTTCCCAAGATCGGCTGAGTCGGTCGCCGGGCAACTCTTTTCAAGCGGGCCGGGGTCGGCCTCGGGATGGAGGCGACGCGGCAGGTCGTGGTCGCCGATCCCATCGACGCCGGTGCCATCGCCCGTCTCCGGGCCGGTCCATGCACCGTGGAGGACGTCAGCGGGGACCCGTCCCGTCTACCTCCGCTGCTTCCGACGGCCTGGGCGATCCTGGTGCGGAGCCGGACCAAGGTCGACCGCAACCTCCTCGCCGCGGCCCCTCGGCTCAGGCTGGTCGCTCGCGCCGGGGTCGGCGTGGACAACGTCGACATGGTCGCCGCCGGGGAGCGGGGGGTACGGGTCGTCAACGCGCCGGCGGCGGCCACCGCCAGCGTCGCCGAGCTCTCCCTCACCTTCTATCTACTGCTGGTTCGGGGTCTCCTTCCCAAGATCAGCTCGACCAAGTCGGGAAAGTGGGAGCGCGGGACCTCCGGTCACGAGCTTGCCGGCCGGACCGTCGGGTTCGTGGGTTACGGTCGGATCGCCCGCGAGATCGCCCGGCGGCTTGCACTGCTCGGCGCCAGAACCCTCGCCTTCGACCCGTTCGTTCCCCGCGCGGTCGACACGACCGAGATCGTGCCTCTCAACGACCTTCTGGCGCGGAGCGATATCGTGAGCGTCCATGCAGCGCTGACCGCCGAGAACCATCACCTGCTCGACGCGCGAGCCTTCGCCCAGATGAAACCGGGCGCGTTCCTCGTCAACGTCGCGCGGGGAGCGCTCGTCGACGAGGTGGCCCTCTTGGAAGCGCTCCACTCCGGACGAGTCGGGGGCGCCGCCCTGGATGTCTTTGAGCAGGAGCCGCCCACGAATCGAGCCTTACTGGACCACCCGCACGTGATCGCGACCCCTCACCTCGGCGCCTCCACGGCCGAAGCCCAGGCCCGTGCGGGGGCGGACGTCGTGGACGAGGTGCTCCGGGCGCTCCGCGGAGAGCCGTTGGTCGCGGTGGTCTCGCCGCCGGGGGGATCCCGATGACGTTCGACCCGGAGACGGCGACCTTCCTGATCGCCGGACCGGTCCGTATCCACCCCCGGGTCCTCCGGGCGATGTCGATGTCCTCGCTCAACCACCGGGGCGAGTTCTTTCACGGAGTCGTCCGGGAGATCCGGGAACTCCTGCCGGTTGCGTTCGGCACGACCGGCCACCAGGTCGTCCTCAGCGGGAGCGGGACGGCGGGACTCGAGGCGATGTATTCCTCGCTCCTCCCGCGCGAGGGTCGGATCCTCGTCCTCTCGAACGGGAACTTCGGGGAGCGGGGCGACCAGATCGTCCGTCGATACGCGACCCACGTGACGACCCTCACCGCCCCCTGGGGCCAGCCGATCACCCCCTCCGCCGTTCGGGTCGAGCTGGAGCGAGGTGACGTCAGCGCGGTCTGCGCGGTGTACAACGAGACCAGCGTGGGGCTCACCAACGACCTCGCCGGGATCAGCGCCGAGGTCCGGCGGGCGGGGTCCCCGATGTTGCTGGTGGACGGGATCAGCGCCGTCGCCGGGATTCCCATCGACATTCGCGGATGGGGCATCGATGCGATCGTGGGAGGGCCGCAAAAGGGCCTCGCTTCCCCCGCCGGTCTCGCGCTCGTCCACCTCTCCGACCGGGCCCGGGAGGCGCTCCATCCCGGTACCTTCTACCTCGACCTGAAAGCCCACCTCGCTCCCCTGGAGAAGAACGACACGCCATGGACTCCGGCCGTCCCCCTCTTCCTCGCGCTCCGGGAAGCGCTCCTGCTCCTCCGGGAGGAGGGCCTCGAGAATCGCCTCGCGCGGACCCGTCGGCTCGCGGAGGCGACGCGCGCGGCGACGGCCGCCCTCGGCCTCGAGCTCTTCCCCGACCCGACCCACGCGTCGGACACCGTGACCGCGATCCGGAATCCCGCGGGGATGGGCGACCCCGAGATTCGGAAGGTCCTCGAGAAGGAGTACAACATCTTGCTCCAGGGAGGACAGGGAGCGCTCACGGGCAAGATCTTCCGTATCGGCCATATGGGGATCGCCGAGTGGCCCGACCTGCTCGTCACCTTCGCGGCCCTCGAACGGATTCTCGGGAAGGCCGACCGGCTCCCGACCCCCGGTGCCGCCCTGCGGGCGATCGTCGACCGGATGCCCTGACCGGGTCGGACGCCCTAGATATCGACGATGACCCGGGCCTGACCCCGCGCCGCGTCAAAGACGAGGGCGTGCAGGGTGATCGCCTTCACCTCGGTCCGGGCGGCGTGGCGGGAGGCGTCGAACGGTTCCCCCTCGACCCGGGCCACGAGCGCGGTCGGGGGAGCGCCGAGGGCTCGCACCTCGATCCGGCGGACGAGAAAGTGGTCGTGCTCGTGGAGGAGGAGGAGTTGGGAGAGGAAGGCCACGACCAGCGCGGGCGGGTCATCCCCTGAGGCGCTGACGGCCCGCTCCTCGGTCGGTCGCACCCGCCGCAAGTCGGTCATGAGCGCGAAGAGGCCGAGGCCGAGCCCTTCGAGCAGCGCTTCCGCGTTCGGCCCGCTCGCCCAGATGCCGACGTCGGCGGTGGTCGGGAACTGGCCCCAACGGCGGGCGCGGGCGCCGGTGGAACCCCGCCGCGACGTGGCGCGCGGATGGGTCGGGAGGGGTTAAAGAGGTGGCCAACCCCTCCTCGGACGATGCGCGCCTCCCTCGTGATTCCGACCCTTAACGAGGGCGGGTCGATCGGGGAGGTCCTTCGGACGTTCCGGTCGGCCGCCGCCGAGGCGAACGCGACGCTGTTCCGGAACGACCCTATCGAATGGGAGATCCTGGTCGTGGACGGAGGCTCGACCGACGGGACGGCCGACCGGGCGGCCCGCGAGGGGGCGCGTGTCCTGGTCGAGCGACGGAAGGGATACGGGCGGGCGTACAAGACCGGGTTCGCGGCGACCCACGGGGAGGTCATCGCGACGTCGGACGGCGACGGGACCTACCCGGTCGAAGAGATCCCCCGGTTCGTGCGGAAGCTGCTAGACGAAGGGGTCGACTTCCTGACGGGAAATCGGATGGCGTTCCTTGACCGCCGGGCCATGACGACCGAGCACCAGATCGGGAACCGGGTCCTCAACACGCTCTTGCGGGTCGCCTACCACCACTACCTCCACGAGATGCCCGCCCGGACCCTGCTCGACAGCCAATCCGGTTTCTGGGTGTTCCGGCGGAAAGTCCTCGACCGGGTCGCGCTCACCCAGGACGGGATGGCGTTCAGCGAGGAGCTGAAGATCGAAGCGTTCCTCCGGGGCCTGAAGGTCGTCGAAGTGCCGATCCGGTACGGCGAGCGTTGGGGCTCGCCGAAATTGTCGACCTGGCGGGACGGTCTCTCGAACCTCCTTTTTCTCGTGCAAAAGAGGCTCGCGGTCGCGCGGGAACTGAAGTTGGGCGCCCCGACCCCGTTCGGGCGAGATCGCGAGGCGGGCGCGCCCCCGGCGTAAACTCGAGACCTATGCGGTCTTGCCGGACCGCTCGCGGGATTTCACCCGAAGGCCGTGATAGCCACACCGCCGGCACTGGACGGCTTTGGGAGGGTTCCGGGCCGAGCAGTTCATGCAGATCTTCTTGTTGAGCAGTCGCTCGACCGCCTCCGGAAACGGCATGGGAGGCGGGGGACCCTCCCCGTCCTATAAAAGCGAAGTCCCCTCGCCACGAAGCGGCTTTCTCGGCGAGCCCCTTGGTGGGCCCCGTGATCTCTCGGACGGACGGCGAACGGTCGGTGCGGCTCGCCCGGGCCGCGATTGAAAATGCCCTCAACCCGGACGGCTCGCACGGTACTGACGCAGGCCGCACGGGAGACCTCCCGCCGATGTTTCGGGAACCGCGAGGCGTGTTCGTAACGCTGCGACGGTACCCGACGCGCGAGTTGCGCGGGTGCATCGGCTTCCCCCTGCCCGTCCGTCCTCTCGGAGAAGCGATCTCGGAAGTCGCGGTGGCGGCGGCCACGGAGGACCCGCGCTTTCCGCCGGTGGATCGCGCGGAGCTGGCGCATCTCATCCTCGAAGTCTCCATCCTGACCCCGCCTGTGGCCGTAGCCTCGGGCACCCCAGCGGCCACCATCGCCGCCATCCGGACCGGAAGGGACGGCCTCATCGTGGAAGGGTTCGGGCGAAGCGGACTGCTCCTCCCCCAGGTGGCGACCGAGCAAGGCTGGGACGCCGAGGAGCTCTTGGCCGGAACGTGCGAGAAGGCCGGCCTCCCCCGCGGGGCGTGGCGTGACCCCGGGGTTCGGGTGCGACGATTCGAGGCCGAGTGGTTCGCCGAGCGGCAACCCCGGGGCGAGGTGGAGGGCGAAGCCCCCCCGTCTACGCCGCCCGTCGGACCAGCCGGGCGCTGAACTCGAGTCCGTCCAGGTCCCATCGGCGGACATCGGCCGCGTCCGCCAGCATCCCTTCCTCGAGCACCAGCCGGTCGGCGAGCAGGTCCCGGGCGAGCGCGTCTTGCCGGGGCGCGAGCGCCTGGAACAACTCCCCTCGCGCGGCCAGGGTCAGTTCCACATGGTCGGTGGGGCGGAGCCCCAGTTCCTTGCGGGTCTGCTGGAGCCGACGGGCCACTTCCCGGTAGAGTCCTTCCGCTCGGAGTTCGGGCGTCGGGTGACGGGGGAGGGCGGCCAGGACCCCCCCTCCCTCCTCCCGGACGACCCACTCGCCTTCGGGGAAGTCGTCCGCTCGGTAGGTAGGCCGCCGCCGCAATCGCTTGACGTTCAACTCATCGACAAGGAGGAGCTCTCCTTCCGGACCCAGCCCCGCGAGCGCGGTCGACGCATCGCCAAAGACGACAAACTCTTCGAGGGGGATCCGGGCCTTCACCTCGGCCCGCTGGCGGAGTTCCCGGCCGACTTCGACCAGCGAGCGGACCTCCGACATCCCCGCTTCGAGGGAGAGGTCGCGCGCGGCCAACTCGCCGGCCCAGGGGGCGAGGTGGACCGACCGGTCCCGGTCTCCGAACCCGAGCTCGCCGACCTCCTGGTGCACCCATTCGGCGGTGAACGGGAGGAGGGGCGCGATCAGTCCGGCTAGACTCAACAACACGTAGGAGAGCGTGTCGTGCGCGGCCCGGCGGTCCTCCGGGGAGGTTGTGCCCCAGAACCTCGGCCGCGATCGACGAACGTACCAGGTCGAGACGTCGTCCACGAGACCCCGCAGGGCGGTGACGCCGGGCCGCGGGTCGTAGGAGTCGAGGGCCGCCTCGACCGCGACCCGGGTCCCCTCCAATCGGGAGAGGACCCATCGGTCGAGCACCGCGGTCGGCGTCGGTCGGACCCACCGGGGCGGGAGGAGGTCGGCCCGGGCGTTCTCCCGGTGGAAGACGACGAGGTTGGCCAGCGTGCCGAGCGTTCGACCCGCGGTCTTCTGGATGGTCGTCTCGCCGAGTCGCATCGGTTCGGTGAAGTCGACCGAGAGGAGGGTCCATCGGACGGGGTCGGCGCCGACCTTTTCGAGGAGAGCGATCGGGTCGAGGACGTTACCTTTCGACTTCGACATCTTCCGGCCGGATTCGTCGAGGACCATCCCGTGCGTGAGCGAGGAGCGGTAGGCCGGTCGGTCGAAGAGGGCGGTCGAGAGGACGAGCATGGTGTAGAACCATCCCCGCGTCTGGTCGAGGCCCTCCGCCACGTGGTCGAGCGGTGCCTTCGGGTCGAACGCGCTCGGCTCGAACGGGTGGTGGAACTGGGCGAACGGGGCCGAGCCGCTGTCGTACCACGCGTCGATCGTGTACGGTTCCCTTCGGCTCGGCTCCCGGCAGTGGGGGCACGGGAACACGATCCGGTCGGTCTGCACCCGATGGGGGTCGAAGCCGTCGGGGAGCGGGGCCTCGTTGTAGCGGGCGAGCTCCGAAAAACTCCCTACGCAGGTCACGTGACCCTGAGGGCAGACCCAGATGGGGAGCGGCGTCCCCCAGTACCGATTGCGCGAGACGGCCCAGTCCTTGGCCTCCGTGAGGAAGTTGCCGAACCGCCCGTCGCGCAGGTGGGCCGGGACCCAGTGCACCGTCCCGTTGTTCCGCTGCAGGGCCTCGGTGAATCGGGACGTTCGGACGAACCAGGAGTCGATCGCCCGGTAGAGGAGGGGGGTGTCGCACCGCCAGCAGAACGGGTAGGTGTGGCGGACCGTCTCGGACCGAAAGAGGAGGTCGCGACCGGCGAGGTCCTTGGTGAGGATCGGGTCCGCCGCCTTGAAGAAGCGTCCCCGGACGAGCGGGACCTCGTCGCCAAAGACTCCGCGGCTGTCGAGCGGGTCGAACACTCCGACCTTTTCCCGCGCTCCGACCCGCTGGTCCTCCGGCCCGAAGCTCGGGGCGACGTGGACGATCCCGGTCCCGTCCTCGGCGGTGACGAACTCGTCCAGCACGATGCGGTAGCGTCCGGCGCCCGGGCCCGCGGAGTCGAACGGGGGACGATACGTCTGGCCGGCGAGGGCCCGACCCGACATCCGCTCTCGTACGGTGGGAGTCCCGGGGAAATACCGAGGGATGGCCACGGACGCCAACACGACCTCCCCGCCCCGATCGTCTTCGACGACCGCATACTCGAGGTCCGGCCGGACGGCCACGAGGAGGTTCGCCGGAAGGGTCCACGGGGTGGTGGTCCACACGAGGAGGTCGCGGGGGTGGGGGGCCGCGGGGAGCGGGAAGCGCACCGTGACCGAGGGGTCGGTCGCCTCCCGGTGCCCCTGCGCCACTTCGTGCGAGGCCAGCGGCGTCTCGCATCGGGGGCAGTACGGGAGGACGTAGTGGCCTTTCTCGAGGAGCCCCCGGTCGAAGAGCGTCTTCAGCGACCACCAGACGCTCTCGATGTACGGCGCGTCCATCGTCCGGTAGGCGTGGTCGTAGTCGAGCCAGTATCCGAGGCGTCGGCTCATCTCCCGCCAGACGTCCGCGACGGCGAGGGTGCCGACCCGACACTCCTCGCAGAATCGCTCGACGCCGTAGGTCTCAATCTCCTTTTTGGATTTCAGTCCGTGGCGTTTTTCGATCTCGAGCTCGACGGGGAGTCCATGACAATCCCAGCCTCCCATCATCGAGATGACGCGGTCGCCCCGCATCCGGCGGTACCGAAGTTGCAGGTCTTTGAACGTGCGAGAGCACAGGTGCCCGACGTGGGGGGCGCCGTTCGCCGTCGGAGGACCTTCGGTGAATCGGAAGACGGGCCCCGACCCCGGAAGCTCGAGCGCCCGGGCCACGACGCCCGACCGCTCCCAGTACTCGAGCACCCGATCCTGGATCGACCGGGCGGAGGGGGTGCCGACGCTCACCTCCTCGGGGACCATGGACGGTTCGGACGCGCAGCCGGGAGATAAAAGCGGGCCGGGCGCCCTACCGCGAGAGGCCGTGGGGCGGCGCGGACCTCGACTCCGGACCCACGCGGGCCGTCGGGTGACGCCGAGTGATCGTGCCTTCGAACTCGGTGACCTGAGCGTCCCGGCCGAGGACGATCTCGGGGGATCGTACGAACGCGACCTCCACGCCCTCCAACTCGACCCGCCCCGCCTCGATTCGAACGACGGCCGGAGGGGGGGCACGTCCGAGCACCCGCTCGACCGGGTTCGGTCCCTGGCGGACAAGGCGGACCGAGCGCGCCCGGATCGTCCCGAGCCGGCTGGGTTTTCGGATCCGCACGTCCACGTTCACCGCCTCGATCTCCCCGGGGATGTCGAGCGCCCCGTCGACGCGCAATTCTCCTACGTGCAGGGAAGGGGCGGCGAAGTGGCCATGGACCGTGAGAATTCCGTCCACCGAGATGTCCCGAGCGGAGCGGGTCGTGCCGGAGAACGTGGCCCGACCCGCGTGGACCGCCCCGACCAGATGGGTGGGACCCTCCAACGAGAAGGGACCGGTGACGGTGACGGTACCCTCGACGTCGAGCGGCCCCCGGCAATCGAACGAGTCGGCACGGAGCGATCCGCCGACGGAGAGGGCCCCCAGGATCGTCCCGGTGCCCACGTCGACCTCGCCCGTGACCTTCACCGCTCCCTCGGCCACCCACGTGAGAGCACGAACTGAATCCCATCGCACGACCCCGGAGTCCCTCACGGCCTCCGTCCGAGGGACGGGGTGTGGGGAAGGGACCGGAGCTGCTCCCGGTGTGACCGTCGGGCGAGTCGTCGGCGGCGGCGTGGGTGTTGCTGGGGTCGGAGTGGGAGGGGTCGCACCCGCGGCCGGCGCCGACGAGGCGGCCGGAGGCGACGGAGCCGCCGGGCTGGGGCCGGCGGGTCCGGTCATCGGCCCGCTCCAACCGGTCCGATCCGGAGTCGGCGGTGCTGCGTCATGATGCAGAGGTCCTCGAACACGGTGAGCCCGTGGGCTCGTCCGCGCGCGGTCGCCTCCGGGCTCGAGACACCCAATTGCATCCACACGACCGGAACGCCGCGCGCGATCGCCTCGTCCACGAGCGGCGGAACCTGGTCGGAGCGACGAAAGACGTCCACGACGTCGACCCGTCGATCCGGAGGGATGGCCGTGAGGCTGGGGTAGGAAGTCTCCCCGAGGATTTCCGGCACCATCGGATTTACCGGGAGGACAGTGTAGCCCTGGGTCCGAAGGTACCGGGCGATCTCGTTCGAATCCCGGTCCGGCTTGTCGGAAAGGCCGACGATCGCGATCGTCCGAGCCGATGTGAGCACCCGTCGTATCTCGTCGTCGGTCGGGTGCATGCGCGAGGCACACGGGTCCGTTACATGATGCTAGCGGGGTCGGACGGCCCAAGGATTATCGCCGACGGTGTTCTCTCCCGCGGGATGTACGTCGACTACGTCGGAATACGGGTCACCCACCTCCCACGATCCCTCCGCTTCTTCACCCAAGGGCTGGGCCTCCGGGAGGTCCGCCGGGGCACGATGGCCCACAAGGGGATCTGGGTGCTGATGGAAGACCCGGTATCGCACCAGCACGTCGAGCTCAACTGGTATCCCCGGGGTTCGAAGTACGCGACCCCGTTCGTCCCCGGTGAGGGGTTGGACCACCTCGGAATGCGCGTCACGAGCCTACCGGCCGCGGCGCGCCAGCTCCGAGCCGCTGGGGCCAAACGGGTCGACCAACTGAGGTACCGAGGGAAGGTCGCCCTGGAGTACTACGAAGGCCCGGACGGAATCTGGGTCGAGCTGATCCCGAGCCCCGGCGTCTAGCGAACCGGCCCTCCGTCGAACGGCCGCTCCAGGATGGGGAGGCCTCCCGGAGGCGGGTCGCTGCGACGCAAGTACAGGGCTAGAGCGACCACCGCTCCCACGAGGATGACCAGATAGTGGAGCCCGAGACCGAGCGTGGGGTTGACGATCCCGAGGAAGGCGGTCGCGTCGTTGGTGCCGTGCAAGAGGGCGACCACGACCAGGTTCCCCCCCGACGCCCGATACGCGGCCGCGAACGCAAATCCGAGAAGAAAAAGCGTAGGGAAGATGAGCGGTGCCGCGGCCCCGTAGGTCGTAGCGTAGTACAGGTGAATACCGGCAAACAGGGCGCTGCTCCCCACGGCGGGGATCAGCCAGGAGCCGGAGTGGTTCCGCCAGAACCCGAAGATCCATCCCCGGAAGATCGTCTCCTCGAACGCACCGATCACGAACGAGAGCGCGACGAAGAACCAAGGGTTGCCGGCCGCCTGTTGAAGGGCGGGATTCGGCCGATTCAACAGGTGGAGCGCGGCGGGGTCGATCG
>JAKIWQ010000069.1 GCA_022749935.1 Thermoplasmata archaeon | reverse complement strand
TGTGGACCAGAGGGTCCGCCGTGTTTTGAAGAAAGAGGCCCATCTGCCAGGCCCAGATCCCGTTCGACGCGAGGATGTAGTGGAAGGTGACGTTGGTCTCCGAGGTGAGGTTGCCCACGAAGGTGTGGTTCAGGTCGATGAAGGGGTAGCCCGCGGCGCAATTGAAGTCGCTATTGGAATTCGCCCCCGGACAGGTTGAGAGGTAGAGATGCAGGTACAGGGGCGAGGAATTCCCTCTCGGAATGTTCTTCGGGAAGATCGAGACGGTCCAGGTGAAATTGGTAGTGACACTTCCGGTGTAGGGAGTGACCGAGGCGTTCTGCATCAACGAACCGTTCGCACCGGCGAGGTTGCTTGGCGACGACGCGGCCGGGATCGGTGCGAGAATGTCCTGGGTGATCACCAGCGTGGCGAGGGGGGCTACGAGCAGGAGGATGACCAAGCCGAAGATCGCGAGGACCCGCAGCCGCCGGATCCCCAGCCAGATCGGGACCGCGATGCCGACCAGGAGGATGACGGGGATGGCGAGCAGCGTCGAGAGGTAGACGTAGGTCGCGAACGTGACGAGCGTCGCGAAGGCGAGCAGGAGCGCCCGCCCGACCGGTCGTTGGACGAAACCCCTTAAACCGCCGGTCTGCTGCACGGGACGGTGGGGCAGACCAGCCTCTCCTTATTATGGCAACCCCGACCCGCTCTTCTTCCGCCGTGTCGGCCCCGGTTGCTCTCGTCATTCTGGACGGCGTGGGAGACCGGCCGCACCCGGACACCGGCGGCCGAAGCCCACTGGAAGCGGCGACGACACCGAGCCTCGACCGGCTCGCGCGGCTCGGCCAGATGGGGTCGGTCACGGTCGTCGGACCGGGGATCGCGCCCGAATCCGATGCCGGAGTGTTCGCCTTGCTCGGGTACGATCCGGTCCACGATTCGCCCGGGCGCGGGGTGCTCGAGGCGCTCGGGGTCGACCTCCCCCTCGCACCGGAGGACGTGGCGCTGCGGCTCAACTTCGCGACCGCCGATGGGACGGGCCTCATCCTCGACTCGCGCGTGGGAAGGTCGCTCACGACCCGCGAGTCCGAAGAACTTGCGAGCGCCCTCACGGCGGCAGACCTCGTCGCCGGGGAGGGGGTTCACGCAGAAGTACGGGCGACCGTGGGCCACCGCGGAGTTCTCTGGCTCCGGGCCGGTCCCGACGAGACCCTCTCCCCGAATATCTCGAACGCTGACCCGTTCTACGAAAAACTGGGTGGGATGGGGAGCGCGCGCCGCCCCGAGACCCCTCGAATCCTTCCGGTCCAGGCGCTGGACGGGTCGGAGGGTGCGGCGCGGACGGCCCGCGTCCTCAACCTCTTCCTCGGACGCGTCGGAGGAGTTCTTGCGGGACACCGGGTGAACGCCCGTCGTGCGATGGCCGGGAAACAGATCGCCAATGCGCTCCTGGTCCGCAACGCCGGACGGCTTCCCTCCCCTCCGCCCCCCTCCTTCGAAAAGCGGCATCGGATGGCCGGTGCCTCCCTCACGGAAATGCCCGTGGAGAAAGGAATCGCCCGGGTGCTCTCCCTCACCGATCGCTACGTCGGACCCATGGGACCTGATCGTGATGCGGGGTATCGCGAACGGGCGCGAATCGCGCGGGAACTCCTCGACCGATTCCCGTTCGTCTACGTCCACCTGAAGGGCCCGGACGAACCAGGGCACGACGGCGACGCGGTGCTCAAGAAGGAGATCATCGAAGCGATCGACCGGTCGTTCTTCGCCCCCTTCCTCGAGGGGCTCGACCTGGGCCGGATCCGCCTCGGTGTTACGGCCGACCATGCCACTCCGGCGATCGTGAAGTCCCACACCGACGATCCGGTGCCGCTCCTCATCGTCGGAGCCGGGATCCCTTCCACCGGTTCGCCGACGGCCCGGTTTGATGAGGCCGAGGCCGTCCGGGGATCTCTCGGCCCGCTGCGGGGCTCCGACGTCCTGGGACTTCTCTTCCGGCCGACCCCCGCCCCATGAAGAGCCGGGCGATCCGGGTGGTGCGTGAGCGCGGTGAAGAGGTCCGCCAACTGCTCCGGGAGCGCGGACTGCTCCGTCCCGACCTACGGGTGATTCGAGAAGCCTCGACCCTCCTCTTCGCCCTCACTCCGGAGGGCCCGGTGCCGGACGGCATCGGGGACTTGGTCGAAGCGGAGTTCCCGCCCATCGCGACGCGCGGGGCTCAGGACTACCGGGACCTCCTCTCGGGGTCCGGGATCGCGCGCGAGACGCTCCCGCGGTCGTTCGATGTCGTGGGCGACATCGTCCTGGTCCGTCTCCCTTCCGAACTCGAGTCGCGAGGGGCTGAGATCGGGGCCGCGCTCCTCGAGTTTGTTCCTGGAGCCCGATTGGTCGGCCAGGACCGAGGGGTCGAAGGTCCGGAACGACGCCGCTCGGTCGAGTGTCTGGCGGGAACCGGTGGCTGGACCACACGGCACCGGGAGAACGGCCTGGAACTCGAGGTCGACCTCCAGCGGGCGTACTTCTCCCCCCGGCTGGCCCGGGAGCATGCCCGCGTCGCCGCGGAGGTCCGGGTCGGCGACCGGGTCTACGACCTGTGTTGTGGAGTGGGTCCGTTTAGCGTGACGATCGCCCGGGATGGGCGCGCCTCCCAGGTCATCGCTGTGGATGCGAACCCCGCCGCGATCCACCTGCTCCGGACGACCCTCGCGCGGTACACGTTCGCCCGAACGGTCGAACCCGTCGAGCAGGATTTGGACCAGTTCCTCGCCGGACGAACCCCGTTCGAGCGCGTCGTTTTCAATCTCCCCCACGAAGGGATTAAGTACCTACCCTCGGTGGGAACGGTGGTGTCTCGTGCCGGTCGGCTCTTCTATTACGAAGTGGTCGATCGGGACACGTTCGAGCACCGTTCCGACCAGCTCCTGGCCACGCTGGGGAGCCCGGGGGAATGGCGTCGAGTGGGGCTCCGGGTGGTGCATCCGTACGCCCCCACCTCCGACCTGGTCTCCTTCACGTTCGAACGCGCCGCCGCCTAGGGAGGTTCTGTGGCGTTGATCATGGACCTCGCCGAGGTCTCGGACTCGGACCTCGCCCTCGTCGGCGGCAAGGCCGGGAAGCTCGGCGAGCTGGTCCGTCAGGGATTGCCGGTACCCCCCGGCTTCGTCCTCACGACCGAGGCCTACCGGAAATTCGTAGACGGGACCGCGTTGGTCAAGGAGATCCCGGAGGCGATCGGGTCGATCGACCTCGCCCACCCCGAGACCACCGAGGCGGCATCGCGAACGATTCGGGACGCGTTCGACCGGGCCGAGTTCCCGGAGGGCCTCCAGGCGGCGATCACGGAGGCGTACGCGAAATTCGTCAAGCGACACGCCGTCCAGTTCTCGGCGGTCCGTTCGAGCGCGACCGCGGAGGACCTCGAGGGGGCGTCGTTCGCCGGACTTCAGGAAACGTACCTCAACGTATCGGGGAACGACCAACTCCTCGCCGCCATCAAGCGCTGCTGGAGCTCGCTGTTCACTCCCCGAGTACTGGTCTATCGCCAGAAGAAAGGGTTCGACCATCTGGACGTCCACCTCGCGGTGCTCATCCAAAAGATGGTCGATTCCGTCGTCAGCGGCATCCTCTTCACGCGCGACCCGAACACCGGCGAGAACCACATGATCATCGAGGCCGGTTGGGGGCTCGGCGAGGCAATCGTCGGGGGGGAAGTGACCCCCGACCACTACGTCGTGGACGGAGTGACCCAGAAGGTCGTCCACAAACAGATATCCGAGCAACGGATGCGCATCGTCCGTGCCGAGGGGGGAGGAAATCGGCGGGAGGAGATCTCGGCGGATGTGGGTCGGAGCCAGAAGCTCTCGGACCACCGCCTCGCCCGGCTGGTCTCCCTCGCGCGCCTCATCGAATCCCACTACCGTCGGCCGATGGACGTCGAGTGGTGCGCCGACGCGGACTCGCTCTACATCGTCCAGGCTCGGCCCGTGACGACCATCCCCACCTCCACCGTCTCGCGGGACGGGGCCGCGGGTCCCGATTCCAGCGCGGCCAAGGACGACCAACCCCTCGTTCGCGGATTCGGGGCGGCTCCGGGGATCGCGAGCGGAGTCGCCCGCATCCTCCGGGGCGCGGAGGAGATGGACCGGATCCTCGCGGGCGAGGTGCTGGTCACTACGATGACGACGCCGGACATGGTGCCGGCCATGAGCCGTGCGGCGGCCATCGTCACGGATGAGGGCGGGATGACCTGCCACGCCGCGATCGTCTCGCGCGAGCTCGGAGTTCCGTGCGTCGTCGGCACGCGCGAGGCGACCCGGAAGATCACGGAGGGGTCCCAGATCACGGTCGACGGCAAGACGGGCCAGGTGTTTGCCGGGGCCCGTGCTCCCAAGGCCGCTGCGGTCGCGAGTGGCGGGACGGCCGGCGTGCATCACAGCGGCGAGGGCGTTCCTGTCACGGCGACGAAGATCTACGTGAACGTGGGCGTCCCTGAGAAGGCGGAGGAATACTCCCACCTACCGGTCTCGGGCGTCGGGCTCCTGCGGATCGAGTTCATCTTCACGGCGCACATCCGCGAGCATCCGCTCGCCCTCATCAAGAAGGGCAAGAAGGACGAACTCGTCCGGCGCCTCGCGGAGGGCCTGGGAAAGGTGTGCAGCGCCTTCCATCCTCGCCCGGTCATCATCCGAACCTCCGATTTCAAGACGAACGAGTACCGGGGGATGCCGGGCGGGGAGGAGTACGAGCCGGTCGAGGAGAACCCGATGATCGGATGGCGGGGATGCTCCCGGTACATCTCTCCCGTCTACAAGCCGGCGTTCCTCTGCGAGCTCGAGGCGATCCAGAAGGTCCGGACCGAAATGGGCCTCAAGAACGCGATGGTGATGCTCCCGTTCGTTCGGAACACGTGGGAGCTCGAAGAGATCACCGAGATGATGCGAGCGGCGGGTCTCCGACGCTCCCGCGACTTCCAGCTCTACCTCATGGCCGAGGTCCCCTCGACCGTGCTCCTGTCCCGGGAGTTTTCCAAGCACTGCGACGGGTTCTCGATCGGCTCGAACGACCTGACCCAGTTGGTGCTCGGGGCCGACCGCGACTCCGAGACCCTCGGTCGCATGGGGTACTTCGACGAGCGTGACCCCGCCGTCATGGCCGCGATCCGCATGTTGATCGAGGGGGCCCACGAGTCCGGACGCTCGGTCGGGATCTGCGGTCAGGGACCGAGCGTGTACCCCGAGTTCGCCGAGTTCCTCGTCCGGGAGGGGATCGATTCCATCTCCCTGAACGCCGACACGGTGGTCCCGACCATCCGCACGATCGCCTCGCTCGAGCAGCGGATGAAGCTGCATAGCCTTCGAGAACGTCGGCCGAACGCCTGACGGGCTATCCGGGGCGGATCTCTCGCGGCGGACGCCACCGGGGCGGCGTTGCCGGTCCCGGACCGGGGAGGTCGAGTTCGGCCTCGGGGGGCAGTTCGAACTCCTGGAACGTGAGGACCGGATCGAATCCGAGAGACCGGAGACGACGCTCCAGTCGGGCGGAGTCGGCGAACAGAAACCGCGTCGCATTCGGTTCGAGGGCATCGAGTTCGAACGCGGCGCCCACCAACCCGGACGCGGCGCCTTGGCCTCGCTCGTTCGGCACGGTCGTCACGAAGTGGAGACCGGCCGTCCCCGAGTGCTCGTACCGGAGGGCTGCAGAGACTATCTCGGAAGCTCGCACTCCGACGATCGGGGTCAGCCGTTCCCCCGGGTTCGGATGGCGCCAAGCGGTCTCGACCGCGGCGCGGAATTCGATCCCTCCCTCCGGTCCGTTCCACAGCGCGACCGCCTCGTCGAGCTCGTCCCGCGAGGCCACCCGTACCTTTGAGGCCCCGGGCGTCGTAGGATGACCGCGTGCACCGACCAACAGCACCAGGGGTTCCGGACGGGCCCGGAATCCGAACCGCGCGAGCCCCCTCGCGAGGTGAGCGGGGACGGGAGGCAGGACACGGAACGTCGGTCGGAGCGCCCGCTGGAAATAGTGGTCCAGGACCCGCTCGAAGAACGCCGTCCCTCGTTCGAGGCTCACGTCCCCGACGACCACGAAATTGAACCTCGGGAGAGGGATCCGCTCGTGCGTGACGAGCTCGGCCCCCGCGATCCCCAGCACGAAACCGCCGAGCGTCTTCACGAACTGGCGCTCGGCGGCCAGCGCGTCGAGCCCCGGTTGGACCACGCGCCGCGGCATGCCTGAGTGGGAGGTCTACGGCCTTATGGGGGCATCTCCCTCGAAAATCGTTAATAGGCCCCCCCTCCCGTGCGGAGCGGGAGGCCTCGCCTCC
>JAKIWQ010000068.1 GCA_022749935.1 Thermoplasmata archaeon | reverse complement strand
CGGAGGTGGTCTCTCTTGCGACAGCGTCATTCTCACTTGGAGCAACGGGCCGGCGCCCTCCGGGACGACTCTCGTCAACGTCACGCTGTTCCTCTACCGTGGGACCTCCAACGACTCGACCCCGGTCCAGATCGTTAGCACGAACGGACCGGTGTCGAACCTCCAAGTCAACGGTCTCACCTGCGGCTCCGGCTACATCTGGCAGGTCCGGGACTGGTACAGCAGTGGTCTACCCGGTCCCCTGAGCGGGGCGTTCGGCTTCAGCACCGAAGGGACCGTCACCTCGCCTCCCGCCACCTGCCTGTCGTGCGGGACCACCCTCCCGTGGTGGCCCTGGTTGGTCCTCGCGCTCGTGATCGTCGCCGCGGTAGGACTCGTCTACGCGTGGACCCGGGGCTCCCCGCACCGCGGCGGCTCAAGGAGGATCGGATGAGTCTCTTCGGGAAGAAGCGGGATCCCGACTCCATCGTCCTGGGCCGTGCCCACGAGGTGCCGGCGGAGATCCACTACTCTTCCGGCAGCGACCGGTGGTGGTATCACGGGCCACTCTGGGTCCAGGAGACTCGGCCCGTCGGGGAGGGAAGCCTGAACCCGGTCCTTGCCGACCCGCGAAACGCACCCGTCATCGGGCAACTTCGTCGGAAGGTTCCCGCCGAGTCGGTCGCTCGAAACCTGTCTATCCCCGTGTCCGAGGTCCGACGCATCGAGGAGTCGCTCCGGCACGCGGGAGAGCCCCACCTCCTGCGCCTCTACGGTCTGGCGAACGCTCCGAAGGAAGCCGAGCGTCTTCTCGTCACGATCGACCAGGACCTCATTCACGAGGCCCCGATGATCCCGTACACTCGCACCGAGAAGGGTGCCCGCCGCCTCCAGTGGGCGACGATGACGGCGATGGGGATCGTCGACGCGATCTTCCTCTTCGCCATGCTGACGTTTCTCAACGCCGGGCCGTCGATTGCCGTCGGCACCGCGGCGGCCCAGCAGCAACTCCAGTCGCTCTCCCTCGCCTTCGGCGAGCTCGTCGCGCTGCCGTCGGCGATCCTCGTCACCTACGTCTTGATGGCCCGACGGACGCTCGTCCTCGACCTCGAGATCCAACCTCTGGTCGAGGGACTCCAGGACTCCCATACGGAGGCGGTTTACCTCGTCAACAGCGAGAAGTCCCCCGCTTCCGCGTACCTCGCCCGCCTACTGCGACTCGACGGCTCCTCGCTCCGCGGTTTGACGGAGCAGATCGCGAGGTTCGAGTCCGACGCCATCGCGAACCTGCAGGAGCAGGCCCGCTCGCTGCGAACCGAGCTCGACTCGGCGAAGGTCCTAGGCGCCGAGGCGTGGAGCCAGTCGGCGGATCTCCGGACCCTGGGACAGGACCGTCCAGTCTCCATCCACCGGGACCCGGCGAGTCTCTGGATTCTGCTCGCAGTTGTCGCCGTCGTGGTCGGTGTCGCGGTTTGGGCGGCGATGACGGCAGGAGGCTGACGATGATGGGCCTTCCACTGCGCGTACTGGTCGTCCTGGTGACCTTGGGCGGTGCCTGGCTGGCCCCCCCGGGTCCGGCCGTGGCGACGCCCCAGGACTTCCCGGCCGTACAGTACTTCCGCCTCGCTCCCGGCACTCCGACGGAGTCGGGGACGACCTTCGACGTACCGGTCTTCGTCCTCGGTGAGCCGGCGGGCGCTGGCGCGAACGGGTCCGAAACGAAGCAGGCCTGGCAGGATCTCCAGGTCGAGTATCTCGGGCCGATCCCGGGGCCATTCGAGAACTGGTCGGTTCCTTCCTGGGGAGCGGGCCGGTTCGACCTGCAACTGGTGTTGACGAATACCGAGGTCGGCGCCATCGAGGACGGTCACGCGATCCTCGCGCTGAACTCCTCGATTGTCGTCGATGGCTCGGTCCTCGGCGCCTCGGGTCAGGTCGACGGCCCGATCCTGAGTTCCTCCGTCGTCGCTGGGACCTGGTGGAGCACAATATTCGGGATCCCCACGCCGCCCCCTGACCCGTCCCTCTCCTCGGTGCAGGGGATCCTCGACGACCTTGCCTGGTTCGGCAGCTCCACGGCGGGGCGGGCGGCCTATGCCGCCACCACCATCGTTGCGGTCCTGCTCTATCTTTGGGAGGGACACAAGCTTGCGCGGGCGAAGTTGCTCGGCGGACCCTCGCGTTCCGGGCGGAGGGCGCTCTGATGGCGGCCGGCACCGACCTTCTGCTGCTCGTCGCGTTCGTAGCTGCGATAGGACTCCTCTTCGCGGTCGCCGCGGCACTGAGGAGCTGGGCCTTCGAGCTGAGTCCGCGCGAGTGGGGCTACACGGTCATTCTGACCTTCAGCCTCGGCGTCCTCACCGCCGCCTACCTCGACGGCGACGGGACTCTCGAGCTGGTCGGGATGGTCCCGATCTTCCTCGCCGTCGTCTGGTGGGTCGCGAGGCTCTGGCGGCGCCATCAGCTCAGCTCGATGCGAGCTTCGGAGGCCTGAGATGGGCCGGGACGAGGCCTCGAGTTGGTTCCCTCCCGCGTCGCTGGTCGACGCCGGCGAACGCAAGCGGCTCTCCTTCTGGCGACAGCATTCCATGGCTCTCCAGTCCGACCTCCTGGAGATCACCGGCTGGCTGGGGTTCGACCCGGAGCGCGAGGTTCTTACGCGGACCCCTAAGGGCACCCGAGGCGTCCCGGCGGAATCGAGACCCGCAAACGTCCTCTTCCTCGTTCCGCCGGAGGGCAGTCGGGCCTACCAGAACTGGGAGTGGTGCCTCGGCTACCTGAGGCTCGAACAGAGCCGCCGCTGGCTCGTCCGGCAGCAGGTCATTGAGGCGGAGGCGGAGCTGGAGTCCGCCGAGGCGGATCTCCGGGAGGTGCGCGACCGGCACGAGCGGCTGGACGCCCGGCTCCGTACCCTTGCCGAGCGATGCCGTCGGGAGGTCAAGGACGGCCCGGCTCCCTTGTCGTCAGGTTCCCCGGTGGAACTCGTCCAGGGACTGGCCGAAGCCCGGGCGAATCTGGAGGCTTGTCGGGTCGCGGAACGGCGTCGAGACCGCCTGGAACTCCGGCGCAAAGGGTTGCGCGACCATCTGGTACCCCGAGTCTACCCGGGCCTCTGGGCCCGCATCAACGCCTTCCTCGACCTCCAAGCGCTCTCCGTGGCGAGCGTGGCGGGCGAGGAGTTCCGGAGGGTTCCCCGGCCGCTGACCGGCCATGCCGCCCGCCTCGAGAGCGAGCTGGAGGCCGATTGATGGGCGACGGACCCCCCGAAGCGAAAGTCGGGCTCCCGGACGACTCCGCCGCATACTCCCACCTGCCGGCGGGCCAGCGGCTGTATCACTTGCTCCTCGAGATGACGGCCGAGCAGATCCTGCGAGCCCAGCTGGCCCTCGACCCGGGCGACACCGAGGAGTATCCGGTGCTGGCCGAGCTTTGGACCGACGTCGACGAGCTCGCGGACTCGATGCTGGACGAGGACCCCGAAGATCCGGTCGCCACGGATTACCGCGCCCGTTGGAAAGCGCTGGACGATACCCACCGTGACCCCTCCTCGCGTAGTTGGGAGCTCACCCCCGCGGAGAGCCGCGTGCGGGCCCGCACGATCAAGCGGTTCATGCTGCGCGCCGGGCCCCTCTCGCTCCGCCGGCGGGAGGGGGAATCGTCCCGGGACTACTGGTCGGACGACGCGCGGGAGTTCCGGTGACGGAGTCTCTGGCTGGCTCCGGAATGGCTGAGGCTCTGGCGCAGGCGATCTCGGCCGACCGGCAGACCGGTCCCGAGGCCGCGCGTGCGCTCGCCGAGAAGTATCTCCTGTGGCGGGCCACCCTGCCCGATCGGAAAGTCCAATCCTGGGAGGACCGAAAGGCACGCCGGTACATTGAGGGCGCGTGGCTCTGGGAAGGGCGCCCGTCCGTCGTCTTCGCGGGCCAGGGCCGGGGCAAGTCCAACTTCGCCGCCTGGGTAATCGAAAAGGTACTTGAAACGCGACCGGAATGGGACGTCTACACGAACCTCCCGTTTACCTGGGACCCCGACGGTGGCGGCCCGCCGGAGTCGGAGCCCTGGGGCCGGATCCATCCGGTCCGTTCCTTGAGCGAGGTGCTCCGCGGGGCGGTCCAATCCGTTCGAATCGGACGGAAGCCCGCCTTGGTCATCGACGAGATGGACCAGGCGGTCACCTCCCACGACTGGATGAGCGGGGACGGCCGGAGTTGGCAACGCCTCCTGAACATCGAGCGACACCTCCGACTCCGGGGCCCGCTCCTCGTCTACCACGCCTACCGGCACGTCCCGGTGGTCCTCCGCGAGGGCACGATGCTCAAGTCGATGCTCCAGGTCATCATCAAGGACGGACACCGGTGGATTGTCCGCCGGGAGGAGGAGGGGTTTCTCCAGATTCCGCCGACGGTCCTCCCCTACCTCGCCTACGGCCTCCGCGGGTTCGACGTCGACCTTGACGTGCAGGATCTCGAGCGACACCTCAGCGGGAGTTCCGAGGCCGTTGGCCAGCAACTGATTGCCTACCTGGACCAGAAGGAGTCGATGGGAGCCGTCCCGGAACTACCCCGGAGCGATCCCTCACGGCCGGCAGTCTGCGATGTGTGCGGCGTCCGGTTCACCCGGCGGGACAACCTGACGCGTCACCGGAGGAGCGTCCATGGCTGACGGCGGGGGCGGAGAGGGAGGAGGCGGAGGAGGAGGCGCCCCGCCCTTCTATATCTATCACGTACGCGCGCGCAAGAGAAGAAAGGATCCATCCAGCTTTCCCGGAACGGGACTACCTCCCGGAGGCGAGACCCAATGAACCTCGCCTCCGCCACCGAGGCGTTCCTCGTCTCCTTCGTTCTCGTGGCCCCGTTTGTGGCGTTTCTCCGTCCCCGCGTGCTGAGCCTCACGGCGGGAGCCACTGTCGTAGCCCTCGGCGCGCTCGTGGTCGAGTTCCTCGCCCAGGACGCCCTAAGCCCGCTCTATGCCTCGGCCGTGATCCTAGTCCTCGTGGCCCCACCGGTCGAGGAACTCCTGAAGTTCTTCGTCTCCGGGGCGACGGGGGCGAACTTCGCCTCGGCTTCGGGCGCCGGGATCGGGTTCGCTGCCACCGAGAACGCCCTCTACTTCGTCGCGGCGTGGGGGGAGCCGACCGCTCTCCTCGTAGGGTTCATCGCACTCCGGGCGGTCACCGACCCCCTCCTTCACGCCACGGCCTCGACCCTGACCACCGTCAGTTGGCACGGCCGGGCCTGGGGACTTCCTGCGGGTATTGCCCTTCACATGGTATGGAACACTGTAGCGTTGATTGAGATGCTGATCGACCCGGGGGTCGGTCTCGCATTGATCGCAGTCGCGACGGTTTCGGTGGCGGGAATCCTCGTCAGCCTGCGGCGCAGCCGATTGGTCCAGGACACGCTCGACGACCGTTGGCGGATGGACCTGTGGACGGGGGCGCTGCGAGCGGCGGGGGCGGCATGATGGTCCGGAGGTAACTCGATGGAGAAGAAGTGGTCGAGGCACGTGGGGCACCTTGAGGAAGACGGGCTCCACGGCTGGTGTGCGAGTTGCCCTCCCGACGTGCGGCACCAAGCGATCGAGCGGACCGTCCGTGCCGATAGTTACGCGACGGCTGTCCGCCGCCTGAACTTCCTCGCGAACGTCGCCAACCGACGAGACAACGGAAGCCTGCACCGGGTAGCCCGAGAGGACGTCGAGTGGACCGAGCGGCAGGAGAAGGACACCCGGGAGGGCGAGGACGACACCCGGGGCAGACAGGGGGAGTACCACCGGGTCCGTGGGTACCGAAGGGAGGCCGGCGAGCGGGTCCGACCCCATCTCGCTCGCAACCCCCGGAGGTAGAGCGGTGGGCGAACGTCGAACCGTGGACGGTGAGGCCGTCCACCGGCTTCGGGAGCTCGAGAGCCGGATCGGCGCACAGGAAAGATCCCTGCGGCAGTTCGGCGCCCCGCTCTGGGAAACGAACAACATCCGCGATGGCCGGGATGCGATCCAGCGCGCGATCGCCTCGCTGGAGGCCCGGGACTACGGGCGCTACAAGATGAACTCTCGGGAGGCCTACGAGCACCTACTTCTCGTTCGAGCCGGGACACGGCAAATCGACCGGGACCGGCAAGAGGTCGTCGAGATTGAGGCGCACTGGGAACTCGAGCACGAGGCGGGGGTGCCGGAAGACGACGACTCTGTCCGTCGTAGGGACCGGGTCCATCGGGTTCGGGCGTACCGGAAACAGGAGGGGGAGCCGGTGCAAGCACACTTGGCCCGAAATCCCCGGTCCGGTCGCAGAGCCAGAACGTCGAAGCGTTGAACGGGTATCCCGGCCGTGAACGAACTCCCACCCTCGAAACCGACCCCCATCCATCGACACGCGCCGTGGGGGCGTGCCCCAAAGGCTGGTTTTCGTCGCGGCCCCACCCAGAGTCGAAGCCACCCGAGACAGTCAGGGATCGGGCCCCGCATCGACCGTCGGATACGAGTCCGGCGGGTTCGTTCCAGTCCGCAACCAGCGCAATGTCCGCAAGGCCCGGGGGATCGGAGCTGAAATCCTGCCGCTTAGCCTCCGAGCAAGCGTGACAGGGGTGCCGGGCCCTCCATCGCGATCTGGATATTGCTAGCGAGGATTCGGGAAAACTGGTCGGTAAGATCAAAGCCCACGTCTACTCTGGGCTTGGACTCGATCTCGTGCCTTCGGTATGTTGCCGCGCGCAGTGCCTTTGCGTCGACAAGCCACCAGCGCGGCTTCGGGTCGGAAACGAAGAAGGCAGCGACAACGGGGATGCGT
>JAKIWQ010000067.1 GCA_022749935.1 Thermoplasmata archaeon | reverse complement strand
GTTCCCCCAGATGTGGTCGCCGTGCCAGTGACTATTGACGACCCACGTGGGGGGGCGTCCGGTGCAGCGTGTCGCCGCCCGCGCGAGGTCCGCTCCGGCCATGGGGGTGAGCATGGAGTCGAACACGACCGTCGCGCCCCCCAGGTCCACGATCGCGGCGTTGCACAGTCCGAATCCCGAAGGAGTAGCGATGGCCGCAAACACCCCCGGTGCGAGCCGCTCGGTCTGAAAGTGTCGACTCGATCCCCGGTAGGTCACGGTCCTCCTCACCGCAGAGCATGATAGGGCGCTTGCGGGCGAGCGCGGATCCCGCCACCGAGGTCGAAGCTACCGAATCCAGCGCGGGGAGGACGAGGAACCGAGCCCCCCCTAACCGCCCTGCCTCGACTCATGCACCGTTCCAGCGGGGCAGCGATGGATGGGCCGTCGAATAACCCGAAATCCGCCGCCTACTTGTATGACCGCCGCACTGGAGACGGACGAGGTGGGCCCAGTGCGCCACATCCGGTCGGAGCGCGGTGGAGTCCTCCTCGACGGGGTCTTGGCCCTCGGATTGTTCTTGCTCTTCGCGTATGCGCTCGATCGAGTGGGGATCACGCTTCCCCAGCTCCTCGCGGGCGCTCACCGATTCATCGGCGGGTGAACCGACCGGGACCGACTCGACGCCACGCCGGCGGATGACCACACCGTTAAGACGGACGAAGGAATTGTGCTAGTCGCCCGCTCGACGGGCGAAGAGTGGAACCATGGGATGTGGCAGGCTGAAGGTGGCGTGCGAGGACGGCTTCGAGATGGTCAGTAAGAAGGAACACGAACTCGTGAAGTACGTGCAGGCCCACGTGAAGGAGATGCACGGCAAGGACGTCTCTCATGACGAAGTCATGAAGATGGCCAAGCACCCGTAAGGGCGCCCCATCGGACGGATTGAGCCAACCCCTTCGCCCCGTTCTGGGAGGGAGGACGCCCCCGTTCACCCGAGTTGATCCCGGAACAGACCAAGTTCGGCGGCCGGCGGCGTCGGGGCCGAAGTTCATCGCCCTGCCCTTTTCCTTCACCGATTGCGCCCGAGACCTCCGGGCAGTCGAGCGCGTGCTCTTCGGGCGGTTGTCGCGAAGACGTGCGGCGAGTCCAGCCAAGAACCGGCCGTTCGGCCGCCGTGCGGGGAACCTGTGTTCGGAGAGCGCTGACTGCTCCGTCCGATCCAGAACGGACGAACGATGGGAATGGGTTGGTCCCCCGGGGTTCGCCCGGGGGCCGGCGCAGAGACCTCTCAAGCCCTACGTCATCGCGGCGTAGATCGTGCCGGCACCCGACACGAAGAACGAGATGGTGCGTGCGTGGCTGCCCGCGGGCAGCGCGATGTTCGCCGTCGAGCTCCACGTCACGGTGCGGCCCGGACCGGTATGCAGGGTCAGGGTGTGCATACCGTAGGTGAGCACCGTCGTCTCGCCAGTGAACAAGGTGGCCGATGCGATCGTCACCCACGCGGTCGAGATCTGGGCCGAGCCGTCGGAGGCCACGAACGAGACCAGGAACGTCGCGGGGACGAAATTGGCCGTCAGCGTGCCCGCTCCCGTCACGGTGATCACCGCGGCCCCCGGACCGGTCAGGAGCAGCGATACGCTGCCGCTCGTCGACCAGCTGGAGAAGACCCAACCGACCGGATTGGCGGCACTCGCGTAGTACTGGCCTCCGGCCACGTTGACGAATCCACCGTTCGCGTGAGGCGCACCGAAGTTGAGCGCGATCATTCCCCCGGAGAGCGGGGTATCGGCCAGCGTCACCTTGTCGGTCCCGACCATCGGCGTGAAGTCCGCATACACCGTGGACGTGCCGTCCAGCGTGATCAGGACATACACGACCGAGGGCGACGTGAAGAACACCGCGTTCGCCGCGTTGTTCGTCGCCCATCCGCTGAACGAGTCGTGCCGGGCGGGCGCCGCTGCGAACGCGTACGTCCCGGCCGCCAGGGACAGGGTCGAACCGCTCGCCACCGACTCAAATCCGGTGGCGGTCCCAACCTCGACCGAACCGCTGGTCGACGTGTTCGCCACCAACGTCACGGTGGCGAGCGCGTTGAAGACGATGAGGAACTCACTGGTCCCGTTCTCGAGGGTGACGCGGGTGTGGGACGAGAAGTTCATCATCGCGATCACCGGGAAGAAGTACTCGATGATCGGCGCTTGCGAGCCGGTTCCGGTCGTGACGATGAGTGGGTAGCTCCCCACGTTGAACAAGGCGACGTTGTAGACTTGCGTTCCGGGGACGGTGTTGGTGACGGTGAGCGACCCGAGCGTCGCGCTCCCTACGCCCTGTACGACGAGGTACATGGTCGCGGTGTCGACCGACGCCTTGTAGTGGGCCACGAGCTTGGCCGTCGAAGCGGACCCGTCGACCAGCAGCCAGGTCACGGGGAACTGAGCCGCGGCGATCGTCAGCCCGTTGGAGGACGCCGTCCAGTAGGTGAACTCGTAGCCGACTTTCGGGTACGCCTCGATCGGATACAGTCCAGCGGCGAGGCTCAACGTGCCTCCGTTGGCGACCGTCGCCAGACCCGTGCCGGTCCCCGAGAAGAATGGGGTCGGGTTGACCCCGATACTCCCGCCCGGATTGTCCGAGAATTTTACCGTGGTCATCGCGGGAGTCGACGAAAAGACGGCCGTGACCGTTCCCGACCCATGGACCGTGAGCGTGGTCCACGGAGAGAACGGATCCGTGACGGACGTCCCGCCCGTCGTCGCCCACGAGCCAAAGGACCCACCGGCGGTCGTGATGGCCGAGAGCGAGAACGATCCGCGTCCGAGACCCCCGACCGTCATGGTCGAGGTGTAGTCGTGGGAGAGGAAGTAGACCGAGCCGGCCCCTCCCGAAGTTCCGAGCGTGACGTGGTAGGAAGGCGAACCGCACGTCGGGATGGAGAAGTTCGTGGGTCCGAAGAACCCGATCCCGGACTGGTCGGCGATCCCTACGGTGGAGTACTGGGTGAATTTCCCGAAGTCCGCCGTCACGCCCGCATAGTCGAGCGCCCCGAACTCAAACGCGTGGGCATTGCAGTAGTAGCTGTACCAGGGATAGGTACACCACGCGCTCCCCTCGCTGCCCGCGCAAACTCCGTTGCTCGTCTGGTCGACGAGGTCGATGCCTCCCTCAGGCTGCGTGAACGCCACCTGCGTCGGTCGGGTGGTGTCCTTGGCGTTCCAGAACGTCGGGACCGAGAAGTGCCACGGGTGGAGGGTGTTGTTCGCCCACTGCCCGGGGTCGTAGCTGGGGCAGGGCGCGCCCGGGTCGACCGGGGTCGACTTGGGTCCGCCGCTGCATCCGCCGTAGGTGTTGTTCGCGGGCCAGTCGGGGTTCCCCGCATGACCGGTTTCGAAGGCGAAGCTGACGGGGTACTCGCCGCCCGGGGTCCACTGGAGCGAGTTCGGGTAGGAGCTCGTCGAGTAGGCCGGGTTCAGGGGGTAGCCGCCGGTCGCGTCGAATAGAACAAAGCTCGACTTTTGACCGTTCGTCAGGTCGAGAATGACGATCGTTTCGCCCGTCGGGCTGTTCTGCCACCCACTCATCGTGACCTGGATGTGGTCCCCCTGGGTCATGTTGAGGAAGGCGGGTCCCGGGACGCCGTTCGAGTAGGCAGGCTCGTAGAAGCACGGGTCTTCGAACCCAGTGGCCGACTCGATCTGCCAAGCGACCGCCGCTGCGATCCACGCCCCATTGACCGTCGCGTTGGGGTAGAGAGGCCCGGGGTTGTACCAGGTCTGGTCCGGATAGAATTGAAGTTCGAGGAAGCACTGGCCGAGCCACCCCAGCGGGTCGCTGAGGGTCATGCCAAACCAGATCGCCGAGTACAGGCTCGACTGGTTATGGGTCGGGCTCCGGTCGACGGGCAGGGTCACGTTCCAGGAGACGTTGCCGCCGCTGCCGGGTTGATTGGAGTAGAAGTTGATGCCGGGCTCGTCGTGGCCGTAGCAGTTGCCTTCATAGTAGTACTGGGCCCAATCGGTCGGACCCCCCGGCCAGAGACCCGCGCAGAAGCGGTTCAGCCAGGATTGAGAGGAACTGGAGGCGGAGGGAGCCGTATGCTGAGGAAGTGCCGCCTCACCGCCGGGGGGGAGACCCGTCTGGCCCCAAGACGGAGGGTGGGGACCGGGAATCTTGAACTGGCCCATGCCGCCGAAGTGCGGAGCGACGATGCTCTTCGCGGGGGAGGGCGCGACGGGTAGCGCCGCGGGGTGAGAAATCTTGGAGGCGGACGGGGATGCTGTAATCGGTGCCAACGGACCCGCGGAACCTCCGCTCGGACCCGCGACCTTCCCGAGTCCCGCTCCTGAAAGTAGGCTCAACAGCATCACGATGGTGACTGCGAGTACGAGGGCGGCAGTCAAGGTGAAAGAGAGCTTATTCGTCCTCGGCGCGCGGTCTTCAACGACGGTGAGTTGGCCCATGGTTTCCCTAGCGCGCCCGCGAAGGGCGCTTCGGCCGTGACGTATTACACCTATTTGGCCTTTCATCGGTTTGCATGCGCTTGGGAGGTCCCCCCAGACCAATTCGGGCGTCCGAGAGGCCGGAGTGTCGAGCTACCTCGTGCTGTGAGTCGGGCGGCTGAACTGACTGCTCATCGGTGCCAAGAGGAGCACGACCGGCCCCAAAAAGTCGTGTTCCTCTAGGCGACTTTTGTCAGCCCCCAACTCTTTATCTCGGCCGGAATCACATTCGGCCGACGGCAGGGGCCCATAGCTTAGTTTGGCTGGAGCACCCGGCTGATAACCGGGAGGTCGTCGGTTCAAATCCGACTGGGCCCATAATCACTCTCTTATAGAACCCAGCCCAAAACGGGCTCCGGATCGACGGGGGCGCGCCCATCGCTTTGCCGCGATCGGGGCCAAGCCATCGCCCCTTGAAACGGCGCTGGGGGTGGCCGTTTGACGCCCCAGCACGCGGAGATCACGTTCATTGTCGAACGGGATGGCCCCGTCTCCACCCCGCCCGTACCTCGCATGGTCTGCGGGTGCTGCCGCTCTGACGCCCGACACAACCTGATTCTCCGCATCTCGTTCTGCCCGATCCACGGCTTCGCCGCCGGACTGGTAGAGGTTCGGCTGACCGGGTACGCGCGCACACGGGGGCTCCCGGGGTGAGTCTCGTGCAGCGACCACCGTCTCCGTCAGTGAGGGCTCCTTCCGAGCCCGTTCCGGGCTCTCCTATCCTCTCTAACTCCCCCGAGTTCCGGGACATGAACTACGGTAGTTCCGGTACCGGAACTACCCCTGTTCCGGGCCCGGAACTCCCTCCCCCTCCTACCTCCCAGCGCCACCTCTGGCTCTCGGACCGGACGTGGTTCGAGTTCCGGCGCGTCCAACGGATCATCTCCCAGCGGGGCCTCGTGGGCTCCTCCGGTCGGGGGAGGGGCCGAGGCAGGTCCGGGGGACGGCCTCCGATCGCTGACGCGACGCTTCTGGAGCTGCTGGAGGCCTACCGCTGGCGGCAGCGCGTGTGCGCGCGCGCTGCAGCTCCTCGCAAGGTCGACGAGGCCGCCGTTCGGGCCTTGCGGGTCTTCTACGCCCCCCACCCGTTCGGTTGGCTCGCACCGTTTCCCGCGGTCGATCGGATGGTCGTCCAAACCTTCCCGAGCTACCGACCTCCACGGCGGCTCCACGTCATCGCGGGATTCTGCGAGAACGGCCTGCTCCGACCCACGTGGAGCGACGGAGATGAGTGGATCATCGTCGATTCGGCTCCCCCGCCGACTCGGGTTCCCGACTACCACTACCTCCGAGGCAACCTCGGCGCCCGGCCGCTCGACCAGGGGGCGACACTCGCCGGATGAGCGAGACCGTCGCGCTCCGGCTGCTCAGCCGGCGCGAACTGGAGAACGTCGTCCTCCTGCTTCAGGGCTACGCTTCCCGACTCAACGCCGTCGTTGAGGAGTTCACCAAGCCGGAGTGGCGCGTTCAGAATGAGCTGGGGCGCGTGCGGGCCGAGTTCGGCCCCCGAGTCCAGTTCGCCCGCGATCTCGCATTCGAGCACCGGATCCGCCGGGCGACGGCGGCCAGGAACGAGCACTTCTGGCGGAAGTTCGAGGAGGCGACGTGATCCCCAAGGACCTCACCCCCACCATCCTCGAGGGCGAAGTCAGGGAGGTACTCGGGCGTCTGCCCGACGAGTCCATCCACTGTGTAGTTACATCGCCGCCGTACTGGGGGCTCCGGGACTATGGCCTTCCCCCGGTCCTTTGGGGAGAAAGCCCGTCCTGTCCGCACGAATGGGGCGCCCCGATTCCAGGCGACCCGAAGGGAGGTACGGGGACCCCGAACGGCAGGCACGTGGTCGGGGCGGGTTATGCACGGGGGGAGCGCAGGGGCCGGTTCTGCCTCTCCTGCGGCGCGTGGCTCGGCCAGCTTGGTCTCGAGCCGACGGCTGAGCTCTTCGTCCAGCACGTCGCCGGGGTCTTCGACGAGGTCCGGCGGGTCCTGCGATCCGACGGAACGCTGTGGCTGAACCTGGGAGATACGTTCCAGGGAGACAGCCCGGTCCGCCGATCCTCCTCCGAGGCGTTCTCGGATCGTTGGGATCCCTCCCAGACTCGTGGCAGGGGCGGCCCACGACGGAGCGCCGCGCGGAGTGGAGATCTCAAGCCCAAGGACCTCGCGGGAATCCCGTGGCGGGTCACTCTCGAACTCCAGCGACGAGGGTGGTGGCTCCGGTCCGATTGCGTCTGGGCGAAGCCCAACCCAATGCCCGAATCGGTCCGGGACCGACCGACCCGTTCCCACGAGTACGTCTTTCTTCTGACCAAGTCGAACCGGTACTTCTACGACGTCGACGGCGTCCGGCAGCCCTATCGACCGGCAACCCGCCTTCGCCTGGCACAGGCGACGTTCGACACCCAGTCCGGTGGACCGAAGGACTACGGTGGTCGATCGAACCGTTCCGCTCGACGAGCCCTCGTGAATCTCAAGGG
>JAKIWQ010000066.1 GCA_022749935.1 Thermoplasmata archaeon | reverse complement strand
CTCATCCCACCGGCGGGCTCGGGAACCCCCGACGCGTCCGAGCCATCGGACCAAGCGGGGCGATTCGAACGGAGGGGCCGCGACCGAGACTGGGAGAGTGGCGACCCGACGGAAGGACGGGGCCAGCGCCCGGTCCCAGTAGGAAGGGTTCCGGGGAAAGACCGTCAGGGGGTATCGGATTGACCCGGAAGGCAGGACCCGCCCCGCCCTGCGGAAGGCGCCCGAGCGGTTCCCGAGGGCGAACTCCCAGACGACCGGAAAGGCCCCGGGCCGATTCAGGGTCGTGAAGATCATTCGGGCTCCGGGACGGAGCATACGGGCGAGCGCCGTTGGGGCGGTCCCCAAGTCCGACTCCAGGTTGAACGCGCCGAAGGTGGAGTACGCGCCTCCGATCGTCCCTGTGTCAAACTCCTTCGCGGCCTCGCCGAGTTGACTGAGGCGGCCGACTCGGCAGGTCAACTTCTCCCCGAACCCCGCGGCCCGCGCCCGTTCCGTGAGAAGGGCCAACATCCGAGTCGAGAGGTCGACCACGGTCACCGGATGGCCGGCGGAAAGAAGCGGCAACGTCTCAAAGCCGGTCCCGGCGCCGATCTCGAGCAGGGCCCCACTCGAGCGAAACGCTTCGACCAACCGGTCTCGGCTCGTCTCCTTCAGATACAGCTCGATGGGATTGGACCGCACGCCCTCGGTGTAACCCGCCGCGTCCGCGTCGAACTCTTGCTGCAAGAGTTCCGGTGGACTGCGAGCGGAGACGATGCCTCCGGGGACCAGATGCACCACTTTCGATCGTGAACCGAAATATCGAGAGAACACCTCGTCCCCGTACTTTTCGCGCATACCTTTTCGCGCTCGGTCGGCTTCGACCGGGTCTACGACCAATTGCGCGGAACATCGCGCGAAAGCGTGGTCCGTGAGCGCCGCATCACACCCCCCTGCGCGCAAAGCCTCCGACAACCAGCGGGTGGCCGACCCACTGGGCATGACGTACCAACCGCTGGATTCTGCCCAAAACAAGAGGGAAACGGATTCACCGGCCCCGGCTCGAACGCGCAGAAATTTCTGGGCGGGCGCACTCACGGTGGGCAAATCCGAGCCCCGTCCAGGATCGCCTCCCGGGACCACCCCTTCGAACCTCCGTCCCCCAGCGAGCCCGGGTCCATAACGGTCCGCCAGTCCCCACCGCCCCCCCGGATTCAGGCCGAGGGTAATTACACCGCATAGGTTCGGATTCGGCGATGGTTCGCCCGAGCATCTCGCTCCTCATCTTCAACCGGGGCGACCCGACGGAGGCGCTGGAGCTGGTCCGGCAACTTTCCGACCGGTTCGACGAGGTGGTCGTCATTGACAGCTCCGCGCACGAGGGTTGGGAGGCCCTCTTGAGAGGCCTTCGGGCACCCAAGGAGCGGGCCGTCCGAGTGATCCCCACCGGGTACACGGACCTGCTCCTGCCCTTCGGGGTCGGCGAGATCACATCGGAGTGGGTATTCTACTGCGACCCCGATGAAGAACCGTCGTCGGACCTCCTGCGTCGATTCCAACATCTAGAACTGGCCGACGGGTTCGTCGTTAGGCGTTGGGAACGGACCCTGAATGCGTACACTTCGCACCTTCGACTCTTTCGTCGGCGGTGCTTCTTTGCGCCGAACCCGGCCTATGCATTTCCAGAAATTCGGGGCACCCTCTCCAAGCTACCCCGAAACGAGCGAATCGTACACCACCGAGACTTTCGGTCCGACGTCGAGGGCTACCTCGCCCGGTACATGGACCTCGAATCGTTCGAGCGTCCCGTGGACCGCTTCTGGTTCCGCGACGTCCTGGGCGCTAGGCCCGGTGCGAGCGGCGCGGGGGCGCGAACCGCAACGACCCCTTCGCCACCTCTTCCGCTCTCGGGGCCTGCCGCTGCGCTCGCGGCCCTCCTGTCCGCGCTCCGGGAGTTATTGCGGAGCGGGAGCCCGGCATGGGCGAGGTTTCAATGGACGTACCACCGCGCCCGTGCACAATTTATGGGTGCGCTACCCTCGGAGGAACGTACCCGAAGGGCCGAAATCACCTTCGCCGCCCGGAGGGCAGGTGGATTGATCCGGTATCTGGGGTTCGACGACCCGGGGTACGTCCGTCGGCTTTCGCAGGGATTCACCTGGGATGTCGAAGGGAACGCGGTCCTCCACCGACTCATCGACTACCGGTTCGCCCACGGGATCCCCATGCCATCGTGGAAACCAATCCCGAACCCGTCGTAGCGTCTAGGGGGGACTAAGAGGACCATGGGACTGAGGCGTTCGCCACCCACGCGGTACCCTCCATGAAGTCGAGATGGTCCGCGGAACCGATGATCGTGCTGCTGGCGTGCGTCACCGCCGGTGCGTTGGCGGTCGCCGGTCTTGCGACCATACCCCCGGAGAGCCGGGGTGGCTCGAGCCCCACTCGGGGTCCCGTGGCGCACGTCGTGGAAATTATGATGGAGAACCATGCGTTCGACAATTACTTCGGGGTGGACCCCGGAGTCCCCCACGGACTCCCGCCCAATGTGGCGCTCCCGGATGGTAGAGGAGGATTCGTCCGTCCGTTCTGGATTGGGTCCAACTCGACGCCGAGCCCACCCCATGATCGCGCCTCCGAAATCGCGGACGTGGATGGGGGACGGATGGACGGATTCGTCGAGCAGATGGCGCGGGTGGACCCAACCCACGCCGCCACGCCCATGGGGTACTACAACGGGACCGAAGTCGAGGGCTACTGGAACCTGGCTCACCAATTCCTCCTCTGCGACAACTACTTCGCGTCCGTTCTCGGCCCCACGTTACCCAACCGGCTTTACGCGATGGCCGGGGCCTCGGCCGGCGTGACGGACAATTCACTCCCTCTGACGGGGCTCAACCTCACCACGATATTCGACCAACTCGCCCTCCACCACCTCGGGTGGAAGTACTTCTACGACCTCGGCGGTACCTACGCCCCGATTCCTCTGTGGCTCTCCCCACTTCGGACGAATCCCACCCAAGTCGCAAACGTGGTTCCGATGGGGGGTCTCCTCTCCACGATTGCCGCGGGCCAACTGCCCGCGGTCGCCGTGGTGGATCCCAGCCAGGGTCCTTACAGCGAGCAACCCCCCCTGAGCGTCACGGTGGGTGAGTCGTGGGCCCTCTCGGTCATCTCCGCGATCGAGTCCGGTCCGCAGTGGGGTTCGACGGTCATCTTCCTCACGTGGGACGAGGACGGCGGATTCTACGACCACGTGGTTCCCCCCACCATGGACGGCCTCGGGGACGGGTTTCGGGTCCCGATGATCGTGATCTCTCCCTTCACCGAAGGGGGAGAAGTATCTTCGACCGTGTTCGACCACACCTCCGTGCTGAAATTCATCGATGAAAATTGGGGACTGTCTCCGCTCAACACCCGTGTTCTCGAGGCGAACGACATCGGCTCTACGCTTGCGCTCATCCCCTCGGTGGGCCACTCGTCAACTTCCTCCCCGTCGGCTCCGACGCCGCCCCGGAACTGGGACGACCTCCTGGCTCGGGCTCCCTCCCTACCTTCCCGGCATCGAACTCGGGCCGGGGCGGTGGCACCCCCTTAGTAGGGGCACCCCTTGCTCGCCATGGTGTACCGTGGACCCGATACGGACCGAGCGGAAGGGAAGCGTCCTCGCGATCGTCATCGACCGGCCGGACCGTTTGAACGCGTTGGACGTTCCCTCGATGCGAGCCCTTCGGCGGGTCCTCCAGGCAACTGCCGTCGACGCCACCGTTCGTAGTGTCATCCTCACGGGAGCCGGGAAGGCGTTCTGTGCGGGGGGCGACGTGGCGACCATGGAGGAGTCCCGAGTCCGAGGGGACCTCCCCCGCCTCTTCCACGAGCTGACCGGAGAGCAGGAGGGCTCCGTGCGAGAGATCTTGCAGATGCGCAAGCCGGTGGTCGTCGCACTCCCGGGCGTCGCGGCGGGGGGTGGGCTCTCGCTCGCCCTCGCTGCCGACTGGCGGATCGCCGCTTCGGACGCCCTCCTGGTCCCGGCATTCCCCTCGCTCGGCGCCGTCCCGGACGGGGGCCTCACGTATTTTCTGCCTCACTACCTTGGGATCGGACTCGCGCAGGAGCTCCTCTTTACGAACGCCCGCATCACCGCAAGTCGGGCCCTTGAACTCGGACTGGTGCACGAGGTCGTCGCGCCCGACCAACTCATGGATCGGACGTGGTCCCGAGCCCAAGAACTCGCCGATGGACCGACCTTTGCCTACGGCTGGATGAAGCGCTTGATGGTCTCGGCGTTCAGTTCGAGCCTCGAAACACAGCTCGGCCTCGAGCGACGGGGGATGGTTGAGGCGGCCGAAGGGGACGAGCTCCCCGAGGGGATCCGGGCCTTCCGAGAGAAGCGACGTCCGCGCTTCCACGAGCCTCCTCCATCGTGAGCCCCTAGCTGGACGTAACCCGCGTCGGCCCGTTCCACGGCCGGGCGAGGAGCGAAGCGAGGCGGGCTCGGACGCCCGGCCATTCAGAGGCCAGGATGCTGTAGTAGAGTGACGTCCGGTACTGGCCCGTGGGGAACCGGTAGTGTTCCCGCATCCTGCCCTCCGCGTGCGCGCCGAGCCGTTCGATCGCCGCCTGGGAACGGACGTTCCGGTCGTCCGTCTTGAGCTGGACTCGGTGGACCCCCTCCTTCTCGAACGCGTAGGCGAACAGCAGGGCCTTGATTTCCGTGTTCATGGGGGTTCGCCAGAGCTTCGAATCGATCCAGGTGCCCACTTCGACCCATCGGTTCTCCCGGTCGATGTCCAGAAACCGGGCGATCCCGGAGGGACGGTGGTCCGGCTCCGTCTCGACGGTAAAGGCGAGGACATTTCCCTCCTCCTGGAGACGCAGAAGGTCCTCCACCAGGCCCGCCATGCCCTCCGGAGTGTCGCCGTGACGGATCCGCACAAGAGTCCAGATGTTCGGGTCGGCCCCCGCCTCGGCGAGCCTCGGGACATGCGAGCGCTCTAACGGGACCAGGCGGAGGTGGCGGCCCCGAAGGCTCACAGGCGGACGGAATCGCAATGGAGCGGGGAACGAATCTCCGGGGGGCGCCTTGGGTCCCTCTGCGACATTCGAGGCGGCTCTCAGGGTCGAAGGCGGCGGGCGGACGACGGGGATCCACGGTCGGGCCAACTTGGCCTCAAGGCCGGCCCGCACCTGTGGCCACTCACTTTCGAGGATGCTGTAGTAGACCGAGGTCCGGAACGTTCCATCGGGAAGCACCACGTCTTCCCGAAGCCGGGCCTCAAAGGTCGCTCCGATCCCTTCGACGGCACGCTGGGACCGAAGATTCCGAAGGTCGGTCTGGAGTTGCACCCGATGCACTCCCTCCTCTTCGAATGCATGCCGAAGGAGGAGCCACTTTGTTTCGAGGTTGAGGGGACTTCCCCAGAATCTCGGGTCGAGCCAAGTTCCTCCGACTTCGACGCTCGGAGTGCCCCGATCGATTCGCAGGTAGCGGGTCATCCCGATCGGCTCCCTGCTGGCCTTCAGCAGCGTGGTGAACGGCAAGTCGGTACCTGCCCGCTGCGCAGCCGTCAGAATCTGGATCCACTCGGCGACGGCCTTTGTCGTTCGTAGGGGCGGTGAGCGGAAGAAACGGAGCGTCTCCGAGTCCTGGAGTCGCTCTGCGAGCGCCGCCGCATGGGAGGGTTCGAGTGGCACGAGCTCGACAAATCGCCCGACCAGATGCAGGGGGCGCCGAAACCCGTCCGCGGGCACACGCGCGCCACTCCCTCGGGTGGATAACGCCGACCGGGGCCTCTTTCAGGCCGCCGCTACCCTTCGAATTTGTCTCAGCGATGTAGGAGTTAAATAACGTCCGAGAGTCGCATCGACTACTACCTGGCGAGCCTAAGGAAGAGACGATGGAAGCCGGCATCACTACGTTCCTGGTCTTCGCGGGAATCGCCGCCGCGTTCGGGGTGGGGTCGGTCGTCGCCAACCGTGTGTTGGGCGCCAAGAGTCGGCGTTCGTATCTTCAGACGACGACCTACGAGTGCGGAGAAGAGGCCGAAGGGGAAGCACAGATCGATTTCCCGACCCAGCACTACACGTTCGCGATCGTCTTCGTGGCCGTCGATGTGCTCGGGTTCATTCTCGCCCTCTGGGGGCTCACCTTCCGGGGTGTGAACTCCGGTTGGTACCCCGTATTCATCGCGGTCGCCTTCACGGCGCTCGCCATTACCGGGATCTACTACGCCCTGAGCGGCGAGAAGCGGTGGGTCGTATGACGACCCCGCCCTCGGCGATCGCGCCGACCAAGCTCGCTCCGACTCCCGCCGAGGCCTACCGCCTCACCGGCGAACTGCCCATGGTCGGTGGACCCGGGGTCGACATGTTCGAGATCGATACGGTTCGGGCCAAGGAGTTCATCCCGGCGGCGAAGGAAGCTCTGTCCGCCCTCCTCCTGGAGCAGGGGCAATCCAAGGTCATCCGCCCGACGTTCAACTGGGCGGGCCGAAACTCCCTCTTTCCACTTCACTGGGGGCTCGCGTGTTGCGCCATCGAGTTCGCGAGCGCTTTCTCGGCGCGGTTCGATGCCGAGAGGTTTGGGATCGTCCCTCGATCATCCCCCCGACAGTGCGACCTCATGATCGTCAACGGTACGGTCACCTGGAAGGTCGCTCACAAGCTGATCACGCTCTACGAGCAGATGCCCGAGCCCAAGTGGGTGATCGCGATGGGAAACTGCGCGACCGGAGGCGGGCCGTTCCGAACCGCCTACTCAGTCGTACCTGGGGTGGACAAGTTGGTTCCGGTCGACATCTACATCGCCGGATGTCCACCCCGCCCGGAGGCGATGATCGACGGGGTCCTGAAGCTCGAGGAATTGATCCGGGAGCGCAAGGAGTAGGCGCCGGGCCCGCCGGAGTTGCCGAGGTCGAAGATGCAACCGGACGACCTGGCCCAGGCCCTCTCCCCGAAGATCGGGGACCGGCTGATCGGCGTAGAACCCTTCGCTGGGATGGCGGGGCGGGTACGGTTCCGGCCCGAAGTCGCGCTCGACGTGTTCCGAACGGTCCGGGACACCCTCGGGTTCCACCACTTGTCGATGGTCGGGGGGATCGACTGGGTCGACCACCGGGAAGTGTTCTACGTGGTCTGGTCGGACGAAGTTCGTCAATACGCCCTCCTCTCGACCGACCTGCCGGCGGATCACCCCCACGTGGAGTCCGCTTCGCCCATCTGGCCGAGCGCGAACTGGCACGAGCGCGAGACCTGGGAGCTGGTCGATATT